>LDXP01000014.1:1508-42816 GCA_001443385.1 Candidatus Rokubacteria bacterium CSP1-6
CGGCCTCCCGCCGCTGGCCGGCTTCTTTTCCAAGGACGAGATCCTGAAGTCGGCGTACCACGCGGGCCGCCCCGGGCTCTGGGCGGTCCTGCTGCTCGGCGTCTTGCTCACCGCGGTGTATATCTCCCGGGCCTTCATCCTCGCCTTCCGCGGCGCCCCCCGCATGTCCCAGGAGGTCGCCCGCCACGTCCATGAGTCGCCCCGGGTGATGACCGTCCCGCTCGGCATCCTCGCCCTGCTGACCGCCGTCGCCGGCGTGGCCGTCGGGATCCCGTCGGCCCACGGGACGGCATTCGCGCGGTTTCTGAGCCCCGTGTTCCCCCTCGCCGAGGAGGCCGGCCACGGCGCGCTTTCGGCCCTGACGCTCCTCATCCTCTCCGTCATCGCCGCGGTGGCCGGGGTCCTGCTCGCGTGGCTGATCTACGACAGCCGCCCCGTCAACGCGGAGGCCATCGGTCACCCGCGGAACTGGCTCCACGCCCTCGTCCTGAACAAGTACTACGTGGACGAGGTGTACGACGTCCTCTTCGTCCGGCCGCTCGTGTGGCTGGCCGGCTTCTGCGCGCGCGTCCTCGACCTGGGGTTCGTGGACGGGATCGTCAACGGCGTGGGGCGGCTGGTCGTGGGCTGGGCGCGGTCGATGCGGCTCGTCCAGACCGGCTACGTCATGAACTACGCGCTCGCGACGCTCCTGGGCGCTGTCGTCATCGTCGCGTTCTTCCTGTCGCGATGAGAGAGCCGATCCTCTCGGCGGTGACCTTTCTCCCCGTGCTGGGGGCCGTCGTCATCGCGCTCCTCCCGCGGGGCCGGGCGGCCCTCGTCCGCTGGTTCGCCTTCCTCGTCGCCGTGGCGACCTTCGCCGTCTCCCTCCTCCTCTACGCCGGCTTCGACGCCGCGAGCGCCGACTACCAGTTCCCCGAGCGGCTCCCGTGGATGCCGTCCTTCGGGATCTCCTACCACCTCGGGATCGACGGCATCAGCCTGCTCCTGGTGCTCCTGACGACCTTCCTCTCGCCGCTGGCGCTCCTCTCCTCCTGGCGGGCGGTACAGGATCGGGTCAAGGAGTTCTCGATCACCATGCTCCTCCTCGAAACGGGGATGCTCGGGGTCTTCGTCAGCCTGGACCTCTTCCTCTTCTACATCTTCTGGGAGGCCATGCTGATCCCCATGTACCTCATCATCGGGGTCTGGGGCGGGCCCGCCCGGATCTACGCGGCGATCAAGTTCATCCTCTACACCCTGACCGGCTCCGTGCTCATGCTGGTGGCCATCCTGGCGCTCTACTTCCAGCACGGCGCCGCCACGGGCACCTACACCTTCGACCTCCCGGTCCTCGCGGGCTACGTCGTCCCGGGAGGATCGCAGGTCTGGCTCTTCCTGGCGTTCGCGGTGGCCTTCGCGATCAAGGTGCCGCTGTTTCCCTTCCACACGTGGCTCCCCGACGCCCACGTGGAGGCGCCGACCGCGGGCAGCGTGATCCTCGCGGGAGTCCTCCTCAAGATGGGCACCTACGGCTTCCTCCGCTTCTGCCTGCCGCTGTTTCCCCAGGCCAGCCTGGCCTTCGTCCCGTGGATCTTCCTCCTGTCGCTGGTCGGCATCGTCTACGGCGCCTGGGTCTCCATGGTCCAGCCGGATCTGAAGAAGCTCGTGGCCTACTCCAGCGTGAGCCACCTGGGCTTCGTCGTGCTCGGCCTCTTCACCCTCACCCCGCAAGGGATCGTGGGCGGCATCATCCAGATGGTGAACCACGGGCTCTCCACGGGGGCGCTCTTCCTCATGGTGGGGATCCTCTACGAGCGGCGCCACACGCGGCTCATCGCCGACTTCGGCGGGCTCTGGAAGACGATCCCGGCCTTCTCCGCCCTCTTCATGATCGTGTCCCTCTCCTCGCTGGGCCTCCCCGGCCTCAACGGGTTCGTCGGCGAGTTCCTGATCCTGGTCGGCGCCTTCGCGTGGGCCTCCGGCCCGTCCGCCGCTCCGGCCGCCTACCTGGTGCCGGTCCTGGCGACCAGCGGCATCGTCTTCGCGGCGGTGTACCTGCTCTGGATGTACCAGCGCGTCTGCTTCGGGGAGATCACGAGCGAGGCGAACCGCGGGCTCGCCGACCTGACGGGGCGCGAGTGGGCCGTGCTCCTGCCGGTGCTCCTCTTCATCGTCTGGATCGGCGTGTACCCGCGTCCCTTCACGGGGATGACCGAGGCGAGCGTCCAGGCGCTCATCACCCAGGTCCAGTCCAAGGTCGCCGCGGCGCCGGGAGGGCGCTGATGCCCGGCGCCCTGGTGCCCCTGGCCCCGCTGCTGCTGGTGGCGGCGACGGCCGCCCTGGTGATCCTGCTCGATCTGCTCCCGCCCCGGGAGCGGAAAGGGCATCTCGCCGTCGTGGCGCTCGTCGGGGTCGTGGCCGCGCTGCTCGCGGCCCTGCTCCTCTGGGGGCGGGAGGGGCGTGCGTTCGGGGGGATGCTCGTGCTGGACAACTTCGCCGTGTTCCTCGACGTGGTGATCTGTTACGCGGCGGCGCTGGTCCTCCTCCTGTCCATGGACTACCTCCGCCGCAACGGGATGGAGACCGGCGAGTACTACATCCTGGTGCTCCTCGCCACGCTGGGAATGATGCTGATGGCCCAGGCCGCCGACCTGATCGTGATCTTTCTGGCCCTGGAGCTGATGTCGCTGTCGCTCTACGTGCTCGCCGGACTTTTCCGGGGGAGACTGACGTCGGCAGAGGCGTCGATGAAGTACTTCCTCCTGGGCGCCTTCGCCACGGGCTTCTTCGTGTACGGGATCGCGCTGATTTACGGCGCTACCGGCACCACCGCGCTGGATCGAATCGCGGCGGCGGCGGGCGGCCTCCAGCGGGATCCGCTGCTCCTGATCGGATTCGGCCTGCTCCTCGTGGGGTTCGGCTTCAAGATCTCGTCGGTGCCGTTCCACATGTGGGTGCCGGACGTGTACGAGGGCGCGCCGACGAGCGTGACGGCCCTGATCGCCACCGGCTCCAAGGCGGCGGGGTTCGCCGCCCTCCTGCGCGTCCTCTTCTCGACGTTCAAGGTCAACCAGCCGGACTGGACCCTGCTCCTCTTGGTGGTGGCCGTGCTCACGATGACCCTCGGGAACGTGATCGCCATCGCCCAGTCCAACCTCAAGCGGATGCTGGCCTACTCCTCGATCGCTCACGTCGGGTACATGCTGGTCGGGGTGGTGGCCGGCGGAGCGCTCGGGGTTGGAAGCGTGCTGTTCTACCTGCTGGTCTATACCTTCACGACGGTGGGGGCCTTCGGGGTGATCCTGCTCCTCGAGCGGGGGCGCCAGGAGGCGGTGGAGCTGGACGACTACGCGGGGCTGGCCGCGCGCCATCCGGTGCTGGCGCTGGCCCTAGCGCTCTTCCTGCTCTCGCTCGTCGGGATGCCGCCGACGGCGGGCTTCGCGGGCAAGTTCTACCTCTTCGGGGCCGCCGTCCGCTCGGGCTATATCTGGCTGGTGATCATCGCCGTCCTCAACTCGGCCGTGGCCGCCTACTACTACCTCCGGGTCGTCGTCTACATGTACATGCGCGAGCCCGCGGGTCTCCCCACCCGGCCGGCGCCGTCCTTCGCCGGGCGCCTGGCCCTGGCGGTCGCGCTCTGGGGCGTCTTCCAGCTCGGGGTGATGCCCGCGCCCGTCCTGGACCTCGCCCAGGCCGCGGTGGCCCCGCTGTTGCGCTGAAGACTTTGGGCGTCCGCCTCCCGTACCGCGGCTGGCTCTTCGATCTGGACGGCACCGTCTACCGGGGAGAGGCCCTGATCGAGGGTGCCGCCAAGGTCATCGAGGCGCTGCGCGCGGCCGGGCGGCGCGTGGCGTTTCTCTCCAACAAGCCCATCCAGACCCGGGACGACTACGCCGCCAAGCTGACGCGCCTCGGCATCCCCACCCGGTCGGAGGAAGTGGTCAACTCGTCCCTGGTCCTGGCCCGTCACCTGGCGCGAACGGATCCCGGCGCCGCCTGCTTCGTCATCGGCGAGCCCCCGCTGATCGGGGAGCTCCGGGCTCACGGCCTCGAGGTCCGCGACGACGAGCGGGTGGGCTGGGTGGTGATTGCCTTCGACAGGACGTTCACCTACGCCAAGCTCAACACCGCGCTCCAGGCGGTGAAGCGCGGGGCCCGGCTCATCGCCACGAACCCGGACCGGACCTGTCCCGTCGCCGGCGGCGAGATTCCCGACTGCGCGGGCATGACCGCGGCCGTGGAGGCCGTCACCGGCAAGACGGTCGAGCTGATCGTCGGCAAACCGTCCCCCCTCATGCTGGAGGTGGCGCTGGAGGTGCTGGGGCTCCCGGCCTCCGAGACGGTGATCGTGGGGGACAGGATCGAGACGGACGTCACCATGGGGAAAGCCCTGGGGCTGGGCACAGTCCTGGTCCTCTCGGGCGTCACTCCCCGCGACGATCCGCGGATCGCCGAGCTCAAGCCCGACCACGTCCTCACGTCGATCCGGGAACTCGTGGAACCATGAGCCGATTGGGCGGGATCGAGAACCAGCAGTTCGACGTCCTCATCATCGGCGGCGGCATGGCCGGAGGGGGAGTGGCGCGGGACCTGGCGCTCCGCGGCGCCTCGGTCGCCCTCTTCGAGAAGGCCGACTTCGCCTACGGCACCACGTCCCGCTCCTCCAAGCTGATCCACGGCGGGCTCCGGTACCTCGAGCTCTTCGACTTCAAGCTCGTCCGGGAGTCGCTCAGGGAGCGGGAAACGCTGAGCCGTCTGGCGCCCCACCTGATCCGCCCGCTGCCGTTCCTGATCCCGATCTATCGCGGCGCGCGCCCGGGCCTCATCAAGGTGCGCATCGGGCTGGCGCTCTACGACTGGCTCACGCCGGGCAAGGCGACGGACCGCTACGGCGTGATCCGGCCGGAAGCCGCCCTGGCGCTGGAGCCCGAGATCCGCGCCGAGGACCTCCGGGGCGCGGGGTACTACTTCGACGATCTCCTGCTCTCTCCCGAACGCCTGTGCCTGGAGAACGTCCTCTCGGCCTGCCGTCACGGCGCCCGGGCGTTCAACTATGTGGCGGTCGAGGAGGTCCTCAGGGGCCCCAAGGGCATCGAGGGCCTCGCCGTCCGCGATCTTCTGACGGATCAGGTTCGACGCGTGAGAGGTCAGGTCATCGTCAACGCGGCCGGCCCCTGGGTGGATCAGATCCGGGCGCTGGCCGGCGTCCAGGACCGCGGCCCCCACGTCATCCGGACCACCAAGGGCGTTCACTGTCTGCTGCCGCGGCTGACCGAGCGCGCCGTGTACCTCCCGGCGCAGGATGAGCGGATGATCTTCGTGATCCCCTGGCGCGAGTTCTCGCTGGTGGGGACGACGGACACCGACTTCGACGGCAACCTGGACCGCCTCTGGGCCACGAAGGACGAAGTGACGTACCTGCTGGAAGAGGTTCGGCGCGTCCTCCCCGACCGGCGCGTGACGGCCGACAACGTGCTGTACACCTACGCGGGGGTCCGGCCGCTGACCCACGAGCCGGGAAAGTCTCCCTCGAAGGTGTCCCGCCAGCACCGGGTGTGGGTGGAGGGTCCGGGCGGAAAGTTTCTCACGATCACGGGCACAAAGCTGACCTGCTTCAGGAGCCTGGCCGAGGCGGCGTCGGACCTCGCGATGGAGCGGCTGGGGCGCCGCGCTGCCGCGCGCACCGCGATGCTTACGCTTGACGGGGCGGATCAGAGCGCGGGACGGGTGGAGGCGCGGGCGTGGATGGACGTCTCGGCGGAGCTGGCGGCGACGGGGCTCCGGCGGGAGACGCTCGAGCGGCTCGTCGAGACCTACGGGCGCAGCTACGTCCGCGTCCTGGACCTCGCCCGGAAACTCTCCGACGGCGCCGAGCGGCTCTGCGGGCGCAACCCGGAGATCGTCGCGCAACTGCATTACGCCGTCGCGGAGGAGCTGACCATCTCCCTCCAGGACTTCCTGCTCCGCCGCACCGGCATCGGCACCAGCCCCTGCCAGGGCCTCGACTGCGCCGGGCCCATCGCGGCCCGCATGGCGGACCTCTTGGGGTGGAATGCCCGGCGGCGGGAGGCCGAGCTCGACGCCTTCCACGATCAGGTGAATCAGAGCCACCGCTTCCGCGAGCCGTGATATATTTTGGGGCGCCTTTTCCCTGGCCCCGTCATCCTCTTCATGCAGCGGTGGTTCGTGAAGGGCCTCATCGAGAGCGACAAGTGAGCGCGGGCGCAATCGGGGCGCGGGCGGTTGGGACGCTCCTGGCGGCTCACCGGGGGGGCGCGCAGATCTGGCCCGAGAACAGCCTCCTCGCCTTCAGGAACGCCATCGCCCTCGGCGCCGACTTCCTGGAGTTCGACGTGCACCTGAGCAAAGATGGTGAGGTGGTGGTGATCCATGACCCGACCGTGGAGCGGACCACCACGGGGGCGGGGGCTGTGAGCGACCGGACGCTCGCCGAGCTCAGGACGCTCCGCCTGAAGGGCAGGGACGGGAAGGGTACGGAGGAGGCGATTCCCACCCTGGACGAGGTGGTCGGGCTGGCAGCGCCGACCCCGGTCCGGCTCCTGCTGGAGATCAAGGTGGACGCGCGCGGCGGCCGTTATCCCGGGATCGAAGAGAAGGCCCTCGTCATCCTCGACCGCCACGGGATGGCCGGCCGGACGCTCGTCATGGCCTTCCAGGAGGAGACGGTCCGCCGGATCAGGACGCTGCGGCCGGAGGTGTGGGTCGGGGGACTGTGCGAGAAGCGGGATCTCGCCGAGATGCGGTCCACGGTCGAACGGGAGATCGAGAGGCTCCGGGACGCGGGAGCGCGCTTCATCGGGCTCCACCAGGGGCTGGTCACCCCCGACGTGGTCGAGCAGGCCGAGCAGGCAGGGCTCCTCCTGGGCGTGTGGACGGTGAACGACGCGGGGGCCATGAAGCGGTTCATCGAGCTGGGCGTGGGGATCCTCATCACCGATCGCCCCGACGTCGCCAGGGAGCTGCTCGGCCGATGACGGCCGGGCGCCACGTGCTCGCGCTGGACCAGGGCACCACGGGCTCGACGGCGCTGGTCGTGGACGCGGAGGGGGAGGTCCGCGGGCGCGGCTATGCCCTACTCCCGCAGTACTTCCCGCGGCCGGGCTGGGTGGAGCACGATCCCGAGGAGATCTGGACGACCACGGAGCGCGCGGCCCAGCAGGCCCTGGCGGCGGCGCGCGTTACCGGGGGCGAGCTGGCAGCGATCGGGATCACCAACCAGCGCGAGACCACGATCCTCTGGGACCGGAAGACGGGTCACCCGATCCACCGCGCCATCGTCTGGCAGTGCCGGCGCACGGCCGGGCTCTGCGAGCGGCTCCGGTCCGACGGCCTGGAGGTCCTGTTCAGGCGGAAGACCGGCCTCGTCCTGGACGCCTACTTTTCCGGGACCAAGATTCGTTGGCTCTTGGATGAAGTCCCCGGCGCCCGCCGTCAGGCCGAGAGCGGCGGGCTCGTCTTCGGCACCGTGGACTGCTGGCTCCTCTGGAAGCTTACCGGGGGCCGGCGGCACGCCACCGATCCGTCGAACGCGTCCCGGACGCTCTGCTTCGACATCCTGTCGCTCGGCTGGGACGCTGAGCTCGCGGGGGCCCTGGCGGTTCCGATGAGCGTCTTTCCCGAGGTGAGACCCTCGGCGGGAGTGTTCGGCGAGACCGCGGACCTGGGGTGGCTGCCCGCCGGAATCCCCGTGGCCGGGATTGCCGGAGACCAGCAGGCCGCGCTCTTCGGGCAGGTCTGTTTCCAGCCCGGAATGGCCAAGAACACCTACGGCACCGGCTGCTTCATGCTCCTCAACACCGGACCCACCCCGGTGCCGTCGAAGGAGGGCCTGCTCACCACGGTGGCGTGGCAGACGGGCGGGACGACGACTTACGCGCTGGAGGGGTCGGTCTTCATCGCGGGCGCCGCCATCCAGTGGCTCAGGGATGGCCTCGGCCTGATCGCTCACGCGGCGGAGAGCCAGGAGCTCGCCGAGTCGGTGGACGACACCGGCGGCGTGTACCTCGTCCCCGCCTTCGTGGGGCTCGGCGCCCCGTACTGGGACATGTACGCGCGGGGGACCATCGTGGGGATCACGCGGGGCACCGCCCGGGCGCACATGGTCCGCGCGGCGCTGGAGGCGATCGCCTACCAGAGCCGGGACGTGCTGGAGACCATGGCGGCCGAGGCCGGCGCGTCGCTCCGGTCGCTCCGCGTGGACGGCGGAGCGGCGGCCAACGACTTCCTCTGCCAGTTCCAGGCCGACCTGCTGGACGTCCCCGTCCTGCGCCCGTCGGTGACCGAGACGACGGGGCTGGGCGCCGCCTACCTGGCGGGGGTGGGGGCCGGGCTCTGGAAGCCGGACGAGCTGGCGGGACGGTGGAGACTCGACCGACAGTTCACGCCGGCGATGGACGAGGGGCGCCGGAACGCGCTGTACGGCGGCTGGCGACGGGCCGTCGAGCGGTCCCGCGGCTGGGCAAACTCATGACCTCAAGACAGGAGGCAACCATGAAACGCACGACGTTGACGGCCGTGGCGCTGCTGCTGGCAGCTCTGGTGGGCGGCGCCGGCCTGGCGCAGGCACAGGCGCCCATCGAGGACGAGCTGGTGCTGCAGACGCCGGTCTCCAAGTTCATCGTGGACGCGGCGCTGAAGGCCTTCGCCCAGTACGCGAAGGAGAAGTGGAACGTGAACCTCAAGACCAACGCGCTCTACGCCGGGACCCCGGTTTCCTACGGCAGGATCGTGGAGTGGAAGGGGAAGCCCGAAGTAGACATCTTCTGGGGCGGAGAGTCGGCGCTCTTCGACAAGCTGGCCGAGCAGAAGCTCCTCGTCAAGGTCGAGATCTCCAAAGCGGCCTGGGACGCGATCCCCGCCTCCATCGGCAAGCCGAAGCCGGTCCCCCTCAAGGACCCCAACGGCTTCTGGGTCGGGACCGCGCTCGAGCCCTACGGCCTCGTCTACCATCCAAGGGTCCTGAAGCGGCTCGGGGTGGCCGAGCTCAAGGACTGGGAGGACGTGCTGAACCCCAAGCTCAAGGGCAACGTGGCCCAGTGCGCCCCGACCCGCTCCTCCTCCTCCCACGCCACCTACGAGGTTATCCTCCAGGAGAAGGGGGACGCCAAGGGATGGGAGTGGCTGCAGCGGCTGGCCGCCAACTCGGGCATCTTCACCGCCCGGAGCCGGGACGTTCCGTCGGTGGTGGCCAAGGGCGAGTTCGCCGTCGGGTTCGCGGTCCCGTCCTACATGGCCTTCGAGGAGAAGCTGGCGGGCTTCGACATCAAGTTCGTGGCGCCGAAGAACGCCTTTGTGACCCCGGAGCCCATGGGGATCCTGGCGGGCGCCAAGCATCCCAAGGCCGCCCGGGCCTTCGTGGAGTTCCTCCTGACCGAGCAGGGGCAGCGGGTGTTCATGGAGCGCGGCCTCTTCCCCATCACCCCCAAGTACAAGGTCCAGGGCCCCCCCGGCTCCACCGCGGAGCTGGCGGTCGAGTTCACCGGCGGGGTGCGTTCCTACTTCGACGCGCCGGTCTCCAACATCTACGACGACGACATCGCGCAGAAGCGCTACAAGGAGGTCAACGAGCAGTACCGGAAGGACATCGAGGCGGTCCTCGACGACCTGAAGAAGAAGTACTAATGACGAAGACGTGAAGATCGTCCTGCGCGGGGTCGCGAAGAGGTTCGGGAGCGTCACCGCCGTCGATCGGGCGAGCCTCGACGTCGGCGACGGGGAGCTCTTCACGCTGCTCGGCCCATCGGGCTGCGGGAAGACGACGCTCCTGCGCCTCGTCGCCGGCTTTTACCAGCCGGACGCCGGTGAAGTCGTGTTCGGGGACCGTGTCGTCAACGCGCTTCCTCCGTATGCGAGGAACATCGGCATGGTCTTCCAGAACTACGCGCTGTGGCCCCACATGAGAGTCTTCGCCAACGTGGCCTACGGGCTCCGCCTCCGGAAGCTCGGCCGGAGCGAGATCGAATCGCGCGTGATGGAGGGGTTGAGAAAAGTCAACCTCTCGGGCCTGGAGGGGCGGTATCCGGGCCAACTCTCGGGCGGCCAGCAGCAACGGGTCGCGCTGGCGCGCGCCCTCGTGCTGAATCCGGATTTCCTCCTCCTGGACGAGCCGCTCTCCAACCTGGACGCGAAGATCCGCGTCCAGGTCCGGGCCGAGATCCGCAAGCTGCAGAAGGAGCTCGGCATCACCGCCCTCTACGTCACCCACGACCAGGAGGAGGCGCTCTCGCTCTCCGACCGGGTAGCGGTCATGCGCGACGGCAAAGTGTTGCAGGTCGGGACGCCCAAGGAGCTCTACGAGCGGCCGCTGACGCGGTTTGTCGCCGATTTCGTGGGGACCAACAACTTGCTCCAGGGTACCGTCAAGGAGCGGCGAGGGGAGGAGCTTCTCGTGGAGACGGCGCTGGGGGTCTTCCGCGCGATGCCGAACAGCGGGATCGGGCCCGGCGACGCCTGCGTGCTGGCCATCCGGCCCGAGAACGTGGCGATCGGGAGCGGACCGGCGGCGGCGTCCGACGGCAACGTGATTCGGGGGAGGGTGACCTTCGCCTCCTATCTCGGCAACACCCTCCGCTACGACGTGGAGGTGGAGCGCGGACAGGTGGTCAAGGCCGACATCCGCGACCCCTGGCACCACGAGCCGTTCGCCCTGGGGCAGGCCGTCACGGTCTCCTTCCCCCCGTCGGTAACGCTCGCCATCGCCGATGACGCCGCCTGACGGCCGCGCCACGGTCCTCGTCGCGCCCCGGCCGTGGGCGAAGGCCCTGCCGGCACTTGGCGTGGCGCTCATCTGGGCGTTCCTGATCGTCTTCCTCGTCTATCCGCTCCTCCGGCTGTTCTACGACGCCTTCACCGATGATGCGGGGCGGTTCACGCTGCTGAATTTCTACGAGTTCTTCACCGACCGGTTCTACCTGCGCTCGCTCTGGAACTCCATCCTCCTCGGAGTCGGAACCGTCGTCGCCACCTCGGTGCTGGGCGTCGCCATCGCCTTTCTGCTCGTTCGGTACGACTTCTGGGGGCGGAGCGTCTTCTCCTACCTGACGCTGATCCCGATCATCTCGCCGCCTCTGGTGGGGGTGCTCGGGTTCACCTTCATCATGGGGCGGGCGGGCACCATCAACGTCTTCCTGATGGATTACCTGGACATGCTCACGCCTATCAACTTCGTCTACGGGATCCACGGCGTGCTCCTGGTGGAGACCCTGCACCTGTTTCCGATGATCACCCTAAACGTCGTGGACGCGCTCGGCAAGGTGGACCCCTCGCTGGAGGAGGCGGCGGAAAGCGTCGGCGCCCGGGCCTGGCGGAAGACCTGGACCATCACCCTGCCGCTGACGACCCCCGGGTACATGGCCGGGGCACTCCTGGTCTTCATCTGGACGTTCGCCGACTTCGCGACCCCGTTGATCCTTGGCGTCCACGACCTGCTGGCCTCTCAGGCCTACCTGAACGTCGTCCAGTTCGTGGACCGGCGCCTCTTCAGGATGGGGATCGTGATCTCAGCGCTCATGGTGATCCTGGCCGTGCTCTTCCTGATCGCCGCCAAGCAGTATGTGGCCATCAAGGACTACTCCTCGCTCGCCTATTCCAAGGTGGAGCGGCGGCGCCTGTCCCCCGTGAAGCAGATCCTGGTCGTGGCAGCGCTCTCGTTCGTGATGCTCCTCTCCTTCATCCCCTACATCGGGGTGACGCTGGCGGCCTTTGGGAAAGGATGGTCGCTGACTCTGGTCCCCCTCCAGTACACGCTCCAGTACTTCGAGCGGGTCATTGTCGAGACGCCGAAGTACATCCTGAACAGCTTCCTGTACTCGGGCATCGCCGTGGGGCTCTGCATCCTGGTCGGGGTGCCGATCGCGTGGATGCTCGCGCGAACCCGGTTGCCGGGAAACGGGGCCCTGGACGCCTTGAACACGTTGATCCTGGCCATCCCGGGCACCGCCGTCGGCATCGCCTACATCCGCGCCTTCCACGTGGAGATCCCGGGGCTCGGAGTCGCCCTCACGAGCGTCTGGATCATCATGCCCCTGGTGCTGGCGGTGCGCCGCCTGCCCTACACGGTGCGCGGGAGCTACGCCTCGCTCCTGCTGGTCCATACCTCCATGGAGGAGGCGGCGGCCAACGTGGGGGCCACAGGGTTCCAGACGTTCAGGGACATCACGCTGCCGCTGATCTGGAAGGGGGTCCTGGTGGGCGGGCTCTTCTCTTTCATGACGTCGCTCCAGGAGGCTTCGGCCACCTTGTTTCTGTCCCTGGGGGGCTGGGAGATGATGACCGTCGGGATCTTCAACTTCTACATCGCGGGGAGCGCCAACGAGGCGGCCGCCCTGGGCTTCATCCTCATCGTGGTGGCGGCTCTCTCCCTGATCGTGATCAATAGGGTGGCGGGGACTCGCATGGGTGGCATGTTCGGCTAGGGGCCATCCCCGTTTGTACCACAGGGGCAGGCGGGGAGATCGGGAAGGAGCAATAAAAGCATATAGTTGCAGCCCCTTGCCACGGGGATAGAGGTGTGATAGTGTTCCTGTTCACATGGCTCCGGAGGCGACTCGTCATGGCGTGGGCTTGGTTCCTACGCCTTCGTCGGGACGACCCTCGTCATGTGCATCGTCGTCGGCCTCGCCGGTGGGTACTGGGCCGACCGATGGCTCGGCACTCAACCGTGGCTGCTGTTGCTCGGCCTCGGGCTTGGCATCGCGGCAGGGTTCGTGAACCTCTTTCGCGCGATCAAACATTTGGGCGGATTCGATGATGAGGCACGGTGATCTGTCCGGCCGCGTGACCTGGAGCGGACTCGCGGCCGTCATCGCGCTCAGCGCGGTGGCCGGCTGGGCGGCCGGTGTCGAGGGCGCGGCGGGAGTGGCCGGGGGGGGCGCCGTCGCGCTGCTGAATTTCCGCTGGCTCGCTCGCAGCGTGGCGAACGCTGCCGCTCTCGTGCGGGACGGCGGCTCGGGCGGCGCGGCCCTTCGCGGCGCGTGGCTTCGCCACCTTTCCACGGTTGGCGCCCTCGGCCTGCTCCTGGGGAGCGGCTGGACCCACCCGCTCGGGGTGATCGTGGGCCTCTCGGTCCTGCCCCCGATCCTGGTCGCTCAGGGTCTCCGCGCCGCACGAGAAGCGGACTGAGGTCATGGGAAGCCTCGAGCATCCACCGATCTTCGTGATCCCCGGCGTCCCCGACCACCTGACGTACACGTGGGTCGCGATGGTGCTCCTGGGGCTCCTGACGCTGATCGCGTCCCGGCGCCTCGAGATGGTTCCCCGAGGCGCCCAGAACTTCATGGAGATCGTGCTGGAGCAGTTTCTGACTCTCATCGATGACGTGCTGGGCCACGAAGGCCGTCGGTACTTCCCCCTTCTGGCGACGCTCGGGCTGTTCATTGTCACCTCGAATCTGATGGGTCTCGTGCCGGGACTGATCGCGCCCACCGCGAACCTCAACACCACGGCCGCGTGCGCGCTGATCGTCTTCTTCACCTACCACTGGATCGGCATCCGGAGGCAGGGCATGCGCGCGTATGCGAGGCACTTCATGGGGCCGGTGGTCTGGCTCGCCTGGCTGATGGTCCCGATCGAGATCGTCAGCCATCTGGCCCGGCCGCTCTCGCTGTCGCTCCGGCTCTTTGGCAACATGACCGGCGGGCATATTCTGCTCGCGGTCTTCTTTTTTCTCATGGGCTTCGACGGCATGCTGGGCTGGGCGCTGACGGGCTCGCTGGGGGGCGTCCTGCTCGGCGCTCCCGCGGCGCTGATCATGGTCGTGTTCACGGTCGGGTTCCTGTACCCGTTGAAGATCCTTGTCGCGTTCCTGCAGGCGTTCATTTTCGTCATGCTCTCGATGCTCTACATTGCCGGCGCCATTGAGGAGGCCGAGCATCACTAATGGACATCCCATCACAGAAGGAGGGCAGTCCGTGCGACGCTCACTCGTCTTCGCGTTGATGACCGTGCTTGCGATCCCCGGGGTGGCTCTCGCGGCCGAGCCGACAGGCGGCGAGAACTGGCTTAAACCATTCGCGGTGATCGCGGCGGGGATCGGCATGGCGATTGCCTCCGGATTGTGCGGTCTCGGGCAGGGGCGGGCGACCGCCAGCGCCGTGGACGCCATGGCGCGCCAGCCGGGTGCCGCCGGGCGCATTCAGACCGCGATGATCATCGGTCTCGCGCTCATCGAGTCGCTTGCGCTGTACGTGCTCGTGATGGGAATCCTGCTGTTGTTCGTCAAGTGGCCCGCGTAGGGTAGCGCGACGCGCGGGCATCCAGCCGGATGCCCGCGGGGAGCATCCATGACGCCTCGGCCGAGCTTCAAGATTCCCAAGATCCCGGAGATGACCATCCGTCGTCTCTCGGTGTACACGCGCTGCCTGCTCCAGCTGGAGGAGGACGGTGTGAAGACCGTCTCCTCCGAGGAGCTGGCGGAGCGCTTCAACCTCAACTCCGCCCAGGTGCGGAAGGACCTGGCCTACTTCGGCGAGTTCGGCGTCCGCGGCATCGGGTATTACGTGTCGGGGCTGAAGGCCGAGCTGCAGCGAATCCTGGGGCTCGATCGGGAGTGGCAGGTGGCGCTGGTGGGGTTCGGAAACCTCGGGTCGGCGCTCTTCAACTACAAGGGGTTCGCCCACCAGGGGTTCCGGATCTCGGTGATCTTCGACGACGATCCCCAGAAGGCCGGGCGCACGGTGGACGGCGTGCCGATCCTCCCGCTGCGCGAGCTGGCCCAGGAGGCCAAGGGGCGCAATCTCCAGATCGGGATCGTGGCCGTGCCGCCCGCGGCGGCCCAGGCCGTCGCCGACCGGCTCGTCGCGGCCGGGATCAAGGCCATTCTGAACTTCGCGCCGACCCGGCTCAAGGTCCCCAAGGACGTTCGCCTGCAGAACGTGGACCTGTCTATCGAGCTCGAGACGCTTTCCTTTTACCTCGCCCAGGTCAGCCGGTAACCGCCGGTCGGTTGACGCCGACCGTCCCCGGTGGTATTCGTGATATGTCGTTCATGGCTGTGCCCGTTCAGCCCTTCCTGCTCGCCCAGTGGGCCCCGTTTCAGGCGCTCGCCGGGGCCTTCGCCGAGGGAGATCCCTGTCTTCGCGTGGACGGCCTCTGGGGATCATCGCGCTCGCTGGTGGCCGCCGCGCTCCTTCGGGAGACCGGCCGCCCGGCCCTGGTCCTGGTCGGCGACCGCTCCGGGCTCGACCGGATGTGCCGGGACCTCCGCTTCTTCGAGCAGGCCCTGGACGTTCCGTCGCGGCTGGCGGTCGAGTTCCCGCCGGGGCAGCCCGCGTTCTGGCGGGGCCGTCCCCAGCGGGAAGAGGCGGGGGAGCGGGCGTGGGTGTGCCACCGCCTGCTCCGCGGAGAGCCGCTGACCATCGTCGCGCTTCCCGCGGCGCTGACCTCGCCCCTTCCGCCGCCCGACGACTTCCGCCGCCTCACCTTCGGCCTCAGGGTGCAAGGGGAGCTCGCGCGAGACGAGCTGCTGGAGCGCCTGGAGGCCGCGGGGTACGCGCGGGTGGAAACGGTCGTGGAGGTGGGGCAGTGGAGCCTCCGCGGCGGGATCGTGGACATCTTCTCCCCCGCGCGGGAGCGGCCGGTGCGCGTGGAGTTCTTCGGGGACGAGGTCGAGTCGGTTCGTCTCTTCGATCCCACCTCCCAGCGGTCGCTCGAGACGCTCGAGTCCGTCGAGGTGCTGCCGCTGTCCGACGGGCAGGGCGGGGGGGCCACGCTGCTGACGTACCTCGGCGCGGACGCGCCGGTGATCCTGGACGACCCGGCCCTCCTGGAGGGCCCGCGGGACGAGGCGCCGTCCGCGATCCCGCTCGCCGAGCTCCTGGCCGGGCGGCAGCGGGTGGAGCTGGGGCTCCTGCCCGTCGCCGCGCCGGATCCCTCGGCGAGGCGCTTCACCCTCGACGTGCGGTCGGTCGGGAGCTTCCGCGGACAGTTCCGCCAGCTGGCCGCCGACCTCGTCGAGTGGCTCCGCGAGGGTTTCCGGGTCCGGCTGGTGGTTCAGGATGACGCCCAGGCCCACCGCCTGAAGCAGATCCTCCGGGAGCACGCCCTCGAGGCCGCCGCCGACGCGTCGCTCGGGAGCCCGGAGGGGCTTGGCATCCTGGTCGGCGAGTGCTCTCAGGGGTTCGCGGTCCCTGCCCTTGGCTCGATCCTTCTCACCGAGGAGGAGCTCTTCGGCGCCCGGCGGCGGACCCTCCGCCGGCCGCGGTTCCAGCGGGGGGCCGCCGTCACGGCGTTCACGGACCTCGAGGTGGGCGATCTCGTGGTTCACGAAGAGCACGGGATCGGCCGCTACCTCGGCCTGAAGACCCTTTCCGTGGACGACCGGCAGGGCGATTTTCTCCTCCTCGAATATGCGGAGGGGAGCCGTCTCTACCTGCCCGTCGAGCGCCTGAGCGTCATCTCGAAGTATGCGGGGGCCGACGGCGCCGCCACGCGGCTGGATCGGCTGGGCGGGACTTCGTGGCAGCGAGTAAAGGAGTCCGTGAGGGCGGCGCTCCGCCAGATGGCCGAGGAGCTGCTCCGGCTCTACGCTGCCCGCTCGGTGCTGGACGGTCATCTCTTCGGCCCGGACGCCCCCTGGCAGCGGGAGTTCGAGGCGGCGTTCCGCTTCGAGGAGACCCCCGATCAGCTCCGCGCCATCGAGGAGGTCAAGGCCGACATGGAGAAGCCCCGCCCCATGGATCGCCTGGTCGCGGGCGACGTGGGTTACGGCAAGACGGAGGTCGCCCTCCGGGCCGCGTTCAAGGCCGCGATGGACGGCAAGCAGGTCGCGCTTTTGGCGCCGACGACGATCCTGGCCCAGCAACACTGGGCGACCTTCACTGAGCGGTTCGCGCCGTTCCCGCTGCGGGTGGAGCTGCTCTCCCGCTTCCGTTCGCCGAAGGAGCAGAAGGCCGTGGTGGCGGGGCTCCGCCAGGGAACGGTGGACGTGGTGATCGGGACCCACCGCCTGCTCTCCCGGGACGTCGCTTTCCTGGACCTGGGGCTCCTCATCGTGGACGAGGAGCACCGCTTCGGCGTGGCCCACAAGGAGCGGATCAAGCAGCTCAGAAAGTCCGTGGATGTCCTGGCCCTGACGGCGACCCCGATCCCGCGGACGCTCTACATGTCCCTGTCGGGGATCCGGGATCTGTCGGTCATCGAAACGCCTCCGCTGGACCGCCTGCCCGTGGAAACCGTGGTTTCCCCCTTCAGCCGGCAGCTGATCCGCGAGGCGATCGAGCGCGAGCTGGCCCGGGGCGGCCAGGTCTTCTTCGTCCACAACCGCGTGCAGTCCCTGCCCTCCATGACGGCGTTCATCCAGCGGCTCCACCCGCGGGCTCGCGTGGTGATGGCCCACGGCCAGATGCGGGAAAAGGACCTGGAGAACGTCATGCTGCGCTTCGTCGGCGGCCAGGCCGACGTGCTGGTCTCCACGGCCATCGTCGAGTCCGGCCTCGACATCCCGGCCTCCAACACCATCATCCTGAACCGGGCGGACCGCTTCGGCCTCGCCCAGCTCTACCAGCTGCGGGGACGCGTGGGCCGGGAGCGCCAGCAGGCGTACGCCTATCTGTTGATCCCCGCCGACGGCCGGATCGACGACACGGCCCAGAAGCGGCTCCGCGTGATCCAGGAGCTCACGGAGCTCGGCTCGGGCTTCCGGCTGGCGCTCCGGGACCTCGAAATCCGCGGGGCGGGCAATCTGCTGGGCTCCCAGCAGCACGGGCACATCGCGGCCGTCGGGTTCGATTTGTATTCGAAGCTCCTGGCCGAGGCCGTGAGAGAATTGACGGGGGACGTGCCCCCGGAGGCCCCCGAGCCCCTGGTGACCGTGGAGGTCGAAGCGCTGCTGCCCGAGAGTTACGTGCCGGAGGTGGCCCAGCGGCTGGCGCTGTACAAGCGGCTCGCCGGGATGACGCGCGTGGAGGAGGTCGCCGAGATCCGCTCCGAGCTCCGGGATCGCTTCGGGCCTCTCCCGCCCCCGGTCGTCCACCTCCTGGAGGTCGTGGAGATCCGGATCGCGGCGCGTGCCCTGGGCATCGAGCGGCTGGAGGCGGTCGGGGGGAGGGCGGTCGTCACGTTCGCGCCGTCCACGCCGGTGTCAGCGGAGCGGCTGGTGCGCGCCGCCAGCGCCGAGCCCGGCCGGCTGCGCCTCAGGAAGGAGTTCGTCGTCGAGGCCCCGATCCCGCGCGGGCCGTGGTCGGCGGTGCGAGGGGCCCTCGCCGAGTTTCTGGGAACCCTCCGATGAGCCTGCCTCGTCCGGGCCTCCGCTGCCTCTCGGTCCTGCTCCTGTTCCTCTCTCTCTTCTGGGGGGGATGCGGGTGGTTCTCCCGGTCGAAGGCCATTCCCCCCGGGCCCACGCTCTCCACCTCGGAGGCCGCCCGGGATGCCGAGCCGAAACGCCGGCCGACCCCGACCCCGCCGCAGCCGGTGGCGGCCCCGGCCCCGGCTCCCCTCCCCCGGCGCGATGCCCCGGATGTCCTGGACCGGGTGATCGCCGTGGTGAACAACGATGTCATCACGCTGAGCGAGCTCCAGGATAGTCTGGCGTTCTACCTTTCCGGGACGAGGGAGGCGGTGAAACCCGGGGAGGAGGAAGCGCTCAAGCAGCGGCTGCTCAACCGGATGATCGAGAACCGGCTCCAGCTCCAGGAGGCGAGCCGCGAGCAGCTCACCGTGGAGGACGCGGAGGTCGACGAGCAGCTGGCCGAGGTAAGGAAGCAGGTCAACGCCAGGACGCAGGAGGAGTTCGAGCAGATCGTCAAGGCCCAGGGGGTCACCCTGGAGGGGATCAGGAAGCGCGCCAGGGATCAGGTCCTGATCCAAAAGGTGATCCGGCGCAAGGTGGCGTTCCGGATCACCGTGACCGAGCATGAGATCGAGCAGTACCTCGTCGAAAATCGGGAGAAGCTGGAGACGGGCCTCTCCTATCACGCGCGCCACATTCTGTTCGCCGCGACCCCGCCGGGAAGCGAGGCGGCATTGGACGCAGCGCGCGGCCGGGCCGAGGAGGTGTGGGCCAAGGTCCGCGCCGGCGAGGATTTCGTCGAGCTGGCCAAGCGGCACTCGGAGGATTCGACGGCCAAGGATGGAGGCGATCTCGGGGTCCTCAAGCAGGGAGAGCTGGCTCCCGAGGTGGAGCGGCAGATTCTCCGGCTGCGCCCCGGCGAAGCCTCGGCTCCCTTCCGTTCCCCGCTGGGCTTCCACATCTTCAAGCTCGAGTGGAAGGAGGGGCTCGCCGGTGAGACGCTGGCCCAGGCCAAGCAGCAGATCCGGGACATCCTCATCCGGCAGAAATACGCCACCCGGCTGGAGGCCTGGCTCGCGGAGATCAGGAAGCGGGCCATCATCGACATCCGCCTGTGAGGGAAATTAGTTGACAAGCGCGCGGGCCCTGTGGGAGCATGGGGTGTAAGGTTCGTAGCGCCCGCGTAAAGATCAGAACCCACCGGTGGAAATAATCTCGCAGAGCTTCCTTGAGCGAGCCGTGATTGTACGTCATGGGATGCCAGCCGTTCGTTTCGATCAGGCCACGCCGCCCGAGGGCGATGCCCGCAGGCCAGGAGGTAACCAGGAGGTAAAAGGATGAACCTCTCCGAGCTCAAGGAAAAGACCATCACGGAACTCAACGCCATCGCCAAGGACCTCAACGTCCAGGGGTTCAGCGGCCTCAGAAAGCAGGAGCTGATCTTCAAGATCCTCCAGGGCCAGGCCGAAAAGGACGGGCTGATCTTCGCCGAGGGGGTGCTGGAGGTGCTCCCCGACGGCTTCGGCTTCCTGCGGGCGCCCGACTACAACTACCTGCCGGGCCCCGACGACATCTACGTCTCCCCCTCTCAGATCCGCCGGTTCGACCTGCGGACCGGCGACACCATCTCCGGCCAGGTCCGCCCGCCCAAGGACACCGAGCGCTACTTCGCCCTCCTCAAGGTGGAGGCGATCAACTTCGAGACGCCGGACGCCGCCCGGGAAAAGATCTTCTTCGACAACCTGACGCCGCTCTATCCCATGGAGCGGATCCGGCTGGAGCACGATGGGGACGAGCTGACGACCCGGGTCATGGATCTGCTCACCCCGATCGGCAAGGGCCAGCGCGGGCTCATCGTGGCGGCGCCCCGCACGGGCAAGACGATGATGCTCCAGAACCTGGCGCACGCCATCGCGAAGAATCACCCCGAGGTGTATCTGATCGTCCTCCTGATCGACGAGAGGCCGGAAGAGGTCACCGACATGCAGCGCTCGGTCAAGGGGGAGGTCATCTCCTCCACCTTCGACGAGCCGCCGCAACGGCACGTCCAGGTGGCCGACATGGTCATCGAGAAGGCCAAGCGGCTGGTGGAGCACAAGAAGGACGTGGTGATCCTCCTGGACTCCATCACGCGATTCGCCCGGGCCCACAACGCCATCATCCCCTCGTCCGGCAAGGTGCTCTCCGGCGGCCTGGACGCCAACGCCCTCCAGCGCCCGCGCCGTTTCTTCGCGCAGGCGCGGAACATCGAGGAGGGCGGCTCGCTGACGATCATGGCCACGGCCATCGTGGACACCGGCAGCCGGATGGACGACGTGATCTTCGAGGAGTTCAAGGGCACCGGCAACATGGAGGTGCACCTGGACCGGCGCCTGATGGACAAGCGCGTCTTCCCATCGATCAACATCGAGCAGTCCGGGACCCGGAAGGAAGAGCTCCTGCTGGAGAAGGACGAGCTCTCGAAGGTCTGGCTCCTCCGGAAAGTCCTCTCGCAGCTGAATCCCGTGGAGGGCATGGAGCTCCTGCTGGACAAGCTCAAGCTGACGAAGACCAACAAGGAGTTCCTGGCCGCGATGAACCAGCTCGGGTAGGCTGGAGGCGGGATCCTGCCAGAAGCGCAAATTCCTTGAGTTTTTCCCGCCTGACTGGTATGCTTTGCCATTCACAAGGAGGTGCGCCGTGAAGGCGGGCATTCATCCTGAGTACGTCGAGACGACGATCACCTGCGCGTGTGGGGAGGTCATCCACACCCGCTCCACCCATCCCCAGATCCGGGTGGAGGTGTGCTCGAAGTGCCATCCCTTCTTCACCGGGAAGCAAAAGCTGGTGGACACGGCCGGCCGGATCGAGCGCTTCCAGCGGAAGTACAAGAGGAAACCGATTACAGAAGGGTAAGGTCCGGTCCGGCGGCCCCGGGCTCGCCGGGTCGGGGAGGGTGTCGGTCCTGGGGCTGCGTCCCTCGGTGTTTGTCCCCCACGCGTGCCTCCTTCTCGCCTTTCGCGTCCCCCGCCCGCGGTCCTTCGGCCCCGTGGTGCGTCCGCCGACGATGAGGTTCCAGCGTGTTTGAGCGGCTTCGCCAGATCGAGGAGCGGTATCAGGAGCTCTCCCGCCTGCTCGCCGACCCGCAGGTGATCGGGCAGCCCGCGCAGTATGCCCGCCACGCCAAGGCCGCGAGCGACCTCAGCCTCGTCGTCGAGCGCTTCACCGAGTACAAGGCCGTGCTCGCGCGGATCACCGAGGCGCGCCACATCCTGGCCGAGGAGCCCGACCGCGAGCTGCGCGAGTTGGCCCAGTCGGAGCTGGACGAACTCACCGCGCGCCAGACGGCGCTGGAGGAGGAGCTCCGGCGCCTCCTGACGCCTCGCGATCCCAACGACGAGCGGAACGTCTTCGTCGAGGTCCGGGCCGGCGCCGGGGGCGACGAGGCGGGGCTGTTCGCCGCCGACCTGGCCCGCATGTACGTGAAGTACGCCGAGCGCCAGGGGTGGAAGGTGGAAACCGTTGAACGCCACCCGACGGGCGTCGGCGGGTTCAAGGAAGTGATCCTGTTCGTCCAGGGGAAGGGGGCCTGGAGCCGCCTTAAGTTCGAACGGGGGGTCCACCGCGTCCAGCGCGTGCCAGTCACCGAGTCGGCGGGCCGGATCCACACCTCGACGGTGACCGTGGCGGTCCTGCCCGAGGCCGAGGACGTCGAGGTCAAGGTGAGCGATCAGGACATCCGGGTGGACGTGTATCGTTCCTCGGGCCCCGGCGGCCAGGGGGTCAACACGACCGATTCCGCCGTGAGGATCACCCACATCCGGACGGGGCTCGTCGTGACCTGCCAGGACGAGCGCTCCCAGATCAAGAACCGGGCCAAGGCCATGCGGGTGCTCAAGGCGCGGCTCCTCGAGCGGGCCCAGGAGGAGCAGCGGGCTCAGATCGCCGCCGACCGGCGGAGCCAGGTGGGAACCGGGGAGCGCAGCGAGCGGATCCGCACGTACAACTTTCCCCAGGCGCGGGTCACCGACCACCGGATCGGAATGACGCTCCACAAGCTGCCCCAGGTCCTCGAGGGGGAGCTGGACGAGTTGATCGAGGCGCTAGCGGCTGCCGACCAGGCCGAGCGCATGGCTCAGGTCACCCCGTGAAGGCATTGACCGTAGAGCCCACGGTGGGCGGGCTGCTGGCGGCGGGTGCTGCCTTGCTGGACGAGGCGGGACTGCCGTCGCCGCGCCGGGATGCCGAGTGGCTGCTGGCCGACGCGCTCGGGACCGACCGGCTCAGGCTCGTCCTGGGGCTCGACCGCGTCGTCCCTGCGGAGCTCGCCGGGCGCTTCAGGGAGCGGATCGCGCGGCGGATGGCTCACGAGCCGCTCCAGTACATCCTGGGCTACGAGGAATGGAGAGGGCTCCGTCTGAAGACGGCGCCCGCCGCGCTGATCCCCCGCCCCGAGACGGAGCTGCTGGTGGAGTGGGCGGTGGAGCTGGAACGGGCGGAGGGTCCCTGGCGGCTGGCCGCGGACGTCGGCGCCGGGACGGGGGCCATCGCATGCGCCCTGGCCGCGGCGGCTCCACGCCTCGAGGTCGTGGCGGTGGAACGCTCGACGGGGGCGCTGGTGCTCGCGGCGGCCAACGTCGAGGCCCTGGGGCTGGGGCGGCGGGTGCGGCTGGTGGCGGGCGACCTTTTCGACCCGCTGGGCGGCCTCCAGGCCGCCGTCGATCTCGTGGTCTCCAATCCGCCGTACATCGCGAGCGGTGACATCGAGGGCCTTCCGCCGGAGGTCAGAGACTGGGAGCCGCGCGAGGCGCTGGACGGGGGGCCGGACGGCATGGCGGTTCATCGGAGGCTCGTGGCCGAGTCTCCCCGTATCCTCAGGCCCGCAGGCTGGCTCCTCATGGAGATGGGAGAGCGACAGGCTGAGCCGCTCCGGGCCTCCATGGAGGCGAACGGATTTGAGCGGGTCGAGGTGCGCCGGGACCTGCGGGGCGTGGAGCGGATGATCGCGGGGCGGGTACCCGCGCCGGAGGCGTGGGTGCGCTGATGGCGGCCCGGCTCGTGATCGAGGGGGGAGTTCCGCTCAGGGGCGCGGTGTCGGCCAGCTCGGCCAAGAACGCCGCGCTCCCGGCCCTGGCCGCCACGCTGCTCACGGCGGAGCCGGTGGTGCTGGAGAACCTGCCGGCGCTGGCAGACGTCACCACGATCAGCCGGCTGATCGAGCAGCTGGGGGCGGAATTCGCCGTTGAGCGCGATGGAGCGACCCGGGTCCGCGTGGCCCGCGTCAAGAGCCATGAGGCGCCCTACGAGCTGGTCTCGACCATGCGGGCCTCGGTGCTCGTGCTCGGGCCGCTCCTCGCGAGGACGGGCGTGGCCCGCGTCGCGCTGCCGGGCGGCTGCGCGATCGGGCTCAGACCGATCGACCTGCACCTCAAGGGGCTCCGGCGCCTGGGCGCCGACATCGGGATCGAGAACGGGTACGTGGAGGCGCGGGCAAGCCGGCTCAAGGGCTGCCGGATCAGTCTGGACCTGGTAACAGTCACCGGCACGGAGAATTTGATGATGGCCGCGGCCCTCGCCGAGGGGACCACCGTTATCGAGAACGCCGCCCGCGAGCCCGAGGTCGTGGATCTGGCGCGGCTCCTTCAGGCCATGGGGGCCACCATCGAGGGGGCAGGGACCGAGCGGATCGAGATCGTCGGGGCCGCCGAGCTCGGCGGGTGCCGCCACCGGATCATCCCGGATCGCATCGAGACCGGGACCCTGCTCGTGGCCGGCGCCATCACCGGGGGCGACGTGACCGTCACGAACGCCGTGCCCCGCCACCTGGGAGCCCTCCTCGCCAAGCTCGAGGAGGCCGGGGCGGTCCTCGACGTCGGTGAGAACCGGATCCGCTGCCGCGGACCCGAGCGGCCGCGCCCGACGGACGTGATCACCAGCCCCTTCCCCGGCTTCCCCACGGACATGCAGGCGCAGCTGATGACCCTGCTCGGGCTGGCGGAGGGGCTGTCGCGCATCACGGAGACGATTTTCGAAAATCGATTTATGCACGCAGCCGAACTGAACCGGATGGGGGCGCGGATCGAAATCGACGGGGCGATGGCCCTGGTGCGGGGTGTCCCGCACTACCAGGGCGCGCCGGTGATGGCGACGGATCTGCGCGCGTCCGCTTCCCTGGTCCTCGCCGGCCTCGCCGCGCGCGGTAGGACGGAAGTCTCGCGCGTCTATCACCTGGACCGCGGCTACGAGCGCCTGGAGGCCAAGCTCCAGAGTCTCGGGGCCCGGGTTGGGCGGCTGGCATGAAGAAGCTGCTCACGCTGGCGCTCCCGAAGGGCCGGCTGCTCCGGCCCGCGCTCGAGATCCTCCGGAGCATGGGGCTGGCCGGCGTGGAGGCCGATTCGCGCAAGCTCATCTTTTCCGACGAGAAGCACGGCCTCAGGTTCCTGATCCTGAAGCCCGCCGACGTCCCGACCTACGTGGAGTACGGGGCGGCGGACCTGGGCATCGTGGGCAAGGACATCCTCCTGGAGCAGGAGCCGGATGTCTACGAGCCTCTCGACCTGGGGTTCGGCTTCTGCCGGCTGGTCGTGGCGGAGCCCCTGGCCCTCTGGGAGCGGGACGATCCGTCCAAGTGGTCGTGGGTGCGCGTGGCGACGAAGTACCCGGTGCTGACCGAGCGGTACTTCTCCGAGCGGGGGATCCAGGTGGAGATGGTCCGGTTGGACGGCTCCATCGAGCTCGCGCCGCTGGTCGGCCTCGCCGACCGGATCGTGGACCTCGTTCAGTCGGGGGAAACGCTCCGCGCGAACGGCCTGGTCGAGGTCGCCGAGATCACGCGCTCGACGGCGCGGCTGATCGTCAACCGCGCCTCCCTCAAGACCGAGTACTCGCCGGTCAGCCAGCTGATCGAGCGGCTGAAGAAGCAGGTGGCCCGGTCATGACGGTTCCGCAGTTTCGAGCGACGGCTTCGCCGGCGCAACCCCTGGGGGGAGGTGTCGGAAGGGGGGCGGAGCCCCCCTCCGAAGTATGACCTGCCGAAGGCTGGACACTCGGGCTTTGGGAGTCCCCGGCGTGGTCCGAGCGCTCGAGCGGTCGCCCGTGGACGTCGATCCCGACATCCATGGCCAGGTGGAGGCGATCCTCTCCGCCGTCAGGGTGCGGGGGGATGCGGCCCTCCTGGAGTTCACCGAGCGCTTCGACCGTGTGCGGCTCCAGGCGCCAGAGCTGGCCGTCACGGCTGCCGAGTACGACGCGGCCGAGCGGGCGGTGGGAGCAAACACGCTCGGAGCCCTCCAGTATGCGGCGGGTCGAATCGAAGAGTTTCACCGGCACGGGCTCCCCCGCTCCTGGTGGGTGGAGGACGCCAACGGCTCACTGCTCGGGCAGCAGGTGCGCCCGCTCGACCGCGTCGGGATCTACGTGCCAGGCGGCCGCGCGGCCTATCCCTCCACAGTTCTGATGACCGGCGTCCCGGCGCACGTGGCGGGGGTGCCCGAGATCGTCCTCGTCTCGCCGCCGTCTCAGGACAAGTCGCTCAATGCCGCCGTCCTGGCGGCCGCCCGGGTCGCGGGGGTCACGGAGGCCTACCGCGTCGGCGGGGCCCAGGCCATCGCCGCCCTGGCTTACGGGACCGACACCATCCGGCGGGTGGACAAGATCGTGGGACCCGGCAACATCTACGTGGCCCTGGCCAAGAGCAAGGTGTTCGGCCAGGTGGGGATCGATATGGTGGCCGGCCCCAGCGAGGTGCTGGTCGTGGCCGACGAGACGGCCGATCCCCAGTGGGTCGCCGCCGATCTCCTCGCCCAGGCGGAGCACGACCCGATGGCGCGCGCGGTGCTGCTGACGCCGGCGGCCGGGCTCCTCGAGGGGGTGGCCGCCGCGCTGGACAAGCGCCTGGTCGGGCTCGAGCGCGGCGCCGTCGCGGCCAAGGCGCTCGAGAACAACGGCGCGCTGGTCCTGACGCGGGACCTCGACGAGGCCGTCGCCATCGCCAACGCCCTGGCGCCCGAGCACCTCGAGCTTCAGGTCGGCGACCCGTTCGCGCTGCTCTCGCGCGTCCGCCACGCGGGGGCGATCTTCCTCGGGCGCCACACCCCCGAGGTGATCGGCGACTACGTAGCGGGACCGAATCACGTCCTGCCCACCGGCGGCACGGCCCGGTTCTCCTCGGCGCTGGGCGTCGAGGACTTCGTGAAGCGCTCCAGCCTCATTCACTACTCTGCCAAGGGGCTGAGGGAGGCCCGGCCGCACGTCGATGCTCTGGCCCGCGTGGAAGGGCTTCAGGGGCACGGCGCAGCGGCGGAGGTCCGCCTCAGCGAGCGAGGGCACCCATCATGAGCCAACCGACGCGAGGAGGAGGGTCGCTGGTGCCGCGCCAGGCCCGGATCGAGCGGAAGACCCGGGAGACGGAGGTCCTGCTCCAGCTCAACCTGGACGGCAGCGGGGCCGCCAAGGTGGAGACCACGATCCCGTTCTTCAACCACATGCTGGAGGCGTGGGCCAAGCACGGCCTCATGGACCTGACCGTGGACGCCCGGGGCGACACCGAGGTGGACCTGCACCACACGGTGGAGGACGTGGGGATCTGCCTCGGCAAGGCGCTGAAGGAGGCCGTGGGGGACAAGAAAGGGATCGTCCGGTTCGGCGTGGCGTCCATCCCCATGGACGAAGCCCTGGTCTCGTCCTCCCTGGACATCTCCGGGCGCCCCTTCCTGGTGTTCAACGTGCCGCTGATGCGGACCCGGGTGGCGAACTTCGACCTGGATCTCCTCAAGGATTTCTTCAGGGCCTTCGCCTTCAATTCCGAGGTCACGCTGCACGTCAACCTCCATTACGGGGAGAACCTCCACCACATCTCGGAAGCGGTCTTCAAGGCCGTGGGGCGCGCCTTGGCCCTCGCCACGCGGCTCAACCCGCGCATCGAGGGCGTCCTCTCGACGAAAGGGGACCTGTAGCGCCATGCCGATAACCGTCGCATCCCGGCGTTCTCGGTCGTCGGCCGTCCTCACCGTACAACTGCGTACGCCTCCGGTGGCCTCCTCCCTCGGGCCTTGGGCTGCTCGCTTCTCGCCATGGCGCGGGTGTGGCAGATGATTGCGATTGTGGATTACGGGCGGGGGAATCTGGGGAGCGTCGAGAAGGCCTTCGTCCGCGTCGGGATGGACGCCGTGGTGACCCAGGACCCGCGCCTCGTCGCGGACTCGGAGGCGGTGGTGCTGCCGGGGGACGGCGCCTTCCACGACGCCATGCTGAGCCTCGAGGGCCTGGGCCTGCTGGGGCCCCTCCGCCGGGCGCTCGAGAGCGGCCGGCCGTTCCTCGGGATCTGCCTCGGCTACCAGCTGCTGTTCTCCGAGAGCGAGGAGTTCGGCCAGGGCAAGGGCCTCGACCTGATCCCCGGGGTGGTCCGCCGCTTCCCGAAGGGGCTCAAGGTCCCGCACATGGGGTGGAACCAGGTCGAGCACGCCGGCGACCTCGCCATCTTCGACGGCATTCCGAGCGGCGCCTACTTCTACTTCGTCCACTCCTACTACCCCGAGGCGCTGGACGGGACGCTCCGGGTGGCGACCTGCACCTACGGCGTGACGTTCCCCGCGGCGATCGGGAAGGGCAATCTCTTCGCCACCCAGTTCCATCCGGAGAAGAGCCAGCGCTGGGGGTTGCGGCTGATCGAGAACTTCGCCGCCTTCGTCCGAGGGGCGCGGTGATGATGGTGATCCCTGCCGTGGACCTGAGGGGTGGACGGTGCGTCCGTCTGAGGCAGGGGCGGCCCGAGGCCGAGACCGTCTTCTCGGACGATCCCCTGGCGGTGGCCCGCGCGTGGGCCCAGCAGGGCGCCCCGCGGCTCCACGTCGTGGACCTGGACGGCGCCTTCGCCGGAACGCCCAAGCAGCTCGGGCTGATCGAGGAGATCGCCCGCGGCATCCCGGTGCCCGTGGAGGCCGGCGGCGGCCTCCGGAGCCTTGAGGCGGTCGAGACGCTGCTGGCCTCCGGAGCCCGGTGGGCGATACTGGGGACGCGCGCCGCCCTGGATCCCTCGTTTCTGGAGGAGGCCTGCCGACGCTTTGCCGGCCGGATCATCGTGGCGGTCGATGCCTCGGACGGCAGGGTCGCCGTGGACGGTTGGACCCAGCGGCTGGACATCCCGGCCGTGGATCTGGCCCGGCGCGCCGCCCAGGCGGGAGCCGCGGAGATCCTCTACACCGACATCGCCCGCGACGGAACCGAGACGGGCCCCAATCTCAGCGGCACGGCAGCCGTGGCGGCAGCGGCAGGTCTCCCGCTGCTCGCCTCGGGGGGTGTCGGGAGCCTGGAGGATCTGAGACGGCTCGCGGGGATCCCGGGGGTGATCGGCGCCGTCGTCGGGCGGGCGCTGTACACGGGGGCCGTCGACCTGAAACAGGCGCTCGTGGAGCTGGCCGGGTGCTAGCCAAGCGCGTCATCCCGTGCCTGGACGTCAAGGACGGGCGAGTGGTCAAGGGCGTCCAGTTCCTGGACCTCCGCGACGCCGGCGATCCCGTGGCCGCGGCCCAGGCGTACGATGCTCAGGGCGCGGATGAACTCGTGTTCCTCGACATCACCGCCTCCCACGAGGGGCGCGCCATCATGCTGGACGTGGTGCGGCGCACGGCCGAAGGGATCTACATGCCGCTGACGGTCGGCGGCGGGATTCGCGGTGTGGACGATATCCGGACGCTGCTCCGCGCGGGCGCGGATAAGGTGTCGCTGAATACCGCCGCCCTTGAGCACCCGCAGGTGATCCGCGAGGCGGCCGAGCGCTTCGGGAGCCAGTGCATCGTGGTGGCGATCGACGCCAAGCGGTCGAACGGCGGGTGGACGGTGTACAGCCACGGGGGGCGCCGTCCGGCGAGCCGCGAAGCCGTGGCCTGGGCGCGGGAGGCCGAAGGCCTGGGGGCGGGGGAGATTCTGCTGACCAGCATGGACCGGGACGGGACCCAGGACGGCTATGACCTGGAGCTGACGCGCGAGGTGGCCGAGGCCGTGTCGGTCCCGGTCATCGCCTCGGGCGGGGTGGGAACTCTCGAGCACCTCAGGGAGGGGCTCGTCGAGGGGAAGGCCGATGCCGCGCTGGCCGCGTCCATCTTTCACTTCGGAACTCACACGGTCAGGGACGCCAAGGCGTACCTGCGCGACCGGGGCGTCCCGGTGAGGCTCGAAGAGTGAGCCGTGAGCCGCACGTGACGGCGATCGACGACCTCCAGTGGGATTCCCAGGGGCTGATCCCGGCACTGGCCCAGGAGGCCGAGACCGGCGAGCTCCTGATGCTGGCCTGGATGGACCGCCAGGCGCTCACCCGGACCCTGGAAACCGGGCTCGCGCATTACTGGTCGCGCTCCCGCCAAGCGCTCTGGCAGAAGGGCGAGACGTCCGGCCACCGCCAGCACGTGGAGGCGATCTACGCCGACTGCGACCGGGACGCGCTGCTGCTCCTGGTGCACCAGGAGGGTGTGGCGTGCCACACGGGGAGCCGGACGTGCTTTTTCAACACGGTCCGCGATGGATCGCAAGGAGCCCGGTCGTTCCAGGGCCCGGGGATCCTCGACCTCGTCGAGCGCGTGATCCAGTCCCGGAAGGCGGAGCCGCCGCCGGGGTCGTACGTCGCAAGCCTGTTCCAGAAAGGGGAGGCGCAGATCTGCCTGAAGATCGGGGAGGAAGCGCAAGAGGTGATCAGGGCGGCAACGAAGGGCGAGGGGGATGCCCGCCTCGTGGAAGAGGTGGCCGACCTCTGGTTCCACACCATGGTCCTCCTGGGTGGGCGCGGGATCTCCCTCCGCCGGGTGTTCGAGGAGCTCGGGCGGCGCCACGCGAAGAGGATGGCCGGGCCCGAGGGGAGCGCGCCCTGACGCCGAGTCGCCGACTGCGCGCGTCGCTGGTCGCGGGGGGAATCCTGCTCCTCCTGGGGGGCGCGGCGTGCGCGGGAAGCCGGATCGAGGGGGGCGTGTTTTACTCCGCGAAGGGCTACCGGATCGCGCTCCCCGCGGCCCGGGAGTGGCAGGTCGCTGCCGACGGGCGCGCGGATCTGGAACTGCGCCGGCCGGCCTCCCGGTCGGGGATCCTGGTCAACGCGACGTGCGAGGGGCTGGCGCCGACGCGCCCGCTGGCCGTCCTGGCGCGTCACCTGACCTTCGGCATTCAGGGCAAGGAGGTGCGAGAGCAGTCGGAGCTCACGGTCGCCGGGCATCCGGCCATCAAGGTGCTCCTCACGGGACGCCTGGACGGCGCCCCGGTGGAGGTGGAGGCGTACGTGGTGAAGGGAGAGCGCTGCGTCTACGACCTCGTCTACGTGGCGTCTCCCGGCGAGTTCGCCGCCGGCAAAGCCGATTTCGAAGCGTCCCTTTCAAGCTTTAACGGCCCATGACGCGAGACATTTCATGACTGCCGGGACCTATCTGAGACAGCAGGGGCGGCAGGCGATCATCTGGTACGGGGGGCTCGGCCTGCTCACCACCCAGGTGGTGCGGAACCTCAGCCTCCCCCCCTCCTACTGGCGGCTGGTCCTCCTGGAGGTGGACGCCATGGGCGTCCGCTCCGTGGCCGTCGCCCTGACCGCCGCCGTCTTCACGGGGATGGTTCTGGCGCTCCAGAGCGCGGTCAACATGGCCCGCTTCGGGGCGGAGAACTACGTGGGGCCGGTGGTGGCGCTCTCCATCCTCCGGGAGCTGGGCCCGGTGCTCACCGCCATCCTGGTGGGCGGGAAGGTGGCCTCGGGGATCACCGCCGAGCTGGGGTCGATGAAGGTCACCGAGCAGATCGACGCGCTCCGGGCCATCGGCGTCAACCACATCAAGAAGCTCATCGTTCCCCGGCTGCTGGCGGCGCTCGTGATCTTTCCCCTCCTGACCATCCTCGCCGACTTCGTCGGTCTCGTGGGAGGGATGGCGGTCGCTGTGTTCGAGCGGCAGGTGGACGTGTACGTGTACTGGAACAACATCTTCTACTGGGTGACGCTGCGCGACTTCTTCACGGGCGTCGGGAAGAGCTTCTTCTTCGCCGCCATCGTCACGCTGATCGGCTGCTACAACGGCCTCAGCACCGAGGGCGGCACGGAGGGGCTGGGCCGCTCCACCACCGCCACGGTGGTGCAGGTGGCGATGGGCGTGATCATCGCGGATTATTTCCTGACGAAGCTGTTTCTCTTCCTCTTCTGGTGAGGCCGAGCGGAATGGCGGACCAGCCGGTCGTCGAGCTGCGGGGGGTGAGGAAGGCCTTCGACCGCAACGAGGTCCTCCGCGGCGTGAGCCTCGGCCTCTCCAAGGGGACCACGCTGGCCGTGATGGGGGGCAGCGGCGCGGGCAAGACCGTCCTCCTGCGGCTCTGCGCGGGCCTCATCTACCCGGATGCGGGCGAGATCCGGCTGTTCGGGCAGAACATCGAGCGCCTCCGGGAGGAGGCGATGCTGCCATTGAGACGCCGGACGGGCTTCGTCTTTCAGGGGGCCGCGCTCTTCGACTCGCTCTCGGTGTTCGAGAACGTGGCCTACCCCCTCCGTGAGCACACCTCCTGGAGCGAGGGGGAGGTCACGGACCGGGTCCACCGGTTCCTGTCGCTGGTGGGGTTGCCCGGCACCGATTCCCTCCTGCCGGCGGAGCTGTCGGGGGGGATGAAGAAGCGCGTCGGGATCGCCCGGGCCCTGGTGCTCGAGCCCGAGGTGGTCTTCTTCGACGAGCCCACCGCGGGCCTCGATCCCACCAACGCCCGCGTGGTGGGGGAGCTGATCGCCGAGCTCCGGAGCGGGGTGTGCGACACCGCCATCGTGGTCACCCACGACGTCGAGTTCGCCGGCATGGTGGCCGACCAGATGGCGATCCTCCACGACGGCCGGTTCGCGGCGATGGGGACGCCGGCGGAGATCCACGGCTCCGCGGTGCCGGCGGTCCAGGCGTTCCTGGCCGGGGAGCTCCGGGGGAACTGAGACATGCCCGAAGACCGAAAACAGCTGGCGCTCCAGATCCGCATCGGCCTCTTCGTCCTGGGGTCGCTGGTCGTCCTCATGGGCCTCATTTATCTGTTGGGCGCGCAGGCGCGCTACTTCGAGCCGCGGTACGAGCTCGTCGCCGAGTTCACGGAGGTCGGCGGGCTCACGCCCGGCGCCACGGTCCGGCTGGCGGGCGTGCAGATCGGCCGCGTCGCGCGGGTCTCGCTCCCCGAGAAGCCCGGCGCCAAGGTGCGGGTGTCGCTCTCCATCGCCCGGCGCTTCGGAGACCGGATTCGCAGGAACTCGGTCGCCCGGATCGAGACCCAGGGCCTGCTGGGAGACAAGATCGTGGAGATCAGCCTGGGCAGCCCCGAGGCGCCGGCGCTCAAGCCCGGCGAGGTCATCGCCTCGCGCGATCCCGTGGAGGTGAGCCGGCTCGCAGGGGAAGGCGTCGAGATCTTGAAGAACGTCGCGGCGCTCTCGGGGAGCCTTCGGACGACGGTGGAGAAATTCAACGAGACCCGGGCCCTGGAGGACCTTTCCGCGGTGCTCCGCTCGACCCGCCGCATGACGGAACAGGTGGAGAAGGGATCGGGGTGGCTGCACGTCCTGATCTACGAGGAGCCCGAGGCCCTGAAGCGGCTCAACCAGGTGCTCGCCGCCACTCAGGAGCTGCTGGCCCGCAAGCCGGGCGAGAGCGCCGTCGGGGTGCTGCTCTCCGCCGAGAGCGGCCGGGCGGCGCGCCAGCTCCTCCAGGCGATGGACGCCGTGGGCAGGCTGGCCGAGAAGGGAAAAGCCGACGAGGGGCTCGCGGCCGCGCTCCTCTTCGATCCCCGCTACAAGTCCGTGGCCGAGGACCTCCAGGTCGTCGCCCGGAACTTCCGTACGGTGTCCGAAGGCCTCGCGCAGGGGAAGGGCATCGCGGGGAGCCTCCTCCAGGACGAAGGTGGCGGCCCCATGGGGCAGGCTGCGCAGGATTTCAGAATCGCGGTGGCCAACCTGAGGGCCATCACCGACCGCCTGGCCGCCGGAGAGGGCACGATCGGGGGCCTCCTGGAGGACCCGACCGTGTACGAGAACCTGGCCGCGTTCCTCGAGGGGGCCCAGCGGAGCGTCCTCCTGCGCTACTTGATCCGGTCGACGATCGGCGCCGGTCAGGAGAAGAAATAGTGGCTCGCGAAGGATCGGTGTACCGTTGCCAGGAGTGCGGCTTCGCCGCCACCAAGCCCGGCACCTGCCCGGACTGCGCGCGCCAGGAGCATTACGTTCAGCTCGTGGAGGAGCGCACGGCGCCGGCGAAGGGTCGGCGTGCCCCAGCGGCCCCCGTCGCGAGCGTGCCCGTCAGGCTGACGGACGTCAGGATCGAGGCCGGGGAGCGGACGCCGACCGGGGTAGGCGAGCTCGACCGCGTCCTGGGGGGCGGGGTTGTCAGGGGCTCGCTGGTCCTGATCGGCGGGGATCCGGGGATCGGGAAGAGCACATTGCTGTTCCAGACCTCCCGCGCGCTGGCCGACCTCGGCGCGCCAGTCCTTTACGTCTCGGGCGAGGAGTCGGCGGCCCAGGTCAAGCTGCGGGCCGACCGGCTGGGCATCTCGCCACAGGGGCTCTACTTCCTGGCCGAGACCAATCTCGAGGCCATCGAGGCCCATGCGACGTCCCTGAGGCCCCGGGTGCTCGTCGTGGACTCCATCCAGACCGTGTACCTCCCCGACCTCGAATCGGCGCCGGGGAGCGTGAGCCAGGTGCGCGAGTGCGGGGGCCGCCTCATGCTCCTGGCCAAGCGGACGGGAATGGCCACCTTCCTGGTGGGTCACGTCACCAAAGAGGGGGCGCTGGCCGGTCCGCGGGTGCTGGAGCACCTGGTGGACACCGTCCTCTACTTCGAGGGAGAGCATCACCATTCCTACCGGGTGCTGCGGGCGGTGAAGAATCGCTTCGGCTCCACCAACGAGATCGGGGTTTTCGAGATGACCGAGCGCGGCCTGGCCGAGGTGAAAAATCCCTCGGGGTTCTTCCTCTCCGAGCGCCCTAAGGGCGCGCCGGGGTCGGTGGTCGTCTCGAGCCTGGAGGGAAGCCGCCCGCTCCTCCTGGAGCTCCAGGTGCTGGTGAGCCCCGCCAGCTTCGGGACGCCCCGCCGCACGGTGCTGGGCATGGACTATAACCGCGTCTGCCTGCTCCTGGCGGTGCTCGAAAAGCGCCTGGGGTTTCCCTTCCAGACCCAGGACGTGTTCGTGAACGTGGCCGGGGGGGCTCGGGTGGTGGAGCCCGCGGCCGACCTGGGGCTCATCGTGGCCGCGGCGTCGAGCTACACGGATCGCCCGGTCAAGGAGGACCTCGTCGTCTTCGGCGAGGTGGGGCTCGCCGGGGAGGTTCGCGCCGTCACCGGCCTCGATGTGCGCCTGCGGGAGGCCGCGGCGCTCGGGTTTGCCGGCGCGGTGGTTCCTCGAAACAACCTGTCGGCCGACACGCCGCTCCCGCTGGACGCGCGCGGAGTGGCCTCCATCGACGAGGCGATTCAAACGCTGCTGGGATTTTCGAATCCATCTTGAGGGGATTTCGCTGCTATGACGATCATCATCGCGCGACTCGTCATTCTTCTTCTTGCCGCGGGCGGTGGTGTCGCCGTGGGACATGCGCTCGGCCTCACCTCGCCCTGGCCCTTTCTGGCCCTGGCGGGGTCGGCCGTCGGGCTGGGCGTCCTGCTCGCGGAGCGGGGGTTTCAGCGGGTACCCATCGAGCGGATCGTCTGGGGAGGCCTCGGCGCGCTCTTCGGCCTGGTGCTGGGCCTGGTGCTGGGGGCGGCGCTGGAGGCATTTGTCCCGGGCGCCCGGGGTCCCGGCCGTGGGCTCCTGGCGCTGCTGCTCGGCTACCTGGGGGGCGCCGTCGCGCTCCGGAAAGGCGAGGAGCTCGAAGGGCTCTCGTCGGTCCTGTTTCCGAAGGTGGCGGCGCGGCGGGATCTCTACAAGATCCTGGATACCTCCGTCATCATCGACGGGCGGATCGCCGACATCTCGGAGACCGGCTTCCTCGAGGGGACGCTGATCGTCCCCCAGTTCGTGCTCCGCGAGCTCCAGCAGATCGCCGACTCCTCCGACAGCCTGAAGCGCAACCGCGGCAAGCGCGGGTTCGACGTCCTTCAGAAGATCCAGCGCATCCCCAAGGTGAAGGTCCAGATCCACGACCTGGACTTTCCCCACGTGCGCGAGGTGGACCGGAAGCTCATCGAGGTGGCCAAGGCCCTGGGCGGCAAGGTCATCACCAACGATTACAACCTGAACAAGGTGGCCGAGCTCTCGGGCGTGTCGGTCCTCAACATCAACGAGCTGGCCAACTCGCTGAAGCCCGTCGTCCTGCCCGGCGAGCTCATGCACGTGCATGTGCTCAAGGAGGGCAAGGAGTCCGGGCAGGGGGTGGCCTACCTGGACGACGGCACCATGGTCGTGGTGGACCACGGGAAGAAGTACCTGGGCCAGAGCGTGGACGTGACCGTGACGAGCGTGCTCCAGACCACCGCGGGGCGAATGATCTTCACCCGGCTCCGGGAGGAGGAAACGATGCCCGGAGGCCGCGGGTGAGCACGCCGTCCTTGAGCGTCGTGGCGATAGTCCCGGCGGCGGGGAGCGGGAGCCGCATGGGCGTCGCGTCGCCCAAGCAGTTCCTGCGCCTCGGGGGCGTCCCGGTGCTGGTTCGGACGCTCCGGATCCTCGCCGGGAGCCGCGTCGTCGGGGGAATCGTCCTCGTCGCGCCTCCCCCAGCCGTGGAGCGGACGCGCCGGCTCCTCGCCCGCCATCGGGTGCCCCGGGTGCTGGCCGTTGTCCCGGGCGGAGCGGAGCGCCAGGAGTCGGTGTGGCTCGGTCTCCAGGCGGTCCCGGCCGCGGCGGACCTGGTGGTCGTGCACGACGGGGTGAGGCCGTTCATCACGGGGACGCTGGTGCGGGACGTGGTGGAGGCCGCGGGGCGTTTCGGGGCGGCTATCTGCGGGATCCCGGTGCGCGAGACGGTCAAGCGGCACCGGGAGGGATTCGTCGAGGCGACCGTTGACCGGGGCGGGCTCTGGCTCATCCAGACCCCCCAGGCCTTTCGCCGTACCCTCTTGTGGGAGGCTCACGACAAGGCCCGGCGGGACGGGTTCCTCGGGACCGACGACGCCGTGCTCGTCGAGCGGCTCGGCGTGCCGGTGAGGATGGTCGCCGGCCTCCAGGAGAACCTCAAGATCACGACGCCGGACGACCTGGCGCGGGCGCGGGTCTTCGCGAGCGCACGGGGACACCGGTGAACCGCGTGGGGCTGGGCTTCGATCTCCACCCCACCACGCCGGAGCGCCCGCTGATCCTCGGCGGGGTCGCCGTCCCTGCGGAGCGCGGGTTGGCCGGCCACTCGGACGCCGACGTCCTGAGCCACGCCGTGGCCGAGGCGCTGCTGGGGGCGCTGGCCCTCGGCGACCTGGGGCGCCATTTCCCGGACTCCGACCCCCGCTATCGAGGCGTGTCGAGCCTTCGGCTGCTCGGCGAGGTCCTCGCGCTCGTGACGGCGCGGGGCGCCCGGCTGATCAACGTGGACGCCACGGTCATCGCCCAGTCGCCGCGCCTCGGTCCCTGGCTCCCCGAGATGGCCAAGCGCCTGGCCGAGACCCTGCGGGTGGATCCGGAGCGGGTGAGCGTGAAGGCCAAGAGCCCGGAAGGGCTCGGTCTGCTGGGCCGGCAGGAAGGGATTGCCGCCATGGCGGTCGTGAGCGTCGAGGTCGCCGAGTGACGGTTCGGGTAAGGTTCGCGCCGAGCCCGACCGGTTCCCTCCACATCGGGAACGCCCGCACCGCGCTCTTCAACTGGCTCTTCGCCCGGAGGCACGACGGGCGCTTCATCCTCAGGATCGAGGACACCGACCGGGAGCGGTCGAAGCCGGAGTTCGAAGCGGAGATCCTCCAAGATCTGCGATGGCTCGGCCTCCGCTGGGACGAGGGGCCCGATGCGGGAGGGGAAGCGGGGCCGTACCGGCAGTCCGAGCGGCTTTCCGCCTACCGCGCTGCCGTGGATCGGCTCCTCGATGAGGGCAAGGCCTATCACTGCTTCTGCACTCCCGAGGCTCTTGAGGCCCAGCGGCGGGAACTCCTGGCGCGGGGTTTCCCGCCGCGGTACGACCGCCGCTGCCGGGCCCTCCCGTCCGAGGAGGTCTCGCACCGGCGCCGGGCGGGGGCGGCGGCGGCCGTCAGGTTCGTGATGCCTCCAGACCGGATCCAGGTCCTCGACCTTGTGAAGGGAGACGTCCAGTTCCTCGGGAGCGACCTCGACGACTTCGTCATCCTCCGGGCCGACGGGACTCCCTCGTACAACTTCGCGGCGGCAATGGACGACTGCCGGATGGGGGTGACCCTGGTGATCCGGGGCGACGATCACCTGGCGAACACTCCCCGCCAGATGGCCGTGGCGCGCGCGCTGGGGTGGGAGCCGCCGCGCTTCGCCCACGTCCCTCTCATTCACGGGGCGGACGGCGGGCCGCTGTCCAAGCGCCACGGCGCCGTGACGGTGGCCGAGCATCGCGCGGCGGGGATCCTGCCGGAGGGGCTAGCCAATTACCTGGCCCTGCTGGGCTGGTCGCCCCCGCCCGGCACGAATGAGGTGATGGACCTCCCGACCCTCAGCCGCCACTTCGCCCTGGACCGTGTCTCGCGGTCGCCCGCCAGGTTCGACGCCGAGCGCCTGGCCTGGTTCAACCGCCAGCACCTCCGCCGGGCGTCCGTCGAGCGCCTGATCGAACAACTCGGGGTGGTAGCGACCCCGCTCACCCGGCGCGCCGTGGAGGTGCTTCGCCGGGACGCCTCGGGCCTGGCGGCCATCCGGGAGTCCGTTTCGGCCCTCATGGAGGAACCGGCATCGCCGGTCGGGGGACCGGACTACGCCGTGCTCGTGGCGGCACGCCGCGCGCTCGCGGAGGAGCCGGCCACCGAGGCCGAGGCCGGATCCCTCTTGGACGAACTGGGCCGCCAGCTGGGTCTGCCCAAGCGCGCGATCATGCACGCGCTCCGCGGGGCCCTGACCGGGCGGGAGCACGGGCTGCCCGTCGCGTCCATCCTTTACATCCTCGGTGGCGAGGAGACACGGCGCCGTCTCGAGCGGGCGATTGGCGCGCTGCCGGCCGCCCGGGGGGCCTCGTGATCAAGGTCTTCAACACGCTGACGCGGAAGAAGGAGGAGCTGGTTCCGCTCCGGCCGGGCGAGATCCGGATGTACGTCTGCGGGGTCACCGTGTACGACCTCTCGCACATCGGCCACGGGCGAAGCGCCCTGGCCTTCGACGTGATCCGGCGCTACCTCAGGTACCGCGGGTACGAGGTGCGCTTCATCCGGAACTTCACCGACGTGGACGACAAGATCATCAAGCGCGCCCACGAGGAAGGCGTGCCCCCGGGGGAACTCGCCGAGCGCTACATCGAGGAGTACCGGAAGGACATGGCGGCGCTGGCGATCCTCCCGGCGGACGTCGAGCCCAAGGCCACCGATCACATTCCCCAGATGATCAAGCTGATCGAGCGGCTCGTGGCGAAGGGGGTCGCCTACCCCCTGGACGGCGACGTGTACTTCGAGGTGAAGCGCTTTCCCCGCTACGGCCGGCTCTCGGGGAAGAATCTGGACGAGCTCCAGGCGGGGGCGCGGGTGGAGGTGGACGAGCGGAAGCGGGACCCGCTGGACTTCGCGCTCTGGAAGGCCTCCAAGGAGGGGGAGCCGGCCTGGCCGAGCCCGTGGGGGCCCGGCCGCCCCGGCTGGCACATCGAGTGCTCGGCCATGTCCATGCAGTACCTGGGGGAGAGCTTTGACATCCACGCCGGCGGGGAAGACCTCGTGTTCCCCCACCACGAGAACGAGATCGCCCAGTCGGAGGCAGCCACGGGGCGCCCCTTCGTCCGCTACTGGATCCACAACGGGTTCGTGAACCTCGGCGCCGAGAAGATGTCGAAATCCCTGGGGAACGTGCTCACGCTCAAGGAGCTCCTGCGGCACCACGAGCCCGAAGCGCTCCGTCTCTACCTGCTCGGCACCCACTACCGGAACCCGCTCGACTTCTCGAACGAGCGGGTGGCCGAGGCGGCGCGGGCGCTCGAGCGCTTCAGGAATCTGTTCGAGGAGGCCGACCGCCTGGCGGCCAAGGGGACGCCGGCGCCGGGACGGGATCAAGGGCTCCTGGAGGAAGTGGCCGAGGCGCGCCGCCGCTTCGAAGAGGTGATGGATGACGACTTCAACACGGCGCAGGCTGTCGCCGTGCTCTTCGATCTCGCCCACCGTCTCCAGTCGTTCAAGAGCAAGGTGACCCAGCGGGAGGCGGCCGCCGGGGCGTTCCTGCTCGGCGTCGGGGAGCTGATGAGCCTCGGCCGGGTGCTCGGGCTCTTCGAGGAACCCTCGCGGCCGTCCCAGGCCGTGGATCCCGAGCTCCGGGGAAAGATCGAGGCTCTCGTCAACGCCCGAGCTGAAGCGCGGCAGCGGCGGGACTGGGCCGGTGCCGATCGCCTCCGAGACGAGCTCGCTCGGCTCGGCGTGACCGTGGAGGACGGGCCGGAGGGCACGACCTGGAAGTGGAAGCCGTGAGCGTGGGAGGGCGCGGGATCCGCTACGGCCGGCACCCGGTGCTGGAGCTGCTGCGGGGGGACGCGCGCCGGATCGAAGAGATCGCGATCCTTCGCGACGGGCGCGGCCCGGTGCTGCAGGAGATCCTCGGCCTCGCTGCGAGCCGCGGGGTGAAGGTCTCCTACCGAACGCGCGACCAGCTGACCGACGCGGCGCACACGCCCCACCACCAGGGGGTCGTAGCCCGGGTAGCCGAGACGGGTTACGCGACGCTGGAGGAACTGCTGGCGATCCCTGCCCGGCGGGGAGAGCCCGCCTTTTTCCTGGCCCTGGACCAGGTTCAGGACCCCGGGAACCTCGGAGCCCTGCTCAGAACGGCTGAGGCCGTCGGGGTCCATGGGGTCGTGGTTCCCAAACACCGATCTGCCGGACTCACCGGGGGGACGGCGAAGGCCGCCGCGGGAGCGGTGGAATTTGTCCCGGTGGTCAGGGAAACGAACCTGGTGGCGGTGCTGGAAGAGCTTAAAAAACAAGGAGTTTGGATCGTCGGATCCGTTTCTAAAGGGGGGAGTCCCATCTGGGAGGCCGACCTCAAGGGGCCGATCTGCCTGGTCCTGGGGGGGGAGGGCCCCGGCCTTCGACCGCTCGTGGCCAGGACCTGCGACCTCCTGGTGACCCTTCCCATGCGCGGGCGGGTCGGCTCCCTCAACGTGGCGGCGGCCGGCGCGGTGGTCTGCTACGAGGTCTTGCGCCAGCGGACGACTTCAGATAAAAAAACCGTTGACTTCCAAAGGGTCGGAAAGTAGCATGGAGTTTTGTCTGTGCTGGCGTAGCTCAGAGGTAGAGCGGCTGCCTTGTAAGCAGCGGGTCGGGGGTTCGAATCCTCTCGCCAGCTCCAGCCGTTTCGGGCGTTTAGGGAGCATCCGGTTGGGCTCGGGGAGGTACCCAAGTGGCCAAAGGGGGCAGACTGTAAATCTGCTGGCGCACGCCTTCGGGGGTTCAAATCCTCCCCTCCCCACCATCTCGACGGCGGTGGCTTCGGGAGCCGAGCGCTTCGCGGGGCTGGGGCCCCGCAGCGCGCAGGCGACCAGAAGAAACAACTGCGGGAATAGCTCAGCGGTAGAGCGCCAGCCTTCCAAGCTGGGGGTCGCGGGTTCGAATCCCGTTTCCCGCTCCAGGTCTTGCGAGCGCCCATGTAGCTCAGTCGGCAGAGCACGTCCTTGGTAAGGACGGGGTCACCGGTTCAAGTCCGGTCATGGGCTCCAGGAAAAGTGTCGCGCCACTGAACCGATAGCAGAACGGGGGGAGTCAGGAATGGCCAAGGCGAAGTACGAGCGGACGAAGCCGCACGTGAACGTGGGGACGATCGGGCACATCGATCACGGCAAGACGACGCTGACGTCCGCGATCACGAAGGTGCTGCACACGAAGGACAAGAAGGTGGCGGTGCGGGACTTCGGGTCGATCGACAACGCCCCGGAGGAGCGGGAGCGGGGGATCACGATTGCGGTGGCGCACGTGGAGTACGAGACGGCGAAGCGGCACTACGCGCACATCGACTGTCCGGGGCACGCGGACTACATCAAGAACATGATCACGGGGGCGGCGCAGATGG
>LDXP01000015.1 GCA_001443385.1 Candidatus Rokubacteria bacterium CSP1-6
GCGGAGCACCGGGAAGGTCGCGTAGTGGAAGGGGATCGCGTACTTGGGCTTGAGCATCTCCTTGGTCGCGTAGGCGGCGTCCTTCGGGTCCATGCCGAAGTGGCCGCCGATGGGGATCATGACCAGGTCGGGCTTGTAATAGTCGCCGATGAGCTTCATGTCGCCGAAGAGCCCGGTGTCCCCCATGTGGTAGAGCTTGAAGCCGTTCTCCAGCTCCACGATGTACCCGACCGGCTCACCCGCGGTGTAGGTGGTGCTCTTCTTCGTCGCCGGGTCGATGAGCGTGAGGTCCGAAAAGTGCTCGGCCCGGACCTGGGTGACGGTGATCTGGGGGCCGGCCGGCTGAACCTTGCCGCTCTTGGCGAAGCCCACCCCCTGCGCCGCCGGAACCCAGCCGATCTCCACCAGCATCCGGATGAGCGTCGTGGACCCGAGGACCTTCGCGCCGGTGCGCTTGGCGAGGTCCGCCACGTCGCTCGACCCGTCGGTGCGACCGACGGTGCCGAGATGATCGCCGTGAGCGTGCGTCACCAGGATCATGTCCACGTTGCCCAGCGCGTCCAGGTTCTTGTGCTGGGGAGGCGTCTTGGGGTTCGTGGTGAGCCACGGGTCGATGACGATCACCTTGCCGGTGAGGGTGGTGATCTTGGTCGCCGACTGCCCCAGCCACTGGACCTCCACCTTGGCGCTCTGGGCCCACGCGGGGCCGGCGGCCAGCGTGAAGGTCATGGCCCCTGCGAACTTCAGAAAGTCTCGCCGCTGCATCTCCATGTGTGCCTCCTTGTATGGGTTACCACCTTCATCCTCTCCCCCCCGAGGGGGAGAGGGCAGGGTGAGGGGGGAGAGGAGAAGAGGTGAGGGGCATTCAAGTGGGAGAGGATGAAGGTGGTAACCCATACAAGGAGGCACACATGGAGATGCAGCGGCGAGACTTTCTGAAGTTCGCAGGGGCCATGACCTTCACGCTGGCCGCCGGCCCCGCGTGGGCCCAGAGCGCCAAGGTGGAGGTCCAGTGGCTGGGGCAGTCGGCGACCAAGATCACCACCCTCACCGGCAAGGTGATCGTCATCGACCCGTGGCTCACCACGAACCCCAAGACGCCTCCCCAGCACAAGAACCTGGACGCGCTGGGCAACGTGGACATGATCCTGGTGACGCACGCTCACGGCGATCATCTCGGCACCGTCGGTCGCACCGACGGGTCGAGCGACGTGGCGGACCTCGCCAAGCGCACCGGCGCGAAGGTCCTCGGGTCCACGACGCTCATCCGGATGCTGGTGGAGATCGGCTGGGTTCCGGCGGCGCAGGGGGTGGGCTTCGCCAAGAGCGGCAAGGTTCAGCCGGCCGGCCCCCAGATCACCGTCACCCAGGTCCGGGCCGAGCACTTTTCGGACCTCACGCTCATCGACCCGGCGACGAAGAAGAGCACCACCTACACCGCGGGTGAGCCGGTCGGGTACATCGTGGAGCTGGAGAACGGCTTCAAGCTCTACCACATGGGGGACACCGGGCTCTTCGGCGACATGAAGCTCATCGGCGACTATTACAAGCCCGACCTGATCATGATCCCCATCGGCGGCCACTTCGGCATGGACCCGAAGGACGCCGCCTACGCGACCAAGGAGATGCTCAAGCCCAAGTACGCGATCCCCGTCCACTACGCGACGTTCCCGGTGCTCCGCGGGACACCCCAGGAGTACCAGGCTGCGCTCGGGCAGACGGCGACCCAGGTCTTCCCGATCGGCCCCGGCGACAAGGTCACATTCTAGCCGGCACGATGATGCCGCTCCGAGCCCCCTCCCACTCGATGCCCCTCACCTCTTCTCCTCTCCCCCCTCACCCTGCCCTCTCCCCCTCGGGGGGGAGAGGATGAAGGTGAGGGGATTATGAGTGGGGTGAGGGGAGGGTGGGGTGAGGGGCAGGAGGAGTGGGCGCATGAGCGCGACGGTCGAGGTCCACTGGCTGGGGCACGCCGCGACCAAGCTCACCTCGCTGACCGGCAAGGTGATCGTCATCGATCCGTTCCTCACCCCGAATCCGAAAACGCCCCCGCAGTACAAGAACCTGGACGCGCTGGGGCACGTGGACGTGACGCGACCCGGGAGATGCTCAAGCCCCGCTACGCGATCCCCTTCCACTACGGGACGTTCCCCCTGCTGAAGGGGACGCCCGAGGAGTACCAGAGCTTCCTCGGCCAGACGACGACCCAGGTCTTTCCGATCAGCCCGGGCGACACGCTGACGTTCTAGTCTGTATCGCTTATTGGGCATTGACACGCCCGCATCCCGCCGGTAGCATCCCGCCCACGTTCGTTCCAAGGTTTCTCTGTCATGGTTCGACGACAGCGAGTCTCCATCGGAATCGCCGCGCTTCTGTCGTTGGCCGCCCTGCTCCTGCCCGCGTCGGCGCGTCAATCGAAGGCGGTCGTGTCTGCCCTGGCACCGGTAGAGATTGTCGCGGAAGGCCTTGGTCATCTTCGGGGTGTCGCGGTGAACGAAAGCGGCGCGGTGTTTGTCACGGACGCGAAAGCGGGAACGCTCCTTCGGGTTGCGCCCGATGGCGCGCGGGCGCTCGTCATGGAACGGCTCAGGCATCCAGTGGGTGTGGCGGTGGATCGGGAAGGCCGGCTGGTCGTCGTCGAAGAGGGACGACGACAAGTTCTTCGACTGGAGACCGGAGGCGGCGCAACATCGCTGATCTCCTGGATCAGGCACCCACGGTGGGTCGCCGTCGCTCCTGACGGGCACCTCTACGTCACGGCGAAAAGCCTCGCCTCCGGGGACGAGGAGGGCGAGGGCGACGAGGTGGAGCCCGAGCTGGTGGCGAGGGTCTCGCCTGATGGCATCGCGACGGTGTTCGCCGACCGGTTCCGCGGGCTTCAGGGCGTGGCGGTGGCAGAGGACGCGCTCCGGTTGGTGGCGCGGGGACGGAGGGGCGAGCGCCACCCGGCCGGAACCCTCTATGAGATTTCAATCCAGCCCGACGGCCGGGCTGGTCCCGTGCAACCCGTCAGGACGGGCGAGCTTGCGGGGCCCGTCGGACTTGCCGCTGATCGGTTGGGAGCGTATTTTGTCAGCGCTAAATCCCTCGCCGCGGAGCCATGGCGCCGCGGCGTCGTCCTGAAAATTGCGGAGGACGGCGCCGCGACCCTCTTTGCCGCGGGCTTGGATGATCCGCGAGGCCTGGCGTTTGCCCCGGATGGGTCGCTCCACCTGGCCGACGGCAACGCCGGCCGGATTCTTCGCTTCGCCGCTCCGCGCGCGCCCGTCGTCGATGAATTCCCTCCGGCCGTCACTGGTGAACGCCAGGTTGCCCTTCGGCTAAGGGCGGAAGCAGGCGCTCGGCTGACGGTTCTGGGCGGCCAATTCCCCCTCGTCGTGGCGGTTGATGACGTGGGATCTGCGAGGGTTTGGGTGCCGCTCCGGCGGAACGCGGAAAACCACCTGCTGGTGTTCGCCACCGGGAGCGCCGGCCTGGGGCTGACCTCCGCGCCGCTCCCACTGAGCATCACGCAGGACGAAGAGCCACCCGCACTCGAGCTTCTGGCCCCGCGGGCGGGAGCGCTCCTTCGTGGTACGATCGCCGCGGAGGCCCGCGCAACGGACTTGAACGGGATTGCCGATGTCCAATTTCGCCTCGATGAGTTGACGGTCGGGTTCGACGCGGCGCCGCCATTCAGGGTGAGCGTGGACACCGCGGTGGTGCCGGACGGTCTGCGGGTCGTGTCGGCGCTCGCCCGGGATCGGGCGGGCAACCTCAGAAGCGCGAGCGTTCCGGTGACGGTTGACAACACGCGGCCCGAGGTGAGGATCGTCGCGCCGGCTCCAGGGGCCGTCGTCGTCGGCCCCATCGAAGTTCTCGTCGAGGCGGCGGACGCGACCTCGGGCGTCGCTCAGGTCGAGCTGGCGGTCAACGGGACATCCCGATCTGTGGCTGAAACACCGCCCTACCGGTTCATGTTGGACCCGCGGGAGTTGGGGTCGGGGCCACAGGTCCTGGAGGCCGCCGCGGTGGATCGAGCGGGTAACCGTGGTGAATCGCCTCCAGTGTCGGTCGTTCTTTCCGGCACGCCGGGGGAGATCCAAGTGGGCGACCTGGTGGCTGCGCCGTCGAGCGGAGTGGCGCCCCTGACGGTGGTCTTCTCGTTGCTGAGGGCCACTGGGGGCACCATCGCGCTGGATGCCGACGGGAACGGCATCGTGGACTTTATCGGACCGAGCCGGGACGGCCAAACCTTCACGTACGCTCGGCCCGGTCTCTACTTCCCCACGGCGACAATCACCGATGCCGGGGGGACGCAATCCACGGTGACCACCGTCGTGAACGTCGAGGATCCGCAAACCGTGACGACCCGTTTCCAGGGTCTGTGGACGAACCTGAAGGCCCGTCTCGGAGCCGGAGATGTCCCCGGGGCTCTCGCGCACCTCGCCCCGAACCTCCAGCCACGATTCCAGACGGTCTTCCAGCAACTCCGAACGGATCTGCCGGCGGTTGCGGCGAGTCTCGGAGACCTCGAGGTCCTGGAGCAGGTCGGCGATCTGGCCGAAACGGCGATCGTCCAGCAGGAGAATGGCGCTCCATTCCTCTACTTCATTTACTTCCGTCGAGATAGCCTCGGCCGCTGGCTGATCGAGGAGATGTAGGGTTGCGGCGGGCCATCGGAATCGTGCTGCTTCTCCTAGCGGGCCTTCTTGTCCCGCGTTTGGCCGAGGCCAACATCCTCTGCAGGTGGTTCGGGTACTGTGTCTATGAGAGTCCCGGCTTCCGAATCGCCGTCGCAGACCGGGAGACAGGCCAGCCACTGGCCGACGTGCACGCGTTGGCCGAATGGCAGATGTACGGCTCTCATGGACGTAACGGGCCGCTGATGGTCCAGGATGCGGTGACCGGTTCCGACGGGGTCATCGCCTTCCCGCCCTGGGGGCCGATCCGTGACTCGACCGCCGGTCTCGTCCTCAACCACGATCCGGTCATCAGCCTCTTCAAGCCGGGGTACAAGGTCTTGACAATCTTCAACGTCCCGGGCACGGACGAGACCGCCCGCGTCCGTGGACTCCGCCAGGACGGCCAGACGTACTTCCTGGAGCCGTTTCGAGGGACGCCCGAGGAGTGGGTGGAGGAACTGGAGAAAGTGTGGGTCGGTCGCGCAACCCCCCGAAGCGACGAGCAAACTCTCAAGTTTCGCGGCCCTTACGCGAATCGAGTGCGCTACGTGCGGGCCGAGCGCGAGAAGGTCCCTGCGCGATTTCGATCTCCTGGCCAGTTCTTCTCATCGGTGGAAGCGGTGCTGAGATTCTTCGAGGAGGGGCACCGATGAAGCTCATTAGAGTCGTCGCCGGTTTACTCCTTGTGTTGCTGCTCTGGCCCCAGAGCGAGTCCGTCAGCGCCTACGAGCTGATGACTCATGCCAAGGTGTCGGGACGCGCCTTCGATACGTCAGAGCGGGTACGCATGTACTTGGAGGACGTGGGAATCAAGGTGAGCGACCTCTTCGATCAAGAGAGCGCCGAAGGGAGGGAATCGACGGTATTCGCCGGGTTCAGAAACACCGGTACCCTGCGCGGCTGGATGACCGCCGGCGCCATTCGGGAGGACGACTTTCAACCGCACCCGGGGTGCCGGCAGCCGCTGAACCCTCCGTCGGCGATGGACCGACCTCTCAATCATTTCCTCGACGTGCAGCGAGGCGGCCGGGGGCTCACAGTCCTTGGCCTTGAGCGCGGCTTCCCCGCGCCCGACTGGGCCCTGGGACTGCAGGGCCGGGGCCCGGACGACACCCAGAATCAATTCTCCGTCCTTGACGCCAGAGTCTATCAACTCAGGTCGCTGACGGCTCCAACGCGCGACGAGCGGGACCGGAACACGGCCCTTCTCTTCCGGACGCTGGGGCACGTTATTCATGCGCTGGAGGACACGGGTCAACCCCAGCACACCCGTAATGATCCACATGCCGGATGCTTCCAGTTCATCGCCGGGGAGCATAGCTGGTTCGAGGACTACATGGAAACGCGGGCGCGGGGGATTGCCTTCCGCGCTCGGAGCCTGCCGAGTCCCCCGCTGCTCCTGGACGGCTATTCGCCAGTGGGCTTTCAGGCCTACCGCGACTACTGGACGAATCCCACTCTCTCGGGCCTGGCAGATTTCTCCAGCCGGAACTTCCTCTCGGCCGGGACCAACCTGGGCCGCAACTGCGACGGACTCCCCGAGCCGCCGTGCAGCCCCGACGCCTATGGCCAGCGCGAGGTGACCATCTCGGCCCTAACCATCAGCGGCACGCCGCTAACGGGGACAGTGAGGCTGTTCAATCGCCGGATGCGGGATCCCGTGACTGGAGGCATGGTGACGACGCGTGACCCAGTGACTGGGGAGATTACCGAAGATGTGCCCGTGACGAGCCGCTCCGTGTGGGATCAGCACCTGGAGACACGCGGATTGTTCCCGCTCTTCTCCCTGAACACGCTCAACTACGATTCCATCAGCGACGTCCTGCTCCCCCGTGCGGTGGGCTACGCGGCGGGTCTGCTCGACCACTTTTTCCGCGGAAAGCTCGACGTGGACCTGGTGCCGGCGGACCCCAATGATCCATCGGTGGTTCGAGTGACCGGCGCCAACGCATCCACGGATGTGCTGCAGGGCGGGACTCTCACCCTGTATGCCGATGACCCGACCGACCCCACCGGCAAGCGCGACCCGGCCGCGGCGCTGGATCAGGATCTCACGGTGACGGCGGAGAGCGGCGCACCGGTTGAGTCCGCGCGGTTTCGGGTTCCCGCGGATACCGAACGATTCATGGTTGTTTACAAGGGAACGCTGGGGCAGGAGGCTGAAACCGGTACCTTCCCCGGCGGGGTGGTCGGCAAGGTCCTCGGAGGTGTGCGGGTGGAGGAAGTTTTCTCCGACGGCACCCGCTGGAAACTTCGGACGCCCAGGGGGGTGTTCGTCCTCCAGGGATTGACCCCAGCCGAATTCGAGAAGGTTCGATGGGGGGACGGCGACAGCCTCCTGGTGGCTCTCACGCCCTTCGGGCCGGGTCAGCCGAATCGCGTGGCGGCGTACGAGGTCGGGCGCCAGCCGGGATCCATGGAGCTGGTGACGGTGAACACCCCCGGCGGGCCGGAGGTACCGGTCGTCAAGAAGAACGAGGCGGCCTTTCCCTTCGGGATGTCGCTCGACACCACTGTGGAGTTCTCCCAGACCATCCACTACCGGCAGCTCGTCCCGACTTTCCAGGTGACGGGGATATATGAGTACGTGCCGATTCCAGGTCAGCCCGGGGCCATCAATTACATCGGCCCCACCTTGGAATTCACCCCCCTCCAGATCGGGACGCCCGTCAGTCAGACCGTGAGGTTTGCGGAGAGTTTCCCCATCCGGCTGGATCTGGCGCGCCAGGCCGACTCTTGGACGATGTGGCGCCCGTATGTCTGGTACCTGCAAGATGTGGCGGCGAGCGCGTCCGGTCGCCTCCTGGGGCTGGTCCTCGTATGGCTGACGGAGCCCGACGTCCCACGCGTGAGCCTACCGTTCTACGGCCTGAATCCCTCCACCGGGCCCGAAGTCACCGGGCAAGTGGATTTCACCCCGTCCTTTCCCGCGGAGGTAAATCCCCTTTTGTGGGCGGTCGTGGATCTCAAGGAGGGTCGCGTCGTGGCCTCCACGGCTGAGGCCGTCATCACGATCTCCAGCGAGGAGGGGCGCGAGACATTCCTGGAGGCCCCGCGTCTGGGAGCCATCGTCGCGGACCATGGGCTCGAGGCCTATAACGGAGGGCCGCTGGCGGGCGTCTACGACCGGGGGTGGTTCGCGCTCCCCCTGGTCTCGCCGGACGGGTTGCCGCCAATCGGGGAGTTGACGGAATTGCCGCCGTCGCAAGGGGGAATCCTGACGATCTCCGCGGACGGATGGCTGCGGGGGGATCTGAAGGATGAGTTGGGGCGGTTAGGGCTCTCCACGTTTCAGATGAATGCCCGTCAGGTCTCTGGGGACGCCGTTTATCTCTGCCTCCCCACCTCTTGCAAGGCCATCCGACACATGACCACAGTGAGTGAGGTCGTGCGGTCGCCTGCCACACTCGACGACGCGCGTCGTTCGCGTCCGGTGCCCGGAGGTGAGCGCGTGGTCTTCTTGACAGGGAGTGGGACCGCAGGGCCGACCCTCCTGGTCTGGGATCCGGAAACCCCGAAGGCGAAGGTCGTCCATCAGTTCCCCGCGTCCGAGGGCCCTATCCTGGGACCGGCGACCCGCACCACCGCCATGATCTTCTCTTTTGTCCTACAGGGCGAAATGCTCCTCCCATCGACCATGCTGATTCCGCTCGATGGGAGCCGACCGCCAACGGCTTTTCCGGGAGAGGATTTGAGTCTCTCGTTTGCCCTCTTGGATCAGAACTACCTCTATCATGTCGGCGAGCAGAAGTTCTATCGCCCCAAGCCCTCGCTTCAGCCGACGGCCCTGCCCGCCAGGCTGGCGGATGTCCCCGGCAACCCGGTCGGGGATTATCACGCGATCCGGCTGCCGTAAAAATCAAAGGGCGCGGGTCTCGACCGAGCACCCGCGCCCCGAGAAGGCGGCGACAGCGGCGGGAGGGGCTACTCCTTGATCAGCTTCAGGCGCCGCTGGAGATAGGCGTTCCGGAGAGCGCTGTAGAACTCGACGGTCGTCTCCTCGAAGCCCTGGTAGAGGTCGAGGTTGACCGAGCGATCGTTGACGGTGTCCCCGGCCTTCATCCCCAGCCGGGTCCAGATGAAGGGCAGGAAATAGACCAGGGGATCCATCGCCCCGTCGGCCACGTAGCCGATGGCGTCGCGCACCGTCAGCGGCGGCAGGAACGGCAGCATGAGGTACGGGCCGGGCCCGAACCCCCACACGCCGAGCGTCTGGCCGGTGTCCTCGTTGCACTTCTGGATACCGAACTCTTGCTTGGCGGGGTCGAACATGCCCGCGATGCCTAAGGTGCTGTTGATGACCAGGCGCCCGAGCTCGCTGCCGGCGCCGACGAGTTTGCCCTGGAGCAGGCAGTTGATGAAGCGCGGGACGACGCGGATGTTGTCGAAGCCGTTGCCGATCATCATCTGGAACAGATCGGGCATGACCGTGTTATAGCCCTTGGCCACGGGCTTGAGGATCCAGCGATCCAGCCAGCGGTTGAACTCGAACATCCCTTCGTTGAAGGGCTCCCAGGGATCGTACTCTTCGATCACGACGTCCGGGGGCGGGCCGGCGCGCCGCTGGGCGACGTCCGTGGCGTCGGCCTCGGCCGCCATGGCGAACTGGGGCGCGTCCAGGGAGTAGGGCGAGTCCCCGTCTGCCGGCCAGGCGAACTCGATGCGCGTCTCGTCGGCGTCCAGGCTGAGGGCGACCACGCTCAGATCGGGGCCCGTGCGCTCGGCGGCGAGGGCGTGGGCGTCCGCGGCGACGCTGCGGTCCGGCGGGGGCGATTCGGGGAGTGCGGCGGTGGGGGTATCCCGGAGGATGCCGGTCAGTCCGGCGCAGCCTCCGAGCCCGAGAGCGAGGACGACGAACAGCACCCACTGGGCCAGTCCGCTTGAACGTGAACGCACGGCTCTCTCCCTAGAAATGCAGCTGCTGGGTTCACATCGCGAACGGTAACTGTCCGCGGACGCTTCCCCAACCTAGCCCAACTGGGGAGGCTCGGCAAGTGAAAAATTTCAGAGCTCTCGGGCCGCGGGGAGGCCGGGGAGGGAGGCGGCGGCCCGGACGGCCCGGGCGATGGCGCGGGCCACGGCCTCGGCCGCAACCAGCCCCAGGGGGGTGAGGTCGGCGGGGGCGTCCCCCACGGAGAGGCAGAAGAGGGTGTCCCCGTCCACCGCCGTATGGGGCGGGGAGAGGGCCCGGGCGAAGCCGAGCATCCCGAGCTGCGCCACCTTGGTCGCCTCGGGCTTGCTGAGGCGGGCGTTGGTTGCCACCACCCCGATCGTCGTGCGCTGGGGGGTGAAACTCGGGGGGGCCGCCCCCCGGGCGAGGGCCTCGGCCGTGTCCACCAGGGTCCGGCCGTCCGGCCGGTCGCGGGCGCCGGCCAGAAGCAGACCGGTTTCAGGATCGCGGACATCCCCCAGGGCGTTGACGGCGACCAGAGCGCCCACGACCACCTCGCCGAGCTTCCCGCTGGCGCTTCCGATCCCGCCCTTCATCGCCCGGGGCAGCCCGAAGAGCTTGCCCACGGTGGCGCCCGTGCCCGCCCCCACATTGCCCTCCTCCACGGGACCGGGCCGCGCCGCCGCCGCGGCCTGATAGCCCATGGCGCGGGTGGGGCGGGCCCGGGGATCGCCGACGGCGAGGTCGAAGAGGACCGCGCCCGCCACGTGCGGGACCACCGTGGGCCCGGCGCTGAAACCCACGCCCCGCTCCTCCAGGTACTGCATGACGCCGAAGATCGCCTCGAGGCCGAAGGCGCTGCCGCCGGTGAGGAGGACGCCATCCAGGGTGGGGACCAGGTGGCGGGGGTCGAGGAAGTCCAGGCCGTGGACGGCCGTGGCCCAGCCGCGGAGCTCCACGCCTCCCACCGCCGGCCGGTCGGTGAGCACGACGGTGCAGCCGGTCAGGCCCACCGGGTCCGTCACGTGCCCGACCCGGATGCCGGGAACGTCGGTGATCATTCCTCGGAGGGGGGCTCCGCCCCCCTTCCGACACCTCCCCCCAGGGGTTGCGCCGGCAAAGCCGGCGCTGGAACGACGGTCCATGCGCGGTATCTCACGGTCTCTGGGGAGTGCGGCTGACCTGGGCGGCGCTGACGCGCCCCAGCGTGACCTCCGAGGCAAAGGCCAGGCCGCGCTCGGCCAGCCCCCTCGCGAAGGGCAGGTGGCGCGGCGCGCGCGCGCCGTCCAGGAGCGCGCCGGCGGTGGCCCGGGCCAGGCGGCCGTCGCGTTCCCGGCCGGTGGCGTCGAAGATCCACGCCATCTCCATGAGCCGCCGCGCCCAGAGCCGCCGCGCCTCGGGGGTGAACGCCGCGTCCACGACGCGCTCGACGATGGCGGCCTCGCGTTCGCCCTTCTGCTGGTCGGAGAGCACGAGGCGGCTCTCCTGGGCCTGGAGCAGCTCGAGGGCGGCGCTCTGGAGGTCGCCGGGATCCAGGAACCAGCTCGCCAGCTCGGGCAGATCGAGCAGCTCCCGCGAGTGATCAAGCAGCGCGGGGTCGTCGATCTGCGGCGGCTCGGGCTCCCCGGGCGGTTGAACATCGGCGAAGAACGGCCGCCAGCGGGAAAACTCGGTGGGCGGCTCGGTGCCGAGCCGGGCGTGGAGCGCCAGCGCCTCGGCGACGAGCGCCGTGGCGCGCGCCGGGGGAATCTCGACCCAAGGCAGCTTCTGGCTCTCGCGGAGCGAGCGGAGCTCGCCCTCGAGCCGCTTCTTGGAGATGGCGCCACCCGCGGCCTCCAGGATGCCGGCCTGGTCGTTCACGATCAGGGCGCAGAGCGCCCAGCCGCCGAATGCGCCCTCGAAGAGGATCCAGACCGCGCGGGAGCCGCTCCCGTCCACGGCTGAAACCCACGCGCTGAGCGCTTTCTCCGACCCGCGCTGGACCACCGGCTTCGGCGCGGCACGGGGGAGCGTCACGCCTGCCTGCTCGAGGCGGTAGAGGACGCGGCGCGCGGCCTTCCGCGCGTCCTTCGTCCGGCCGCGCTCCGCCACGGCCGACACGAGAGGCAGCGCCTCGGCGGCGCGCCGCTTGGCCAGGGCCTCGAGCGCGGCCTCGAGCGTCCGGGGAGGGACGTCAGCGAGCGAATCGGGGAGCGCGCCGGCTCCGGCGAGAGCCGCCTCGAGAGCCGCCAGACACGCGAGGACGGCCTCGTCCTCGGCGGGCGGGGCTACCATTCGGTGACGAGCTGGCGGAAGAACGGCAGGTCGGGCGTGCCGTGCTCCGGCCGGAAGTACACCTTCCGCATGTAGGTGAGGGCGGAGGCGTATCCCTCGAAGCGGTCCGCGAGGGCCCGGAAGAGCCGCGCCTCGGGCCGGGCGTCCGCCCGGTCGTGCTCGGAGACGAAGCGGTACGAGCGCTGCCCCTCGCGGATGTAGTAGCCGGTGGCGGAGAGGTGCTCGACGCGCTCCCGGAAGAGCCCGATCATGAAGAGCGTGTAGTCGCCGATGTGACGGCGCAGCTCGCGCTCGCGGACGGGGTTGAAGTGCGGAGAGTCGGCGTCCCAGGCCCGCTGGATCTCCAGCAGCAGGTCGACCACGGACTCGAGCCGCTGGCCGGGCAGAGCGCCGGCGGGGTAGAGGGTTTCGGTGCGGGCGAAGCGCGTCAGGAGGTCCGACACGTAGTCGGCGGCGGGGTCGTCGCGGAGGGCGAGGTCACCGAAGCTCCGGTGGACCACCCGATCGAAGAAGCGCCGGAGTGAATTCGGAGCGCTCGGTTGCGGCATCCTTGACGTCATCATACCTCAATTTCTTTGACTCTGCGACCGGGGCTCCGGTAGACTCGAAAGCAACATGGACGCCGGCGAGCGCGAGAGCACGAAGGAGCCGGGCAAGCGGCCGCGGGAAGCGATGGACGACGAGCGGCCCCGCCGCCCGTGGCTCCTCATCATCGCGAGCCTCCTCCTGGCGGTGATCGCCGCGTGGACCGGGGTCCAGTGGAAGCAGGCCCGAGACCAGGAAGTCAAGCTCCGGGCCGAGATGAAGCAGGTCTACCTCGAGGCCGAGCAGCTCCGGGCCCAGGCCGCGCAGTCCCAGCAGCGCGTCTCGCTGCTGGAAAAGCAGGTCATGGCCCTCTCCGCCGAGCGCGAAGCCACGACCAAGCGCCTGGAGGAACTGGAGGCCGAGCTCTCCGCCGCCAAGGCCCGCCTGGGCGGCAAGAAACCGCCCGCCCCCGCCAAGCCCGCTCCTAAGCGCTGAGTCTTCCCCTCACCCTCCCCTCTCCCCAGTGGGGAGAGGGGAAAGTCACATCATTCCTCTCCCCCATCGGGGGAGAGGATTAAGGTGAGGGGGCCGTTCTCTCCACTACCTTCACCAGACGCGCGTTCGTCTCCCGGGTCCCGACCGTGATGCGGAGGTGACCGGGAAACCCGACCGCCCCGCCGTCGCGCACCAGGATTCCCTCTTTCAGGAGGGCGTCTCTCAGCGCCGCCGCCGCCGCGCCCGCATGAACGAGGACAAAGTTGGCCTCGGACGGAACCACGGCGAGCCCCAGGCGGCGGAGCTCTCCGCTCAGGAACCGGCGCTCCTCGATGACGAGCCGCCGCGTCCGCTCGCGGTGCTCCCGATCCTCCAGCGCCGCTACGGCCGCGACCTGAGCGAGCCGGTTCACGTTGTAGGGGGCGCGCACCCGGTTCAGCATGGCGACCGTCTCCGGCCGCGCCACCGCGTAGCCGACGCGGAGCCCGGCGAGCCCGGAGATCTTGGAGAACGTGCGGAGGACGATCAGCGTACGGTGCTCGGCCAGCAGCGTGATTCCGTCCGCGGACTCCGGGTCGTCAACGAAGTCGCGGTAGGCCTCGTCCAGGACGAGGAGCGGCGGATCGCTTCCGAGGCGTTCGGCGAAGCGCCGGAACGCCCCCGCGTGGATGATCGTGCCGGTAGGGTTGTGGGGAGAGCAGAGGATCACGACTTTCGTCCGCGGGGTCACGCGGCGCGCCATGTCCTCGAGGTCGGTCCGGTAGTCCACGAGCGGGCTCGCCACGGGCGTGGCGCCCGCCAGGGTGACGACGGTCCAGTAGGGCTCGAACGCCGGGTGAGGGATCACCGCCTCGTCCCCCGCCTCGAGGGCGGCCCAGGCGATGAGCCCGAGGAGCTCGTCGGCGCCGTTCCCGAGGATCACCGCGTCGGCGGTCACCCCGAGGGACGTGGCGAGGGCTAGGCGAAGCGCCGTCCCCCCGCCGTCGGGGTAGAGGTGGGCGCGGGCGGCCTCGGCCCGGACGGCCTCCACCGCGCGCGGGGACGGGCCGAGGGGGTTCTCGTTGGCGGAGAGGCGCGTGACCTCGGCCAGCCCCAGCTGGGCCCGGAGGGCTTCCAGGGAGGGGCCCGCCTCGTAGGGGGTCAACCGGTCCAGGGCCGGGCGCCAGAGTCGCCGCATGGGGCTCTATTGTATCGCCCAAGTCGGCGTCGTGTTTGACAATCCTGACCCCCCCGTGTAGGGTATCCCCGTCATGGCGCTCGAGGTTTTCCGCCAGCTCAAGCGAGCCGAGGCCGAACTCCAGCGCACCTGGGAGGGGCCGCCGGCGGAGCTGGCCGACCAGCGGCGCCGGCTTCGTCTCAACCTCCTCCGCCAGCACCTGGACTCGGGCCTCGGCTCCCTCAGGGCGCGCCACCTCAAGGGCGCCTCCGGTCAGGAGTCCGTCCAGGCCCACGCGGGCTTCATGGACCGCTTCCTGAGCCAGCTCTTCGCCCTGACCTCCGAGGACGTGCGTCGCGAAGGGCTCGTGCCGCAGTCCACGGTCCTGGTCGCGCTCGGTGGCTACGGGCGCGGGGAGCTCCACCCGTCCTCCGACATCGACGTGATGGTGATCTACGACGGCGAGCTGTCGCCCCACGTCCAGCGGATCACCCAGGAGCTGCTCTACACGCTGTGGGACCTCGGGCTCCAGGTCGGGCATTCGTGCCGGAGCCTGCCCGACTGCCTGGCGATGGCGCGCACCGACTTCCCCAGCCGCACCTCGATGCAGGAGGCGCGCTACGTGGCGGGCGACCGGCTCCTCTTCCGGCGGTTTCAGAAGGTCCTGCGCGAGAACCTCTACCGGAAGGACTTCGCCGGCTTCCTTGAGACGGCGCTGGGCGAGCGCGACCAGCGCTACCGGAAGTTCGGGGCCTCGCCCTACATCGGCGAGCCCAACGTCAAGGAGTCGGCGGGCGGCCTGCGCGACATCCACACCGCGATGTGGCTCGCCTCCGCGAAGTTCGGCGCCCGCACGCTCCGGGAGCTGGCGGACAAGGGGCTCATCACCGGCCGGGAGCAGCGCTCGGCGGACGAAGCCCTCACGTTTCTCTGGCGCGTCAGGAACGAGCTGCACTTCCTCTCGGGCCACAAGAACGACGTGCTCTCGCATGTCCTCCAGCCCCAGATCGCCCGGAACCTCGGCTACGCAGACACAGACGGTGTGCTCGGCGTCGAGCGGTTCATGCGCGAGTACTACCTGCACGCCCGGGTCATCCACCGGGTGGCGCGGCGGCTCATCGCGCGCTGCCAGGAGACGCTCTCGCGGCGCGGCTCGGCGCAGCGCGGGCTCCGCCAGCAGGCGCTGGCCGACGGGCTCCTTTTCTTCGACGGGCGCCTCCACGCGGTGGAGCCCGGCGACCGCATCTTCCGGGAGGATCCCGCGCGCCTCATGAAGGTGTTCTGGCACGTGCACCGGCTGGGCTGCGAGCTCTCCATCGACCTGGAGCGGGTCATCGAAGAGTCCCTGGACCTGATCGACGAGCGCTTCCAGCGCTCCGCCGAGGTGCGCGACCTCCTGCGGGGGATTTGCCGGAACTGGGGGCGGGTTGCCACGACGCTCAGGGAGATGCACGAGCTGGGATTGCTGGGGCGGTACCTGCCCGAGTGGGGCGCCCTGACGTGCCTGGTGCAGTACGACGCCTACCACAAGTTCTCGGCCGACCAGCACTCGCTGCTCGCGGTCGAGACGCTGGAGTCGCTGGCGCCCGGCCAGTCGGCGGAGTCTGAGGGCATCGCGCGGGTGCTCACCGAAGTGGAGAAGCCCGAGCTGCTCATCCTGGGGATGCTGCTCCACGACATCGGCAAGGCCAAGGGGCACGGCCACGCGGAAAAGGGCATTCCGCTCATCAAGGCGCTGGTGGCCCGGCTGGGGCTAGCGCCCGACGATGCTGCCGCCCTCGTGTTTCTCGTCGAGCACCACCTCCTGATGTCGCACGTGGCCCAGCGCCGCGACATCGACGACCCGAAGACCGTCGAGCAGCTGGCGGCGGCGGCGCGCGACCCGCAGTGGCTCAGGATGCTCTACCTCCTCACCTACGCCGACATGAAGGCGGTGGGTCCCGGCGTCCTGACCTCGTGGCGGGCGGCGATTCTCTGGGAGCTCTACAGCCGGACGCTGGTGCGCCTGACGGGCGGCCGGCTCGAGCCCCCCAGCCGCGAGGCGGTGGCGAGCCGCGTGTGGGCGGAGCTCCGGGGCGAGGGGACGCGCGAGGAGGTCGAGACGCACCTGGCCTGGATGTCCGAGCGCTACCTGGTCACCACCGGCGCCCAGCGGATGGCCGCTCACCTCCGCCTCATCCGTCGCCTGGAGACGGAGCCCGTCGCCACAGAGCTGTTCCACCACCGGGACCTGGGCTTCTCCGATCTCGTCGTCGTCACCCGCGACCTACCCGGGCTCTTCTCCCTCATCGCCGGGACGCTGGCCGCCAACGGGGTCAACATTCTCTCGGCCCAGATCCACACGCGCACCGACGGCGTCGCGCTGGACACCTTCCAGGTCAACGATCCCATCGGAGAAGCCATCACCGAAGAGCCGCGCTGGACCCGGACCCTCCAGGACCTCCGCGGCGTGATCGGGGGCGAGCAGACGGTCGAGGGGCTGCTGGCGCGCCGCCCGGCCGCCGGCCGGGAGGCTGCGGCGGCGCCCGGGCCGGCGAAGGTGGCGCTCGACAACCAGCTCTCCGACACCCACAGCGTGGTCGAGGTCAAGTGCCCGGACCGGGTGGGCCTCCTCTACCTCATCACGCGGACGCTGTCGCGGAAAGGACTCGACATCGGGAGCGCGCGGATCGCCACGGAGATCGATCAGGCCTTCGACGCCTTCTACGTCACCGACCGCCAGGGGCGCAAGATCGAGGACCCCGAGGCCATGGACGGGATCCGCGAGGCGCTCGAAGAGGCGCTGGCCTCTCCGCTCTGAGGCCTCGCCGGCCGCCCGATGCTCAGCCACTACAAGGAGCGGTTCACCTACTGGGCCGATCCCGTGGCCCGCGCGCTCCTGGCGCTCCGCCTCCGCCCCAATCACCTCACCGTGCTCGGGCTCGGCGTGAGCGTGCTGGCCGCGCTGTCCTTCGCGCGGGGGCGGGAGCGGTGGGGCGCCGTGCTGCTGATCCTGGCCGGCCTCTTCGATTTCTTCGACGGCTCGCTCGCGCGGCTCTCGGGGCAGGTGACGCCCTTCGGGGCGTTCCTGGACTCGGTCATCGACCGCTACTCGGACCTGGTGGTGCTGGCCGGTATCCTCGTGCTCTTCGCCGGCTCGGGCCGGCCCACGCAGGTCGTCCTCGCCCTCCTCGCCCTGATCGGGACGGTGATGGTGAGCTACACGAAGGCCCGCGCCCAGGCCATCGGCGTGGCGTGCGAGATCGGCCTGATGGAGCGCCCGGAGCGCCTCATCGTCCTGATCGCCGGCGGGCTCTTCAACCTCATGACCCCCGCGCTCTGGGTCCTGGCGGTCCTGGTCAACGTGACCGCGATCCAGCGCATCCTCTACACGTGGCGCGTCGCGCGCCGCCAGCCCGTGGCGCGCCGCCAGCCCGTCGCCTGATATCTGCTACACTTGAGCCGTGCGGAGCTTTGCGTCCGCGCTCGTCATCGGACTTCTCCTGACGCTCTCGGGCCCGGCCGCCGTCGCGGGGCCGGCGGACGGAGAGCGGGCGCGCTTCGGCGCGGCCGTCGAGGCGCTGCGCGGCGGCGACTGGCGGGAGGCTGCGCGCGGGTTCGGCGCCGCAGCCAAGCGCGGCGGCCTCCTCGCGGATTACGCCCAGTTTTTCCTCGCCGAGGTGCTGGCGCGCCAGGGTGACCTGACCGCCGCGCGCCGGATCGCCGAGCGCCTTCCCACCCGTCATCCCGAGAGCTCGCTCGCGCCGCTGGCGCTTCTCCAGGCGGCCGTCTGGGCCTCGCGGCAGAGCGACGAGCCGGGCGCGGAGTCGCTCCTCCGACGCTTCCTCTCCCAGTTCGCCGTCCACACCGACGCCCCCGGGGCGCGGTATCTGCTCGCGCTCTCCCTCGAAGCCCGGGGGCGCGGCCTCGACGCGGCGCGGACCTTGCGTGAGCTCTGGCTGACGGCGCCCGCGTCGGCCTACGGCGAGGCGGCGGGCGATCGGGTCCAGGCCCTGGCCGCGGCCGGCGTGAGGCTGCCACCGCCGACTCAGCCGGAGCTGATGGATCGTGCCGAGCGGCTCCTGGCCGGCGGGCTCCTCCCGGTGGCCCGGCAGGAGGCCGAGGCGCTCCTGGTGGAGCTGCCCGATCCGGAGCTGACGCTTCGCGGCCTGCGCGTGATGACGGGCGGGTGGCGGCGGGGCGGCCAGTACGACGTCGCCCAGCGGGCGGCCGATCGAGCCCTGGCCGACGCGCCGGTCGACCGCCGGCCTCCGCTGCTCCTCGATCTCGCGCGTCTCCAGCAGCGGGCGGGCGCGCGCGAGGGGGCGCTCGCCACGCTGGCGCGCCTGACGCGCGAGCACCCCGCGGCGCTGGAGGTCCCCGACGCCCTCCTCCAGAGCGGCCGTCTCCTCGAGGACGCCGGGCGCCCCGCTGAGGCGGAAGCCCTCTACCGGCGCCTCGCCGCCGACTTCGCCGTTCGCGACGCCGCGGGCGCGGCGCTCTGGCGGCTGGCGTGGCTCGCCTATCTGCGCGCCGATCTTCCCGCCGCGGCGGCGGAGTTCGGTCGCCTGGCGGCGCTCCCCACCGGCGTCCTCTACCGCCCCCCGGCGACCTACTGGGCGGGCCGCGTGCGGGAGGCGCTCGGCGAGGAGGCCGAGGCCCGGCGGCTCTACGGCACGGTGGTCGCCGAGGCGCCGCGCGGCTATTACGGGATCCTCGCGGCCCAGCGAACGCGCGAACGGCCGGCTGCCCGTGGCCGCGCGCTGACGGCCGCTCTGCCGGCGGACCCCTTCAAGCCCCTCGCCAACGACCGACGGTTCCAGAAGGCGGCGGCGCTGAGCGCCCTCGGGTTGATCGAGTTCGCCCTGAACGAGCTCGAAGAGATCCAGTCCCGCTCGCTGGCCGAGCCGCTCAAGCTCTACGCCCTGGGCGCCGCGTTCGTCCGCGAGGAACGCTACCACCTGGCGCTCCGGATCCTCCGGCGGCATTTCGGCGATCTGGCCTCCAGCGGGGATCCCGCCCTGCCGCGCGCCTTCTGGGAGATGTTCTACCCCCTCGCCTGGCCACGCGAGGTGGGGGAGGCCGCGGTGCGGGCCGGCGTGGACCGGTTCCTCGTTGCAGCCGTTGCCCGGGAGGAATCGAATTTCTTCCCGGGGGCGCGCTCGCGGGCCGGGGCGCGCGGGCTGATGCAGCTCATGCCCGACACCGCCCGCGGCCTGGCGCTGCGGCGCGGCCTCACGTTCGGCGACGGCGACCTCCTCGACGAGCCGGCGCCGAACCTCCAGCTGGGCGCCGCCTATCTCGCCGCGCTCCTCGCCGAGTTCCCCGATCCGCGCCTGGCCGCGGCGGCCTACAACGCCGGTCCGCTCCGCGTGCGGGAATGGTGGGCGGCGCGCCGGAGCGACGATGTGGAGCTGTTCGTCGAGCAGATCCCGTTCGACGAGACGCGGCACTTCGTCAAGCGGGTGACGGTGTCCTGGGAAGAGTACCGGCGGCTGTACGGCGACGGGACGACCGCGCTGGGAGGGGGGCGGTGACGGAGCTCGAGCCGGCGGGGATGGGCACGCGCCTGGTCGCCTGGGTCGTTGACCGGCTCATTGTCGCCGGCCTCTGGACCCTCGTCGCCTGCTGGGGGTTCGTCGCTTATCTGCATGTGATCCGGTGGCCGCCCGATCTGCTGAACCTGGCTGCGCTCATCGGCCTGCTGCTGCTGTGGTGGATCGGGCTCCACGCCGCGTACTTCGTCGTCTTTGTCGGCGGGTGCGGGCAGACGCCCGGCAAGATGCTGCTCGGGATCACCGTGGTGCGGTGGGACGGCGCCCCGGCCGGCTACGGGCGGGCCCTGCTCCGGTGGATCGGCTACTGGGTCGCCGCGCTCCCCCTGGGGCTCGGCTTCGTCCCGGCGTTCTTCACCGCCGACCGGCGCGGGCTCCACGACTGGATTTCGGCGACGCGGGTCGTGCATCGGCAGTCCGCGCCGGTCCTGGCGGCCCCCTCACCCGCGCCTACTCAGATGCTCTTCACCTCTTCTCCTCTCCCGGGGGAGAGGTAGGGTGAGGGGGATGAACCGACGGAAATTTCTCGAGCTGAGCGCGGCGGGCTCGGCGCTCGCATTGGGGCACGGCGTGGCCGCCCCGGCGCGAGCCCAGGGCCGGACGCGCGTGGTTCTCGTGAAGACGGAGGACCACCGGGACGGCGTCACGCGGGCGCTCGGGCTGCTCGGGGCTGGTGGCCTGAGGCGCCAGCACGTGGTGGTGAAGCCCAACTTCAACTCGGCCGATCCCTTCCCCGGGTCCACGCATCCCGACACGCTCGGCGCCCTCGTCGAGTGGCTCGGCGCTGCGGGGGCTGGCCGCGTGACGGTGGGGGACCGGAGCGGCATGGGCGTGACGCGCGAGGTGATGGAGGCCAAGGGCGTCCCGGCCCAGGGCAGGAAGCTCGGCTTCGCGGCGGTCGTGCTCGACGACCTCCCGGCGCGGGACTGGGTCGCCCGCCCGCTCTCGGGCGGACACTGGAGCCGCGGCGTGCTCTTCCCTCGCCTGCTCGAGGAGGCGGACGCCATCGTCTCGACCTGCGCGCTGAAGACGCACCGCTTCGGCGGCCACTTCACCCTGTCGCTCAAGAACAGCGTGGGCGCCGTGGCCAAGTACGGCCCCGACGGCTACAACTACATGAGCGAGCTCCACACCTCGGCGGATCAGCGGAAGATGATCGCCGAGATTAACACGCTCTACCGGCCGGCGCTGGTCCTCCTGGACGGCCTCGAGGCCTTCGTGGATGGCGGGCCCGAGGCGGGACGGAAGGTCCGCCCGGGGGTGATGATCGCGGGGACGGATCGCGTGGCCGTGGACGCGGTGGGCGTGGCGATTCTCAGGCTCTACGGCACGACGCGCGCGGTCTCGACGGGGAAGATCTGGAGTCTGGAGCAGATTGCCCGGGCCGCAGAGCTGGGGGTGGGCGTTGCGGGCCCCGCCGGGATCGAGCTGGTCACCGACGACGCGGCGGGGGAGGCGTTTCTCTCCCGCCTGAAACCCGTCCTCCTTCAGGGCTGAGCGGAGTTACTTGAGGACGAGGGCCTCGGCCACCGGCGAGAGCGGGGGCTCGAGCGGCTGGAGCGCCGCGAGGCGCTCGGTCATCTTCGGGTGGGTGGCCAGCACGCCGCCTTCTTCCTTGGTCTTCCCGTTCCGGGCGTCGGCCGCCTGGAGGGCCAGATAGAGGGCCCGGCGGGGCGCCTGGTAGCCCATCGCCTGCAGGATCTCCAGGGCCCGCGCGTCCGCCTGGAGCTCGTGCTCGCGGGAGTAGGCGCGCACGACCAGCGGGTTCACCACGAAGTCGGCGAGGCTCGCCCCGGGGATCAGCACGCCGATGATCGCGAAGCCCGCGGTGATCGAGAGCGACAGGGCCTGCTTCTGTCCCAGGTGGCCGAGCAGTTCGTGGGCGACCTCGTGCGCGATGAGCGGCTCGATGATGTGGACGGGCATCCGCGCCAGGCCGTCCGTCACGTAGAAGGTGGCGTCCTCGGCGGTCCAGGCCTGGGCCTGCGGGGATTTCACGAGGGCGAAGCTGTAGCGGGATGCATCGTCGCCCGCGGCCTGCGCGGCCTTGTAGAGCGCATGGCTGACCTTCAGCGCGTCGGGATCCGTGAGCGACGGCAGGTAGGTTCCGGACGGCACGGAGGCGCAGCCGGCCAGGAGCAGGATCGCTCCGGCGATCGCGAGGCCTCTTCGTCCGCGCCCGAATGCTCGCATTGGAAAGTGAATCTCATGGTAGGAGGCCGGCCTAGAAATCCCGCCAAGAAAAAGGTGACGGCGCGGCCTCCCACGGGTTGGGGGGCGCCTGCTGCGATCCACTAACGGTGGCGCTTCCGCTATCGCGTCTCGCTGAAGAAATTCCAGAACGCGCCGAGGAGCCCGAGCCAGAGGCCGAGCGCGCCGAGGAGCCGGACCACGCGGCGCAGCACCCACTGGACCACGAGAGCGCCAAGGCAGTAGAGCACGATCCCGAGGAGCAGACTCACCTGGGTTGGGCCCTCGCCTGCTTCGCCGCGATCAGCTCCTCCAGCTCTCCTCGGCAGGTTACCTTCAGTCGGATGATGTTGGCGCCCTCGGTGGTCAGGGGTTGGCCGCGCTGCTCAGGCACGTCAAGGATCGTGGTATCCGGGGTCGGCGTCCCCTGAAGTCCGGCCTGGCGCTTGCACTCCTCCATGGCGGCCTCCGCTTGGCGAAGCCGCGTGGCCGCCTTCTCTTCGGGCGATTCTGTGGCGCACCCGGCGAGGAGGAAAAGCGGGAAAATCAGCGCGGAGAGGATTTTCACGACGGCAAATTCTACCACGCCGCTAAGTCGTGCCATCATACAGGCCATGACCCGCTGGATCGCGGCGGCTGGGGTGTTCGTGGTGTCCCTGGACTCCATGGTGAACATCGCGTTTCCATCCATGGCCGCGGCGTTCCGCCTCCCGCCGGAGCAGATGCGGTGGGTCATCATCTGCTACGTCGGGACGTACGCCTTCATGTCGTTCGGCGGCGGGGCGCTCGCCGACCGGGTGGGGCACGGGCGTGTGTTCAGCGTGGGTCTGGCCCTGAGCGCCGTCGGGTTCGTCCTGTCGGGGACGGCGCCGACGTTCGGCGGGCTCCTCGGGGGGCGCGTCGTGCAGGGGGTCGCCGCCGGCCTGGTGTATGGCACCGCGCCCGGTCTCGTGACGCTGGCGGCGCCCCCGGAGCAGCGTGGCCGGGCGCTCGGGTTCGTGAGCGCGGGAATCGGCCTCGCCTTCACGACCGGGCCGCTGATCGCGGGGCTGCTCGTGGCCGCCTTCGGCTGGCGGGCCGTGTTTCACATCCGGGTGGTGCCGGCGCTGGGGGCGCTCGCGTGGGCCCTCGTCGCGCTGCCGGCAGGGCGGGCGGCGGTCGATCACCGCCTCGTGAGCCTACGCCAAATCGTTCGGGTCCCGGTGCTCCACGCCGGTCTCCTCTCCTTCATCGCCAACGCCGGCATTTTTGCCATCTGGCTCCTCGCCCCGTTCTACCTCGTCGAGCGGCGCGGTCTCGATGCCCGGGTTGGCGGCGCGCTCTTCATGCTGACCCCGCTCGGCTGGACGCTGGGGGCGCCGCTCGGCGGCCGCCTGGCCGATCGCGTGGGGGCGCGGGGGCCCGTCATCGCCGGTCTCGCGCTCGAAGCCGCGGGGCTCGGGCTCCTGAGCCGGGCCGGCGCGGCAACGCCGATGCCGGCGCTGGCCGCGGCGCTCTTCGGCGCCGGCCTCGGGCTCGGCCTCTTTCAGGTTCCCAACATGGCGAGCGTGATGGCGGCCTTCGGACGGGAGCAGCAGGGAGCCGCGGGCGGGCTCGCCTTCCTGTCGCGGACGCTGGGTGTGGTGGCCGGCGTGCTGGTCTTTGCTCAGGTGTTCGCCGCCCGCCGGGGGCCGGCGGGCTTCGAGGCGGCGTTCGCCGAGGCGTTCGTCGTTGCGGCGGCCGCGGTGGCCGCCGCCGCGCTCCTGGCCCTGGCTCCTACCGGTGGCCAGCCTCGATCAGGAACGACTCGGCGGCCTCCATGAGCGTCTCCGAGAGGGTCGGGTGGGTGTGGATCGTCAGGGCCACGTCCTCCGCTGTCAGCGCGGCTTCCACGGCGAGAGCGCCCTCGGCGATCAGCTCGCCCGCGCCCGGCCCGACGATGCCGACGCCGAGCACCCGTCCGGAGGCGGGGTCCACCACGAGCTTGGTGAGCCCGTCGGAGCGCCCTAGGGTTGCCGCCCGGCCCGACGCCGCCCACTGAAACTTCGCGATCTTCACCGCGCGCCCCGCGCGCTGGGCCTCCTCCTCGGTCAGGCCGCACCAGGCCACCTCGGGGTCGGTGAAGACGACGGCCGGCACGACGACGTTGTCGAAGGCCGCCGGCCGCCCCGCGATGACCTCCGCGGCGACCTTGCCCTGACGCATGGCGCGGTGGGCGAGCATCGGCTCCCCGGTCACGTCGCCCACGGCGTAGATGTGCGGGTCGTCGGTGCGGCAGCGGTCGTCCACTGCGATGATGCCGCGGGGATCAGATCTGACGCGCGTCGTTTCCAGCCCCAGCCCTGCGCTCTGGGCCTTCCTGCCGACGGCGACCAGCACGCGATCGAAAGTCCGGGTCTCTGAGCCGAGGGTCGCCTCGATGGCGGAACCGGTGTCGCGAAGGTCGGTGACCTCCGTGCTCAGGTGGATCTTCTCGAAGAGGTCCTCCGAGCGGCGGGCGAGGGGCTGGAGGAGATCGCGGTCCACGCCGGGGAGGAGGCCATCCAGCATCTCGACGAGCGTGACCTGGCTGCCGAGGGCGGCGTACACCTGGCCCAACTCGAGACCGATGTAGCCGCCCCCGATCACGAGGAGCCGCTCCGGCACGTCCGCCAGCGCCAGGGCGGCGGTCGAGTCCATCACCCTCTCGCTCCGGGCGGTGACTCCAGGGAGCGGGCTTGGAAGGGACCCCGTGGCGATCACCGCGTGCTTGAAGCGGATCTTCTGGGGCTCGTCCCCCTCCACGCGAAGGCTCCGCGAGTCCTCGAAGACGGCGCGGCCGCCGACGATATCGACGCCCTTCTTCTTCGCGACGAAGGCGACCCCTTTCGACAACTTTCCGACCACGCGCTCCGCGATCCACTTGCGCAGGGGGTCGAGAGAGACGCGCGGGTCGCCGAAGTCCACGCCGAATTCCTTCGCGCTCTGGGCCAGGGCGATCACCTCGGCGACGTGAAGCAAGGCTTTCGACGGGATGCACCCCTCGTAGAGGCACGCGCCGCCGAGACGCTTGCCGGCGTCCACCACGACGGCCTCGAGCCCGAGGTCGGCGCAGCGGAACGCCGCCGAGTAGCCGCCCGGCCCGCCGCCCACGACGGCCACGTCCACCTCGCGCACCAGATCCCCCATGACCATCGGCTACCCTTGACTTATATGCATAGTATGCATATCATCTCGATGTGGAGTTTGGGTGGGATGACGCCAAGGCGGCGCTCGCGGAACGGGCCGAAAGGATCCGCATTATTTCTTCACGGCGCGCGACGAGGCGGGAGGTTAGGGGCCATGAAAAAGGAATTTGATTTTTCAAAAGCGAAACGCTCGGAGTATTGGAAGAGGATGCCCCCCCTCGAGGAGTTGGACCGGCACACCAAGATCCGGATCACCATCATGCTGTATCAAGACATCCTGGATTTCTTCAAAGCCCGGGCGGCGAAACCAGGGACGGAGCCGTACCAGACGCAGATCAACAGGGTGCTGCGTGAATACATCGAGGGGCAGAAGGGTGCGGAAGGGAAGAAGGGCCCGGAGGATGAGCGGTTCATCTCGCGGCTGGCCGAGCGGGTAGCGGAGTACGTGGTGAAGAAGCAGGCGAGAAGGAAGGGGGGAGGCCGGGGGCGCTGAGCTCATAGGTCCAGCAACAGCTGGTCGGGGTGCTCGAGGCGGCTGACGAGGTCGGAGGCGAAGCGGGCGCCGTCGGCGCCGTCGGCGACGCGGTGGTCGAAGGTCAGGGTGAGGGGGAGCATGAGCCGCGCGCGGATCTGGCCGTCGTGGACCACGGCCTCTTCGCGCGCGCGGGCGACGCCCAGGATGGCGACTTCCGGGTAATTGATGATCGGAATCGCCCCCGTGCCGCCGAGGGCGCCGATGTTGGTGATCGTGAACGTCCCGCCGCGGAGGTCGTCGAGCGTGGCCTTGCCGTCCCGCATGCGCTGGGCGAGGGCGGCCAGCTCCCGGGCCAGGTCGAGCAGCGGCTTCTTGTCCACGTCGCGGATGACGGGGACGATGAGGCCGCGGTCCGTCGCCACGGCGATCCCCAGGTGGTAGTAGCGCTTGAGGATCAGCTCGCCGGCCGATGGGTCGAGGCTCGCGTTGAACCGGGGGTGCTCCTGGAGCGCGAGGGCCGCCGCCTTGAGGAGGAAGGAGGTCAGCGTGAGCGTGACGCCTCGCTCGCGCGCCGCGTCCAGGTTCCGGCGAATGACGGCGTCCAGCTCCGTGATGTCGGCCTTGTCGAAGTGGGTGACGTGGGGGATGAGCGCGGCGGAGAGCGTCATCCGCTCGGCGATGGTCCGGCGCAGGTGGGAAAGCGGCTGGCGCTCGATGGGGCCATACTGCTCGAACTTCGGTAGCGGGGGCGCCTCGACGCCGGGCCGGGCGAGGGGTCTGACCTCCGCCGCACGCCCGGCCGCCTCGCGGCGCGCCGTGGGAGCCGGGGCGGGAGCGCGGCCGGCGGCGGCGCGGACGTCCTCGTCGGTGACGCGACCTGCGGGTCCGCTGCCGGCCACCGTCGTGAGATCGACGCCGAGCTCCCGCGCCAGCCGCCGGGTCGCCGGCGTCGCCGGCACCGGCCCCCCGTGCGCTGTCGTCGGGGCTGGGCCAATGACGCTCGGCGGTGGAGACGGGGGCCCCTCGCGGCGAAGTGGGGTTTCTGAGCGAGCGAGGGGTCCCCGTCCCACCGCTGAGGCTGGCTCGCCGTCGGCGAAGGTGACGAGCACTTCGCCGACCTTGACGGTCTGGCCGGGACGCACGTGGACCTTCTCCACGCGGCCGCTCATGGGGGAGGGGATCTCGACCTGGGCCTTGTCGGTCTCGACCTCGAGGAAGGGCGCGTCCTCCTGGATGACGTCGCCCTCGCGAACGTGGACCGTGACGATCTCTGCCTCGGTCAGGCCCTCGCCCAGGTCGGGCAGGACGAACGCGCGCGCCATCCCGCTCACCCTTGCCCTCTCCCCCCCTCACCCCAACCCTCTCCCCCGGTGGGGGAGAGGAAAAAGGTGAGGGGGACGGGGATCACTCGCCGGAACGCGCGGGGCATTCTAAAAAGCGAGCGTCTGGCGGCAGGCGGCGACGACGCGCGCGACGTCGGGGACGGTGGCCCTCTCGCGGGCGAAGCCGACGAACGACACGTCGTAGGCCGCGACGCGCCGGATCGGCGCCTCGAGCGAGAGGAAGGCTCCCTCCATGATGCTGGCCGCGATCTCCGCGCCGGCGCCGAAGCTCTTGGGCGCCTCGTGGACGACGACCGCCCGCCCGGTTTTCTGGACCGACGCCACGAGCGTCTCGCGGTCGAGGGGCGAGATCGTCAGGAGGTCGATCACCTCGGCCTCCGCGCCGTCCTCGTCGTGGAGGACCTGAGCGGCCTCCCGGGCGACGCGGAGCATGGCGCCGTAGGCGATGAGCGTCAGGTCCTTGCCTTCCTGGACCACCTGGGCGCGGCCGATGGGAAGGGTCTCGGTCTCGTCGGGGACGTCTTCGCGCGCGGCGTGGTAGAGCCCCTTGGCCTCGAAGAAGATCACGGGGTCCGGATCGCGGATGGCGCTGACGAGGAGGCCGCGCGCGGTGCGGGGCCCGGAGGGGATCACCATCTTGAGCCCCGGGATCTGGGCGTAGAACTGCTCCTCCGACTCGGTGTGGTGCTCCAGCGCGCGCACGCCGCCGCCGTAGGGCATGCGGATGACCATCTGGCAGTGGAAGCGCCCCTGGGAGCGCATGCGGTAGCGCGCGGCGTGGTTCTCGATCTGGTGGAAGCACTGGAAGGCGAAGCCCGAGAACTGGATCTCGCAGATGGGCTTGAGGCCGTAGAGCGCCATGCCGACCGACGTGCCGATGATGGCGGCCTCCGCCAGCGGGCTGTCGATCACGCGCCTCCCGCCGAACTTCCGGTGGAGGTCCTCCGTCACGCGGAAGACGCCGCCGTCCACCCCCACGTCCTCGCCGATGATGAGGACGTCGGGGTCGCGCTCCATCTCCTCGTGGAGCGCCAGGTTCAGCGCCTTCACCATGTTCAGTTTTGCCATCGGCTCGTCTTTCGCTGGCCGCGCATCGGCAGGGGCGGCGGGACCTCCTCGTCGCTCCGGCGCGGGGCGCTCTTCTCGAGCCGCTCGCGAAGCTCCTCGCGCTCGGCCTGGAGATCCGGGGGCAGCTCCGCGTAGACGTGGTCGAACATCGTCAGCGGGTCGGCCGCCCCCGTCGCCTCGAAGCGCTGCACCGCGGCGGCGATCTCGGCGTCAATCTGCTCCTCGAGGCGCTCCTCCAAGAGGTTCTTCTTCTGGAGGTACTGGCTGAAGCGCGTGAGGGGATCCTTCTGCTCCCAGGCCTTGACCTCCTCCTCGGAGCGGTACTTGGTCGGGTCGTCGGCGGTCGTGTGGACTCCCAGGCGATACGTCACGCACTCGATGAGGGTCGGCCCGCCCCCGCCGCGCGCGCGCTCGACCGCCTCGCGGCTGGCCGCATAGACCGCCAGGACGTCGTTGCCGTCCACCTGGATCCCCGGGAAGCCGTACGCCAGCGCCTTCTGGGCGAGCGTCCGCGAGTGGGTCTGCTTCTTGAGCGGCACCGAGATGGCCCACTGGTTGTTCTGGCAGACGAAGACGATCGGCACGTGCCAGACGCCGGCAACGTTCAAGGCCTCGTGGAAGTCGCCCTCGGACGTGGCGCCGTCGCCGAAGAAGACCATGACGACGGCGTCGTCGCCCCGGTACTGGGCGGCGTAGGCGAGGCCGACGGCGTGGGGGACCTGGGTCGCCACGGGGATGGTGATCGGCAGGTCGTGCTGGTCGGGGGCGGGCCGGCCGCCCTCCAGGTAGCCGGCGAAGAAGAGCAGCATCTTCTCGATCGGCCACCCGCGCCAGAGCATGGCCGCCGTTTCGCGGAAGGACGGCACCATCCAGTCGGTGGGGCGGAGGGCGAAGACGCTGCCCATCTGGGAGGCTTCCTGGCCCTTGATCGGTGCGAAGGTGCCGATCCGCCCCTGGCGCTGGAGCCGCACCATCCGCTCGTCCAGGCGCCGCCCCAGGAGCATGGCGCGGTAGAGCCGCTTCAGGCCGTCGGGGGGGATTTCCGGTTCGAGCGAGGTGTCGAGGTTGCCGTCACTGTCCAGGATGGACAGGTGCTCGATGGCGAACTGGGGCTCGAGGACCCTTCTCGGCATGGCGGCGCCTTGCGACGCCCTTATCTTACCACCGAATCGCCCGCCGGGTCCTCACCATCCTGAGAATCCAGTACATCGCCACGGCCGAAGCCAGGTGCTTCAGCGTGTGGCCGCTCACGACTCCCCCCACCGCGAAGATCTGCGCGTCCAGCGCCTCGAAGAGCTTCGCCAGCGCGTACCACGCCAGCGCTCCGAGCAGGTCGGCGCCCCGCGTGTAGCGGGGCGGGAAGAGGAGGAGGATCAGCGGGATGGCCACGAGCGGGAAGAACTGGACGAGGGCGTACGGCCGGAGATCGCCCGCGCCGGACAGCTCTCCGACGAGCCAGTACGCCACGCTCCCCGCGCCGGCGAGCAGGAGAATCGGAAGGAGCCGCCGCCCGGCGGTGAGGCTGATCCGCTCCGCGATGATCACGGCGAACAGCGACATGATGACGATCGTCATCGGCAGCCGGTCCCAGAAGAGCGTCACGTTGCCGGGCGCCAGGTGGTAGTAGGCGGAGCCGAATCCGGTCAGTCCGACCCCGGCGAAGAGGATCAGGAGCCCCGTCCGCTCCTCGAGCGCCGCTCGCCGCCGTACGAACGCCAGGCCGAGAGCACCCACGAGAACGAACGGCGCGTTGGAGAGGACGTTGAGAGCGTTGGGGATGCCGAGGAAGGGGCGCCGGTCGGCGAAGTCGTGATAGGCGGGATCCTGAGGGATGGGCGGCAGGAAGAGCACAGTCACGATCGCCGCGAGCCCGATGCCGACGATGATCCACACCCGCATCTCAGCTCACGTGCAGAGGCGGTTGCGGCCGGCCTTCTTGGCGCGGTAGAGAGCGGCGTCGGCGGCCTCGATCACCCGCTCCGGCGTCGGGTGCTGGCGGCTCGCCTCGGCGACGCCGATCGAGACCGTGACGGACACTTTTTTCCGGCCGGCGCCCGCCCGCGGCCTGTCCGGTTTCTCCCGGGGCCGTCGCCGCCCCCGCACGGTGAACGCCGAGACCGAGATGCCGACCCTGAGGGCTTCGAGGTAGGGGATGATGTCCTCCACCGACTTGCTCGGGAAGAGCACGGCGAACTCCTCGCCCCCGTAGCGGTAGGCCTTGCCGCCGCCTCCGATGGCCGCCAGTCTCCCCCCAACCATCCGCAGCAGCTCGTCTCCCACATCGTGGCCGTGCTCGTCGTTGAAGCGCTTGAAGTGGTCGATGTCCACCATCGCGATCGCGTAGCGGCCGCCGAGCTTCAGGAGCGCCTCGTTGAGGGCCCGCCGGCCGGGGAGCCCCGTGAGCTCGTCGCCGTAGGCCATGCCGTGGGAGGTCTCCACGAGGGACACCACGAGGATGAGGGCCGCGGTGGTGAAGTAGATCGTGGGCGCGGGTCCCGCCTGCCCCGCGAGCATGGCGAGGAAGGCCGCGACGAGCGCCCAGACGGAGCCGCTCTCGAGCACGGTCGGGTGGCGGGTGAAGCGCGCCGCGACCAAGCCGAACGCAAGGACGAAGGCCAGGAGGGCGGGCTGGGGGAGACCGAGCGCGCGAAGCCAGGCCGACTCGACAAAGGCGTAGTCGAGCCAGGTGGTCGCGGGCGCCAGCTCGGGGCGCGAGATGAGGATGACGGCGGCAGCCTGGAGGAGGAGGACCATCAGCTTCACCCGACCCCGCGGTGTCAGGAGGCCGCGTTCCGAGAGCCAGGAGAGGGCGGCGAGATCGAGCGGCAGCAGGAGGGCGACGGTGTGGGACACGCTCGGGCCCCCATAGAGGAGCCCGCGGTCGGCCAGGGCCAGGACCAGGAGCGCCAGGACCAGGCGGCTCCGGTCGAAGCGCCAGGCGAGCAGGATGCCGACGCCGAAGACCCCGTAGAAATAGACGGGGAGGAGCGCCGGGAGGGAGTCCCGAAGGGCGGCGAGGGAAGGCACGATGGTGGCGGCCAGGAGCAGGACGCCGCCCGGCAGGAGGTACCTGAGGGCCCGTTTCAAGATATTTTTTATGCTATCATCGCCCGGCCGGGGCTGACATGAGAATCGGGATCGTCGGCGCGGGCGCAATCGGGTCCATCGTGGGCGGGCTCCTCACGAAGGCCGGCCACGACGTGACGCTCATCGACCAGTGGCCCGAGCACGTGGAGACGCTGAAGGCCAAGGGCCTCCGGCTGAGCGGCACGTGCGGCGACCACACCATCCCGGTCCAGGCGCTCCACATCCACGAGGCCCAGTCCATCCGCGAGCCCTTCGAGGCCGTCTTCATCGCGGTCAAGTCCTACGACACCGAGTGGGCCACCGCCCTCGGCCTGGCGTACCTGAAGCAGCCCGACGGGGTCGTGGTGGTCTTCCAGAACGGGATCAACGACGAGCGGGTGGCGGCCATCGCCGGCAGGGAGCGGACGCTCGGCTGCGTGATCACGATCGGCGCCGCGATGTACGAGCCCGGCCACGCGATGCGCACCGACTCGGGCAAGCTCGGCTTCAAGATCGGCGAGCTGGACGGCCGGGACACCGAGCGGGGGCGCGAGCTGGTCCGGATCATGAACGACGTGGCGCCCGCCAAGCTCACGACGAACCTCTGGGGCGAGCGCTGGTCGAAGCTCGCCATCAACTGCATGGCGAACCCCCTGGCCGGCCTCTCCGGCCTGGGCTCCGCCGAGGTCCGCTCCCAGCCCGTCCCGCGCCGGATCGCGATCCAGATCGCCGCCGAGGTTGTCAAGGTCGGCCGCGCCTACGGCCACGAGGTGGAGCCGATCTTCGGCATCGAGGCCCAGCGCTTTGTGGACGCCGCGGAGGGCCGTGGGCTCGCGGAGGTCGAGGCCGACATGGCGGCCGGCACCAAGTTCCTGGCCGGCGGGCGGCCATCCCTCCTCCAGGACGTCCTGAAGGGCCGCCGCACCGAGGTGGACTACCTGAACGGGTACGTCGCCGCGCAGGGACGGAAGGCCGGCGTCAAGACGCCCTTCAACGACGCCATCGTCGAGCTCTTCAGGCGCTACGGCGTCGGGACGCTCAAGCCGGACCCGAAGAACCTCGAGCCGCTCGTCAGGATGCTGCCCCCCCAGGGGGCTTGACGAGGGGCGGCGCCCCTTATCGCGCTTCGGTGCCGTGCACCGGCGCGAATATGGGATCCGTTCGCCAGCGCCGGACCGCTGCCGACTGCTCCGGGAACACCGACGCCAGACGCGCGAACTCCTCACCGCTCGCCTGGAAGAACGCCTCGTAGAGCGCCTTCTGGAACGGGCTCGGCGTCACCGAATGGCGGCATCGGGCCCCGAGGCGCAGATAGAGGACGTGCCGTTCGGCCTCGGTGAGGGGATGCGCCGGCGCAACAACGACCTTCGGGTGGTCCGGCTTGTGGAAGAGGGACCTCACGTCGTCAGGCATACCAATCACCTCCCAACGAGAGTCTCCACCCCTTGAAGGCAGCATAGAGGATGCCACCCCCCCTCCGGCCCCATCTGTTCGAGAAGATGGCCTTTCCGCCTGACGGCGAGCAATCTGGATGCCGCGGTGACACGCAGCCCGTGTCACCCAGGATTCTTGACAGCCGCCGCCACCGCACCTAGACTGCGCCCACATGCGTCTCGGATACTTCGCCATGCCGCTGCACCCGCCCGGGGCCGATCCCGCCCGGACGATGGAGGAGGACCTCGAGCAGCTTGTCACGCTCGAGCGCCTCGGGTTCGAGGAGGCCTGGATCGGGGAGCACTTCACGGCCGAGTGGGAGAACATCCCCTGCCCGGACCTCTTCATCGCCAGGGCCCTCGGCGCCACGCGGACGATGAAGCTCGGCACCGGCGTCTCGTGCTTGCCGAACCACAACCCGCTGATGCTCGCCCAGCGGATCGCCCAGCTCGACCAGCTGGCGCGGGGTCGTTTCTACTGGGGGGTCGGCTCCGGGGGCTTTCCGGGCGACTTCGAGCTCTTCGGCATCAACCCGCAGACCGGCGAGCAGCGAGAGATCACGCGGGCCGCGCTGGACCTAATCTTGGATATCTGGAACAACCCGAAGCCGGGCCTCTACGAATCCAAATACTGGCGCTTCCGCATCCCCGAGCCCCAGAAGGAAATCGGGCTCCGGCTCCACCTGCGGCCGTACCAGCGCCCCCACCCGCCGATCGCCGTCGCGGGGGTGACCCCGAAGTCGGAGACGCTGGCGCTCGCGGGCGAGCGCGGCTACATCCCGATGAGCATCAACTTCGTGCCCGCGCGGATCCTTGCGACCCACTGGGACGCGGTTGAGGCGGGAGCCCGGCGGACGGGACGGCGGGCCGACCGGGCCGTCTGGCGGATCGCGCGCGACGTGTACGTGGCGGAGACGACGGAGCAGGCGCGGCGCGACGTGCTGGCGGGGACCCTGGCAAGGGACTGGAGGGAATATTTCCTCCCGCTCCTCCGGAAGATCAAGATGCTCGACCTCGTGAAGGTGGACTCCGCGATGCCCGACTCGGCAGTCTCGCTCGAGTACCTGCTCGACCACGTCTGGATCGTGGGCGATCCCGATACCGTGGCGGAGAAGCTCGACAGGCTCGGGCGCGACGTGGGAGGCTTCGGCATGCTCCTCGTCATCGCCCACGAGTGGGAACCCCGGGAGGCGTGGGTGCGCTCGATGACGCTCCTCACGGAACGGGTCCTGCCGCGAACCCCGTGAGCCGCCCGAGCTCCCGCTGGGCCTGCTCGAGGCGGGACTGCGCTTCAGCCAGGAGCCGCTGCCAGCGGGCGAGCTGCTCCTCCGTGTTCTTGACCTGCCGCTGCCACTGCGCTACCGCCCGCTCTTCCCGCCGGATTGCGTATTGTAGTTCGACGGCGTGGCGCTGCAGCTCTTCGTAACTCCGCCGGGCCGCGTGGAGGCGCTCCCGGACCTCCCGAACCACCCGCCACTGCTCGGCCTTCTGCCGCGCCATCTCCTCGCGCTTGGCCGCTTTCTCGACGCCGCGCCTGACCGCCGCGCACAGCTGCTCCTCCTGCCAATCGAGGAGGGCCAGCCCGTGCCGAGCTTCCGCTTCCTCCCGCTCGACGGCCGCCACGGCCTGGCGGGCTTGCTCGAAGGGGCTTGCCGCGGGCTCAGCCTGGATCGTCGCTTCCACCGCGGGCGGCCCGCCCGTCAGGCCGCCTGGGTACGGAGCCGCGTGATCGCCTCGTTCATGACCCGCGTCAGCGCGTCGGCGATCTCTTCCCGTTCCCGCAGGTGCCGCTCGGTTCCGGCCCGGAGCTGCTTCACCTCTTCCCGGAGCTGCTCGCTCTCGTGCTCGCTCCCCTCCAGCCGATTGCGGAGCTTCTCGTTTTCATAGACCAGCCCGCGGAGCTGCTCGTTCTCGCGCTCCGCAGACTCCACCGCCCCCTGGAGCCGGTCGTAGTCCTGGAGGACTCTCGACACGGCTCCGAGGTAGTGGTTCTGCCCGTCCTCGATCCACCGGCTGACCTGCTCGCGGACCCCCTGAGACTCTCCGACGATCATTACGGCCCTCCCTTTGCCAGACGCGGTTCACTCCACGATGTGGTGGCCCGCCTTTCATCTACCGCAAGATCTTGGGCCTCGTCAAGAGAGAAATATTAGGGGTACGCTACCGGCGAGCATCATGGACCGGCTCGGCGCCTATCTGATTCCGGGAGCGGACCTCCGCCTGGCGGTGGAGCTGGCCCGCGAGGCCGAGGCGCGGGGCTACGAGAGTCTCTGGGTGACCCACGGCGCCGGGCGCGATTCCTTCCTCGTCCTCTCCGCCTATGCCCACGCCACGCGGACGATCGGGCTCGGCACCGGCGTCGTCCCCATCTACCCGCGGCATCCGGTGGCGCTCGCCCAGGAGGCGTTGACCCTGGCCGAGCTCTCCGGCGGCCGCTTCCGCCTGGGCATCGGGGTGAGCCACCGCCCGTCGATGACGGACGGGCTGGGGATGGAGATGGGTAACGCGATCTCGGCCATGAGCGAATACGTGGCGGTCCTCCGGAGGGCCCTCTCGGGGCAGGTGGAGCACGCCGGGGCCCGCTACCGGGTCCAGTGGAAGAGCGCGCTGCCGAGGCTCCCGAAGCCGCCGCCCGTCCTCCTGGCCGGCCTCTCGGCGAAGATGCTCGAGCTGGCCGGAGAGATCGCCGACGGCGTGGTCCTCTGGCTCTGCGCGCCGGCCTACATCCAGAAGATCGCGCTCCCCGCCATCGCGCGCGGCCGCGCCAGGGCGGGGAAGTCCCTCGACGGGTTCGAAGTGGTGGCGGCCGTCCCTCTCGCGCTCACCGACGATCCGAAGGCGGCGACCGCCCTGTTCAAGGAGGAGCTGGTGCGCTACCTGATGCTCCCCTTCTACCGCGCCATGCTCGCCGCCAGCGGCTTCGGCGAGGAGCTGGCGGCCTTCGACCGCGACCGGAGCGGCCGTTCAGTTCCGGACCGGCTGGCCCAGGCCCTTGGCGGGATCGGCGGCCGAGCTGCGCTCCGCGATTATGTCGCCTCCTACCGCCGTGCCGGCGTCACGCTCCCCGCGGTGCGCCCCATCGCCTTCCCCGACGCGCCCCACTACCGTCCCACCCTCGAAGCCCTGGCCTCCTGATCTCCCCGCGCGCCGATTTAGTCAAGTAGAAGCGCGGGGGCGCCGGGCGACGATCGAGGCCAGATCCTCCGCCTCCCGCCCCCGGAGGATCTCGAAGCCGTCGAAGGCGGCCTTCAACTCCCCGGGATGGAGCCGGTTGGCCGGGCGCTTTGGGCCTTCAGCCCCTTGCGGCTTGCCGACGAAGGTCTCGAAGACAATGAGCCCGCTCGGCGAGACGGCCGCGCGGATCCACGGAAAGAGATCGCGGTTCAGGTAGCGGAAGACGCAGACGAGATCCCAGGAGCCGTCCGGCCGCTCCCGAGGGCGCCTCAGATCCGCTACGCGTGTCGCCAGGACCGCTCCCACACGCCGGGCGAGACGCTCGGCGCGCTCGAGGGCGTCGGGCAGCCGATCCACGGCCGTCACTTCGAAACCCCGGAGGGCGAGCCACACGGCGTTCCGCCCCGTCCCTGCCGCGAGATCCAGCGCCCGTCCCGACCGCGGGAGAAGGTCCTCCACTTCGGCGAGCCAGGGGGAAGGCCACACGGTCGGCCGCTCGGGCCCCGACTCCGCCGGCACGGGCCACGCCGCGGGGTCCGAGGACAGGAGCCTGACCGCCTTTCGCCCCTGAGCGCGAAGCGCCACTCCCGCCGCGAGCGCGCGCGCGGGATCGTCGGCCAGGAGGAAGACGGGCTGGTCCCGGGGCGGGAGGGCGAAGGGCCAGTCGGCGATCTCCCCCGGCTCGAACCGCCAGGCGCCCGCCGGGTGGAGGCGCTCGAAGGCCTCACGCGAGCGCAGGTCGATGATGCAAGGGAAGCCGCGGAACAATTTGTCCCGGGATGCCATCTTGACGTCAGCGGTCCCTTTACCGGCGCCCCGTTGCCATCCTAAGTGATTGAATTTCAAGGGGTCTCAAATGACGGGGGCTCGGCATTTTCTTTGCTCTATCTCTCGCACGGGAGGAGATCAGCATGGTGAAGGAAAGGCGACGCTACCCTCGGGCCGGTATCGAATTCAACATAACCGTGGAGACCCCCGGCGGTCCGTGGCAAGGCAGGACACTGAACCTCAGCCCGGTCGGGATCAAGATCGCGCCGCTGAGGCATCCGTTGCTCATCCCGGTCGGGACCGGCGTTCAGGTCCGGTTTCCCACGCATGACCGGGACCATCCGTTTTCCCTTCAAGCCACCGTTCACCGCACCGATCCCGACGGCATCGCCTTCAGTTTCGACAACGTGGGGGCGCAAGAATTCAAGCGTCTCAAGAACCTCGTCGATTCTAACCTGCAGCAGGAGTGGCAGGAGCTGCTTCAGCAGATAGAAGCACAATCGCCGGCCGCCACCGTTCGCAGTCTAGGCGACGACCGCTCCGAGCTGGACCGCTGGCAGGCCCTGCTGGATCGGCTCGGTTTCGACAGCCTCCAGCTGCCGAGCGACGGCGTCCTGTCGGGTCAGTGGCGAGACTTTCTCAAACGGCTCGAGGCGCAAGCAGGCGAGAAAGCGACGAAGCAGCCGCCGCGCTGAAGCGATCAGGAAGTAGCGGGGAGCCCGGAGCGGCGGATCGGGCGGCGGTCAGGCCCGGTTCCCCAGGAAGTGAGGGCTTCCTGGCGCGTGGCGTACACGGCAAGGACCTTGTCCAACCCAGTCATCTCGAAGATTCGGAGCACGTACCCGTAGAGCCCGCAGAGCCTGAGATCGCCCCCGGCCTCGCGGGCTCGTTTCAGGGCCTTCAGCATTTCGCCCAGCCCCGAGCTGTCCACGTACGTGAGGCCTCCGAGGTCCAGGACGAGTCGGGTTTCCCCCGCATCGAGGTGCTCCTGGAGCACCCGACTCATGCGGACGGCGGAGGCCAGGTCGAGCTCCTTGTCGGGGATCACCACCCTGATCGGACTCATCGGCCTGGGAAACTTGCAGGGTTCGTGCCGATACATCGCGGAGCGGCGGCGATCCAGAACATGGTGAATCTACTATGGGTCACGCGATCCCTGGCGGATCATGTCCGCCCCTGGCGGGCTGGATCGGCCCGGCCCGGTGACGAAAATTGGATGTAGAATGAGGGATATGACACTCGAGCAGGAGCTCGACGAGCGGCTGAAGCAGGCCCTCAAAGCGAAGGACACCCGGACCGCCGACGTCCTGCGCATGCTCAAGACCAGACTCTCAGAGCGGCGCACCGCGAAAGGCTTCTCGGGTCAGGTGGATGACGCGCTCGTCCTCGACGTCATCGGCGCCTACCGGAAGCAGCTGCAGAAAGCCGTGGTCGAATTCGAAAAGGTGGGGGAACGCGGGGCCGCGCAGGTCGCTCAGCTGCGCTTCGAGATCGAGTTCTGCGACCGCTACCTCCCGAAGGGCCTCGACGAGACCGCCTTGCGCGCGCTGGTCCGGGAGCGTCTCGGCGCCCTTGGGATCACCGACGCGAAACAGGTGGGGCGCCTCGTGGGCGACGTCATGAAGACGCACAAGGGGCAGGTCGAGCCCGCCGACGTCAAGCGCATCGCCGAGGAGCTTCTCAAGGGTTAAAGAATGGCCGCGTGGACCACCTGGCCCTCGGCCACGAGTGCCGACCCGCGGAGTGCTTCCACCCTGAAGTCGAAGAGCTGGCCCACGCCGGCGTTCCGCCGGAGCGACCCATCCACCTTGGCGGCTCGGCCCAGGAGATCCGTCACCCGCGATCGCAGCCGCGGCTCGTTCGCCTTGCCCGGCGACGGCAGGCCGTACGTGTCGATCGCGTGGGCGCGCAGGAGCTTCGGCCACTCGCGCGCGAAGAGGCCGGGGTCCTGGAAGAGATCGAGGCCCGAGAGCTTTTCCCCGACGAACACGGCCGCCCCGACCGCCGCAGGCGCCGGGGCCGGGATCGAGTGCTCGACCTCCTGCTGGTGCGCTCTCACCTCGGGCTTGTCGTAGATCGCCTGGTAATTGTCGGTGGGCGACGCGGCGCCCGCGCGGCCCGCGTACTTCTTCACCTCCGCCCAGACCTGCCGCTGGTCGGCCTTCTCCATCACCTTCTCCCGGAGGCCCCGCGCGGCCATCACATCCTGGCCCGAGAAGGATGAGCTCGCCCCCGACCAGCGCCCCTGCTCCACGCAATAGACCCCGAGGCTCCGCGGCCCGCTGAGCGGCGGCAGCAGGATGTCCTCGGTGACGATCCGGTTTTGCTTGCCGCCGACGAGGATCTCGCCGGCCAGGAGCAGGACGTGCGTCTTCCCGCGATTGTCCACGATCAGGTCGGGCACCGCTGCCCGCTCGCGCTCGGTGATCACGAGATCGCCGCGGGAGCGCGCCTCCTCCAGGGTCGAGATCGGCAGGGAAGGGGCCGGTATCCCTCCGTGGAGCCAGAAGACCAGCAAGGCCCCGTGGGCCCGCGCGTCCCCAACGCGGACGCCCCCCAGGAACTTCCTGAACTCAGGGCTCGCGCCCGCGCCCGCAGAATCCGTGGGGTCGCTCCTGAGGATCCGGCCCCGCTGGGCTGCGGCCTTTATCGGATGGACGATCGCCACCCCCAGGCCCACTCCAAGCACCTTCATAAACTCGCGCTTGTCCATGACCCTTTCCTCCCGGCGATGGGTTCGAATCACCCGGTTAGACGGGCCACCCGGCGGAAAGTTCCTGACAACCTGTGTCAGTTCGAGTCCCCAATTACGTTCGGAAGGCCCGGGCCTGATGGCGTAGTTCCCTGATAAATCGAGAGGTTCCGCCCTGGCATTTCCCTTGCTGCCCATCGTATCTGGGCCTATGGACCGGCGCGCCTGAGTGCGCCTATGAGGGGGGAATCAACATGAAGAAATTGGTTGCCTTGGTAGTGGTGATCGGCTTCGCGCTGGCGGTCACGGGCTGCGCGACGCCCCAGCCCAGCACCTACGCCTATCCGGCGCAGGGGCAGAGCGCCGAGCGGGTCGCTCGCGACCAGAACGAGTGCCAGGCGTGGGCCAAGCAGCAGACCGGGTTCGACCCCGGCACCGACACGGCAAAGGGGGCGGGCGTGGGCCTCCTCGTCGGCGCGCTCGGGGGCGCCGCTGCGGGCGCGGCCATCGGCGCGGCGGCCGGCGGGATCGGCGGCGCGGGCATCGGCGGCGGTTACGCGTACACGAAGAGCAAGGACGGCTACGACCGGGCCTACGCCGCGTGCATGTCCTCGCGCGGGTACACCGTGAAATGAGAGAGAAACCTCTGGGCAGGCGGGACGCCCTTTGGCTGCTCTTCAGTGGTTTGCTGGGGGCCTCCCCACTCCCGGCATGGGGCGCCGAGCCGGCCGCGCCCCTCGACGATCACGCGAAGGCGATCGCCCAGCGGCTCTCGCAGAAAACGGGGGTGTCGGTGGACCAGCTCATTGCCGCACACAAGAGCGGCAAGGGGTGGGAAGCGATCGCCAAGGAGAACAACGTCAGGCTGGACCCCATGGGGAGCGAGGCAGGCAGGCCCTAGGGCTCCGGCCGAGTCACCAAGGGCGCGAGACCCCTCTCTTCCGAGGGGTTTTTCGTTTCTCCCCACCGGGCCGTCAGGTTTATGGTGGAGGAGGGGAGCGCCGTGAGTCCAGCCCAGTGCCGGCAATGTGGGAAGGAGATTTCGACGGAGGACGTCTCGTGTCCCCATTGCGGAGCAACACAGCTGCTCAGTGCTCTTCCGTCCGAGCCCGCTCCGGGAGTGTCGTCGCCGCCGTCCTCTTTTCGCAAGCCACTCGCCCCGCTCCGACCTCCGGGACCCGAGACTCCGCGGCCAGAGAATCTGGACCTGGAGGCGCCGCCTTCCACCCTGACGCCCATGCACGGTCTGCTGGCGATCAGTGCTCTCCTGGTCATTGCGATTGTCTGGTACGGATTCATCGGGCGAGGGAGTAGCGAGAAACCCCCCACTTCTGCTACGCCTGCTCCGGCCTCAGCGCCGGCTCCATCTCAAGAGGCTCCAGCGGCAGCGCCTGCCGTCCCCCAGCTGAGCGCGGCCGAGCGCCAGGCGGCGAATGAAGTGCTCGAGGTCCTCCAGGCCGTCCAGGCGATGACCACGGGCAACGCGACCCCTCAGGAATATACGAGTCGCGTGGCGAATGCGAAGGTTCAAGTCGAGAAATATCTGCACACGGGAGAGGGAGACCGGGTGATCAAGGCCCGCGTGTATGAGGCGATGATCGTCCATCTCCTGGCGGCGACTGCCTGGAAGGCCAAGATTGTGAATCGTCAATCGGACTACGAAGAGGTCGGGACCCACCCGGGACTTGGATTCTGTCCCGATCTGCGGCCACTGCTGGATCTGCCGCCGCCAACGGGCGTCGACAGACCCCCCGCGATGAACCGCGGGGCCAATGCCGCCGAGAATCTCGAGCGAGTCTGGCTGTGCGCCGCCGGCAAGATTGACGCCGTGGAGCAGGCCATCAAGGCCCGGTCCGGCTAGACGGGCAACGTCCCGGCCTCGACGCCAGGCGGCGGACCGCGCCGTCGGCTACCGGTCGTTCAGGGAGACCTCCCGGGTGGCGCGGAGCCGCTGGACGAGCTGCTCGTAGGAGGACTTCTGGATGATCGTGTTGAATTGCGAGCGGTAGTTGTTCACCATGCTGATCCCTTCGATGCTTATATCATAGATGTACCAGCGATCGCCGCGACGAAGCAGCCGAGCGTCGACCGGGATCTCGGTGCCCCCTTTTCTCAGAATCCTGGCGCCCACGATGGCATAATCGCCGTCGATCGACTCACTGACATAGTTCACCCGCTCACCACTGTAGAGGCTGACCTTCGAGAGGTACGAGTTCTCGAGGAAGTCCGCGAAGAGCCGGGTAAATTCCTCGCGCTCCGCCGCGGTCCGCGCTTGCCAGTGGCGGCCGAGGGCGCGCTTGGCCGTCTCGGAGAGGTCGAATACCTCCCCGGCGACCTTCCGGACCGCGGTGCGGCGCTCCGCCTCATTCAGCGCCGGATCCCGGAGCACCTTGAGGACCTGGTCGGTATATTGGCGCGCCTGGTCGGTTGGTGCCCCAGCCCACACCTGGGCGGCCAGGCAGAGCCCCAAAGTCGTCGCGAGAATGGCTAGCCCGATGCGCTTCATAGTTGCCAGCTCCTTTCGATAAGTGCACTTGCCCAGCTAATTGCGCTCCAGTAGAAGGCCGCGGCCAATTCCTCAAGCTCCCCCCCGCTGTCAGCGGGCAGGCTGACTCCGTGGCTGACCAGGTAGAGAACCAAACCGTACTTGGCGATGGTGTTGAGCAACGAGAGCCAGTTCACCACATCCTCCTCATCAGGAACGCACGCGACCCCCTTTAGAGCAAAGCGGGTGCCATGCGGGAAGAAAGTCTAAGGTCCTTTCAAATAAGAGGAAATTCACCTGGAGCCGGCGACGGCGAAGGGAGGCGCTGGTCAGATTGTCACCACTTGGCCAAATTGCTCCGGCGCGCTCCGGAATTTTGTTGATGTCGCGCCCGTCAAAAGGTAGGAAGGGAAGAGTGAGAAAGTCAGCGTTGGTTTCGCTTCTGGCGGTCGCGCTGCTTCTCGTTGCTACGGTGCCGAGCGATGCATGGCAGAGGCATCGCGGCGTCCGGGGCCATGTCTTCATCGGCGTCGGGCACCCGTTCTGGTGGGGCCCGCCGCATCCGTACTGGTGGTATTATCCGGCGCCGTACTACGTCTATCCGCCTCCGGCGGTCATCGTTGAACAGCCGCCGGTGTACATCCAGCAGCCGCCGCCGCTTCCGGCGCCGCCCGAGATGTACTGGTATTACTGTTCCAGCGCGCAGGCGTATTACCCGAGCGTTCCGACGTGTCCCGAGGCATGGGTGAAGGTGCCGCCGAGGCCTCGGTGAAATCCTCCATCCTCTCCATCGCGGCGGGAATGTTCCTGACGGCATGCGCGACCGTGCCGACGGGTCCGAGCGTGATGGTGCTGCCCGGCAGCGGGAAGAACTTCGAGCAATTCCAAGCCGATGATGCGGTCTGCCGTCAGTGGGCGGCGCAACAGACCGGG
>LDXP01000016.1 GCA_001443385.1 Candidatus Rokubacteria bacterium CSP1-6
TAACGCAAATACGCATGCCTGACCCCATGCCAACACCCGAGTACCCGGCTCACCGCGAGGCCGATGTCGTCCTGAGGGACGGCGCCACCGTCCACGTCCGTCCGGTCTCGCCCGACGACGACCACCGCCTGCTGATCTTCTTCCGCAGCCTGTCGGAGCGCTCCCGGGCGCTCCGGTTCTTCTCCCCCACGACCGACGTCTTTCTGATGGGGGAGGCGCGGCGGGAGGCCGACGTGGACTACGTGAAGACCTTCGGGCTCCTGGCCACGACGGGTCTGGAGGAGCGCGTCGTCGGTCACGCGCTCTACGTCGTCCCCCTCGGCGGGGATCGTGCCGACCTCGGGATCGCGATCGCCGAGGACTTCCAGGGACGGGGGCTCGGCACGCTCCTCCTCGGTCAGCTGGCAGAGGTTGCCGCCGTCAATGGCATCCGCGTCTTTGTGGCGGAGATGCTCCCCGAAAACCACCGGATGCTCGAGGTGCTCCGCGAATCGGGGTTCCCCGTCGAGGTGCGGGCCGAGCCGGGGCAGATCCGGATGACCTTTGCCACCTCCCTCACCGACGAGGCGCGCGAGCACTTCGAGCATCGCGAGGAGATCGCCGCGGCCAACGCGCTGAGATGGTTCTTCAACCCCCGCGCCGTCGCCGTCATCGGGGCGTCGCGGGACCGCGGCACGATCGGCGGCGAGATCTTCGCCAATCTCGTCGCCTATGGCTTCGTGGGTCCCGTGTACCCCGTGAACCCCGCCGCCGAGGTGGTGCAGGGCGTGCGGGCCTATCCCAGCGTGGACACGATTCCGGATCCGGTGGACCTTGCGGTCATCGCCGTCCCGGCCGCGAAGGTGATGGAGGTGGCCGAGCAGTGCGGGCGGAAGGGGGTCAGGGCGCTGGTGGTGATCTCGGCCGGCTTCGCCGAGACCGGAGACGAGGGACGGGCGCGGCAGGCGCGGCTGCTGCGGGTCTGCCGCGCGGCCGGGATGCGGCTGATCGGACCGAACTGCATGGGCATCCTGAACACGGATCCCGCCGTGCGGCTCAACGCGACCTTCGCCGCCGGCATGCCGCCGGCGGGCCGGGTGGGGTTCTTCTCCCAGAGCGGGGCGCTCGGGCTGGCCGTCATCGACTACGCGAGCTCGCTGGGGCTGGGGATCTCCACGTTCGTCTCCATCGGCAACCGGGCCGACGTCTCCAGCAACGATCTCCTCTCCTACTGGGGGTCGGACCCGGGGACCGACGTGATCCTCCTGTACGTCGAATCCTTCGGCAACCCGCGGAAGTTTTCGCGGCTCGCGCGCCGGGTCGGGCGGAGCAAGCCGATCGCCGCCGTGAAGAGCGGCCGCACGGCCGCGGGCGCGCGCGCGACGTCCTCCCACACCGGCGCCCTGCTCGCGGCGTCCGACGTCAGCGTGGACGCGCTCTTCCGCCAGGCCGGCGTCATCCGGGTGGATACCCTCGAGGAGCTCTTCGACGTGGCCTCCCTCCTGGCCCACCAGCCGCCGCCCCGGGGCCGCCGCGTGGGCATCATCACGAATTCGGGCGGCCCCGCCGTCCTCTGCGCGGATGTCTGCGAGGCTGAAGGGCTGGAGATCCCCGTCCTCCCCGAGGAGTCCCAGGCCCGCCTCCGCCAGTTCCTTCCGCGGGAGGCCGCGATCGCCAACCCCGTGGATATGATCGCCTCCGCGACCGCTGAGCACTATCGTGAAGCCATCGGCATCGTCGCGGCCGACCCGGCAGTGGACGCGCTGATCGTCATCTTCATCCCTCCGCTGGTGACGCGGCCCTCGGACGTGGCGCGCGCCATCGTGGAGGGCGCGCGGGGCCTCGACGGCAAGAAGCCGGTGCTGACGGTCTTCATGTCGGCCCGCGGCGTCCCCGATGAGCTCAAGAGCGCGGACGTCCGCCTCCCGTCGTACGCGTTTCCCGAGGCGGCGGCCCTGGCCCTCGCCCGCGCGGCCCGCTACGGGGAGTGGCGCGAGCGGCCGGAGGCGGCGCCTCCGCCGCTGACCGATCTTCGCCGGGATGAAGCGGCGGCGCTGGTGGCGACAGCGCTCCAGCGAGGGGAGGGGTGGCTGGCGCCGGGGGAAGTGGCGGCGCTGCTCTCCTGCTACGGGCTTCCCGTCGCCGACCAGCGCGTCGTGACCGCTCCGGAAGAGGCCGGGGCGGCGGCGCGGGAGATCGGGGGGGAGATCGCGCTGAAGGCGATCGCTCCCGGAATCCTCCACAAGACGGAGGTCGGAGGAGTTCGCCTCAATCTCCGCGGCGCCGATGAGGTGCGGGCGGCCGCGGAGGAGATGGCGGCGCGCCTCGGCGCCCTGGGACATCCCCCCACGGGCTTTGTCGTCCAGCGAATGGTCCCGAAGGGGGTGGAGATGCTCGTCGGGGTCGTGCACGATCGCCAGTTCGGTCCCGTGGTGGCGTGCGGCGCCGGCGGCGTGCTCGTCGAGCTGCTCCGCGACGTGGCGGTTCGCCTCACGCCGCTGACGCGGGAGGACGCCGGGGAGATGATCCGGAGCCTCCGGACCTACCCGCTGCTCACGGGCTACCGGGGCGGCCCGGTGTGCGACGTCCGAGCGCTGGAGGAGACGCTGCTCCGGGCGAGCGCGATGGCGGACGACCTCCCCCAGATCGCCGAGGTTGACCTGAACCCCATCCTGGTGCACGAAGCGGCTGCGACCGTCGTGGATGCCCGCATCCGGGTGGCGCCGGCCGAGCCTCCATTACCCCTGGGCGCGACGACCCGCTGAAGTGCTGGGGTCAGGCATGCGTATTTGCGTTGCCGTGGAGGCGTCATTGGCGGCTGGGGACCGCTAGGGTGCGCCGCCTCCGGCGGCGGCATCCCCTCCTGGGCCCGCGGCATCGCGCGCGGGGAGGTGCGCCAGGAGCAGCGAGGTGATGCCGCGTTCCGTGGAGCGGTCCAAGACCTGGGTGGTCCGCGCGAGCAGGTCGAGCATGCGGCGATTGTCGCCCAGGACGTAGGCCCGGAACCGGTGAATTCCCTTGGTCGCCGCGTAGGCGAGCAGCTCCCGCAGGAGAATCGTTCCCAGTCCTTTTCCCTGCCAGCCGTCCTGGACGACCAGGGCGATCTCAGCTTCTTTCGCCGCGTCGTCGTAGTCGTAGCGCGCCACCCCGATCAGCCGGCTGCTGGGCGCGACCGCCACGATGGCCATCCGCTTGTCGTAGTCCACGTTGGCGAGAATGCGGGCCCAGTCGGGAGGCAGGCGCGCCATCACGCTGAAGAAGCGCTGGTAGGCCGTCTCGGGGCTCAGTCCCGAATAAAGGGCCGTCAGCTCGCGCTCGTCCTCCGGCCGGATCGGCCGCAGCATGATGGTGGCGCCGTCCCGGAGCGTGACGCTCATGGGGTCAGGCATGCGTATTTGCGTTGCCGTCGAGGTGTCGTCGGGCGGGGACGCCCCACCCAGGGACGGAGGTGCCCCACTCGGGGCGCGCGACCTCAGCATAAGATGCTGATTTATTGTCTGTTCGATCCGGCATCGCGGTTGCAATTCTACTTGTTTCGGCGAAAGCCTGACTGTCTAATCGTTCGTGCGTGAAGGAGGAGTATGTCATGAAAGCGCTGGCACCCTGGACAGGCTTCACAACCCTTCAGAAGGAGATCGACCGGCTGTTCGAGCGCTTCTGGGAACCCAGGTGGGACGAGTTCCCGGCCCTCGCCGGGGAGTGGACCCCCAGCCTGGACCTCTCCGAGACCAAGGACGCCCTGGTGGTGAAGGCTGAGATCCCCGGGATCGACCCGAAGGAGATCGAGGTGTCCCTCCAGGATCAGGTCCTGACGATCAAGGGGGAGAAGAGGCAGGAGAAGGAGGAAAAGGACGAGCATTACTTCCGCATGGAGCGCTCGTACGGGGGCTTCGTGCGGAGCATCCGCCTGCCCGTGCCGGTGGACGGCAGCAAGGTCAGCGCCACGTTCAAGAACGGGCTGCTGACGGTCAAGCTGCCCAAGACGCCGGCCGCCAAGGGCACGACCATCCCGGTCAAGGCGGAGTAGCAGCGGGACCGGGCGGGGGGCCGTGGGGCGGTATGAGTTTCTCGAAGAGGTGGCGCTGGCCGACTGCGCCGTGGACGTCGAGGGGAACGACCTCGACGACCTCTTCGCCACCGCCGCCGCCGCTCTGGCGGACGTGATGGTGGACCCGGCGACGGTGCCGAGCACCGTCGAGCGGACGATCGCCCTCACGGCTCCCCAGCTCGATCTCCTGCTGTACGACTGGCTGTCGGAGCTGATTTACCGGAAGGACCGGGACCGCGAGGTCTTTACGCGGGCGGAGGTCCGCGTGAGCGGCGCCGGTCCGTTCGAGTTGACGGCGCGCGTCCACGGGGGTGTGCTTGATCCCGAGCGGACGGCGCTCCGCGCCGACGCGAAGGCCGTGACCTTCCACCAGTTTGCCCTCACGTCCACGGACGGCGCCTGGCGGGCCCGCATTGTAATAGACATATGAAAGTCCTTCCCGTCGGCGACTGCGTGTGGGAGATTCCGCCGAGCGAAAAGCCCGGGATGCGGGTTCCGGCGCGCATCTATGCCTCGGAGTCGCTCCTGGGCCAGATGGACAAGGGCGTCTTCGAGCAGGTGACCAACGTCGCCTGCCTCCCCGGGATCGTCCGGGCCTCCCTCTGCATGCCCGACGGCCACTGGGGCTACGGCTTCCCCATCGGCGGCGTGGCGGCGTTTAGGGCCGACACCGGCGTGATCTCCCCCGGGGGAATCGGCTTCGACATCAACTGCGGGATGCGGCTCCTCAGGACGACGCTCACCGAAGACGAGGTCAGGCCGCGGCTCCGGGAGCTGATCAACGCGCTCTTCGCGGCGGTCCCCTCCGGCGTGGGGGCCAAGGGCTTCGTCCATCTCTCGGAGGCCCAGTTCAGCGAGGTCATGGTGCAAGGGTCGGGCTGGTGCGTGAAGCACGGCTACGGCTGGCCCGAGGATCTGGAGCGAACCGAGGGGCAGGGCTGCCTGCCCGGCGCCGATCCCGCCCACGTGAGCGCGCGCGCCGTCTCGCGCGGCAGGGATCAGCTCGGCACACTCGGCTCCGGCAATCACTACCTCGAGATCCAGGTGATCCGTCCGGGCGGGATTCACGATCCCGCCGCGGCCCGCGCCCTCGGGGTGGACGCGCCCGGGCAGGTCTTCGTGATGTTCCACTGCGGCTCCCGGGGCTTCGGCCACCAGATCGCGACCGACTACCTCAGGATCTTCGATCAGGTCATGCGACACTACGGGATCGTGGTGAACGACCGGGAGCTGGCGTGCGCCCCGTTCCGCTCGCCGGAGGGCCAGGCGTACTTCGGCGCCATGACGGCCGCCGCCAACAGCGCCTTCGTGAACCGCCAGGTGATCACCCACCGGGTGCGGGAGGTCCTGGGGCGGGTCTTCGGCAAGGATCCCCGGGAGCTGGGGCTGTCGGTGGTCTACGACGTCTGCCACAACACCGCCAAGGTCGAGCGCTACCCCGTGGACGGCGAGCTCCTCGACCTGATCGTCCACCGCAAGGGCGCCACGCGCGCCTTCGGTCCCGGCGCCCCGGATCTGCCGGAGGCCTACCGGGAGATCGGCCAGCCGGTGATCATCGGCGGCTCCATGGAGACGGGCTCGGCCCTCCTGGTGGGCACGGCCCGCGCGATGGCGGAGACCTGGGGCTCCACCGCCCACGGCGCCGGGCGGACGATGTCGCGGGCCCAGGCCAAGCGCCGGGTGTGGGGGGAAACCCTCTTGAAGGAGATGGAGGCGCGCGGCGTCATCGTTCGCGCGGCGTCCAAGTCGGGAGTCGCCGAGGAGGCCGGCTTCGCCTACAAGGACCTGGCGGCGGTGGTGGACGTCCTCCACCGGCTGGACATCTCGCGCAGGGTGGCGTCCCTGACGCCCATCGGCAACATCAAAGGGTAGGGCCTTGGCCTGCTCGGTTCTCGGCCTGGCGCGGAAAGGGTAGGGGGGACAATGGGCTGGCTCGGGTTCGTCCTTCTGGCGGTGGGTTTGATCGCCCTGTTCGTCGTCTGGGACGTGATCTTCTGCGGAGGGAAGCGCTGCAAGGGGCTCATCGACCGGATGTGACTGTCGCCGACGTCATGGTCCGGGCGGTGGTGACGGCCACGCCGGACACCCTCGTGAGTGGGGCCCGGCGCCTGATGAAGCAGGCGCGCGCCCGCCACCTTCCGGTGCTGGACGGTCCGCTGCTCGTCGGGATCGTCTCCGACCGCGACCTTCGCTCGGCGCCGAGCGAGACCGTTCCCCTTCGGGAGGTCATGCGTCGTCCCGTCTTCGTCCTCTCTCCCGACACGTCCCTCCACCGAGCCGCCCACCTCTTTCGCGAGCGCCGCTTCGGCGCGATGCCGGTCCTCGACGGGCGCGAGCTCGTCGGCATCGTCTCGGTCGTGGATGTCCTGAAGGTTCTCGGCGAGTAGGCTGCGGGGCACCCCTGCCCCACAGGGGCGGAGGGCGCCCCACACGCGGAGATTTTCGCCCGTTTTTGGGGCTTCAACCCCTCGATTTTTCTGTTGTTCATCACCCGCTGGCAGTGGCACCCGGCTTGCACCCTCTCGACGGGTGGTAGTTCGTTTGGTCCACACATATTTCGGTGAAAGGAGAAGACGACAATGAAGCGGTTTCTCGTGGCGGCACTCAGTCTGGGCCTGATGAGCGTGACCTTCCCCGATGCGGGTTGGGCTCAGGCACCGGCGACGAAATGCCCGTCTGAGCTGGCTCAGGCTCAGGTGGCGTTGCAGAAGGCACAGCAGACGCTGAAGCAGCAGCAGGCGCGGGCAAAGCGCGCGCAGGCCGCCGCCAAGTCTCAAGAGGTCCAGGCGCCGCGCGGCCAGGAAGTGCAAGCGCCTCGTGGTCAGGAAGTCCAAGCTCCTCGCGGCCAGGAAGTCCAGGCGCCCCGCGGTCAGGAAGTGCAGGCGCCTCGCGGTCAGGAAGTGCAAGCTCCTCGCGGTCAGGAAGTGCAGGCGCCCCGTGCTCAGGAAGTCCAGGCTCCGAAGGTCGCGAAGGCCCGCGCGCTCGTGCAGCAGTCCCACCAGGCGTGCACGAAGGGCGATATGACCCTCTCTGCTCAGAAGGCCAAGGAAGCTCTCGAGCTGCTGAAGTAAGGACGGAGGGAACGACCGGGCGAGGATGGGGAGATGGCGACAACGACGCGTGCGCTGGCCCTCTCCCTGTTCCTCACCGGCGATCCCATCCGTCTCGAGCTTCCCGTCACTTCGCTGCGAGATCTGCTCGCCGCGCTCGGATTGGAAGGGCTCGAGAAGGCGGGCCTCCTCCCCCTCGCTCCCCGCGTCGCCCTGCTTCACTCCCTGACGGGCGCGACGGGGAGCGTGACGCTCCGCTGGGTTCACCTGACTCACGCTCCCATTCTGATCGACGGCGCGGGGCCCGTGGAGACAGTGGTGGTGCTGACGGCGCCGATGTGCCAGAGCGGAAGTGCCCTCCGCCTGGTCTCACGGCTCAGGGCGTCCCTGCGGGATCCCGCCGTCGTGGAGGGTGCCCGGTCGGCGACCTCGCGCGAGGGGCTGGTGAAGATTCTGGCGGCGGCCGAGGAGACCGCGGGCGAGAGCCCCCTGTCGGGCGACGAGGTTCTGTCCCTTTTGGGCTCCGGGGCGGCCGGGTTGGCGGCAGCGGAAGCCGAGCGCCGGCTCGAGCAGTGCGGCCTCAACCGGATCGAGCGCGTCCGCCGCCGCCCGCTCGCCCTCCGCTTCCTGGAGCAGTTCTGGAGCTTCTTCGCGCTGCTCCTCTGGGTCGGCGGCGGCTTCGCGCTGCTGGCCGGGATGCCCCAGCTCGGCTGGGCCATCTTCGCGGTCATTGTCATCAACGGCGTCTTCAGCTTCTTCCAGGAGTACCGCGCCGAGCGCGCCGTGGAGGCGCTCCAGGAGCTGCTCCCTCAAGAGATCACAGCGCTCCGCGACGGCCGCGAGCTGCGCGTGGCCGCCTCCCTCCTCGTCCCCGGAGACCTGGTGTGCCTTCAGGAAGGCGATCAAGTGCCCGCGGACGGGCAGCTCCTCTCGGCGGAGGGGCTCCGGGCGGACCAGAGCGCGCTGACCGGTGAATCCCACCCGGTCTTCAAGCTCCCGGCGGTCGCCAACGAGCGCGAGAGCGTTCCCTTCGTGGAGCGGCACGAGCTGCTCTTCGCGGGCACCGCCGTCGTGGCGGGGACGGGCACCGCGCTGGTCTTCGCCACCGGGATGGCCACTGAGATTGGTGCCATTGCGCGTCTGACGCAGGCCGTCGTGGAGGAGCCCAGCCCCCTCCAGCGCGAGATGGTGCGCGTGACCCGGATCGTGACGCTCCTGGCGGTCTCCTTCGGGGTCGGCTTCTTCGTCCTCGGCGTCATGACCGGCGTCCTGCCCCTGGCCGAGGGGTTCCTCTTCGCCCTCGGCGTCATCGTCGCCAACGTCCCCGAGGGACTGCTCCCCACGCTCACGCTGGCCCTGGCGCTGGGGGTCCAGCGCATGGCGCGCCAGCGAAGCCTGATGAAGCGCCTGTCGGCGGTGGAGACGCTCGGCGCGACCACCGTGATCTGCACCGACAAGACCGGGACGCTCACCCAGAACCGGATGGCGGCGCGGTCCGTGTGGGCTACGGGCCGGCTGCTGGACGTCGCCGACCTGACCGGCGAGGAGCCGGAAGTCAGGGAGCTCTTCGAGGCTGCGGCGCTGGCGTCCCAGGCCACCCTGGATCACGGCGATCCGACCGAGGTGGCGATTCTGGCGGCGGCCGTGAAGGCCGGCGTGGATCCCGAGAAGGTCCGACGGGCCCACGACCTCCTGGCCCCGTATCCGTTCGACTCGTTCCGCAAGCGGATGTCGCTCGTGCGCGCCGCGGCCGACAGGGCCACCGCCTACGTGAAGGGCGCTCCTAAGGAGACGCTGGCGCTGTGCGACACGATCCGGTGGGAGGGCAGCACGGTCGCGCTTACGGATGACATTCGCCGCCGGATCCTGGCGGACCATGATCGGGTCGCTCGGGAGGGACTTCGTCTGCTGGCCGTCGCGGTGCGGCCGCTTCCAGAGGCGCTCGTCGGAGCCGTCGCCAGCGCCGTCGAGCGCGAGCTGACTTTTCTCGGTCTCGTGGCCCTCTGGGACCCGCCGAGACCGGAGGTGAAGGAGGCCGTGGCGCTCTGCCGGAGGGCGGGCATCCGCGTGGTGATGATCACGGGCGATTATGGGCTCACCGCCCAGGCCATCGCGCGGCAGATCGGGTTGCCGGTGGAGAAGGTCGTGACCGGTGAGGAATTGGAGCGCTTGTCGGCCGAGAGCCTTCAACGGCTTCTCGCCGAGCCCGCCGTGCTCTTCGCCCGGACTTCCCCCGCGCACAAGCTCAGCATCGTCAGGGGCCTGAAGGCGCTGGGGGAGGTGGTGGCGGTCACCGGCGACGGCGTCAACGATGCGCCGGCCCTCAAGGCCGCCGACATCGGCGTCGCCATGGGCAAGCGGGGGAGCGACGTGGCCAAGGAGGCGGCCGTGATGGTGATCACGGACGACAACTTCGCCTCCATCGTCGGCGCCGTCCGCCAGGGACGCGCCATCTACGCCAACATGGGGAAGTTCATCACCTACATCTTCGCGTCGAACGTCCCCGAGTTGGTGCCGTTCCTCGCCCTGGTCTTCCTCGGGGTTCCCCTGCCGCTGACCGTGATGCAGATCCTCGCCGTGGATCTGGGGACCGATCTGCTCCCCGCCCTCGCCCTCGGCGCCGAGCCCCCCGAGCCCGGCGTGATGGACCGGCCGCCGCGCCCGAGGACCCAGCGCCTGCTCGGTCCCGGCAGGCTGCTTCACGCGTATGGCTTTCTGGGAGTGGCGGAGGCCGCGCTCTCGCTCGCGGCGTTCTTCTGGACCTACTGGGTGGCCGGCTGGCGCCCCGGGCTGCCCATGGCCCGGACGGGAGTCCTCTACCGGCGCGCCACGACGATGACGCTGGCGGGCATCGTGGCGACCCAGGTCGGCAACGTGTTCGCGTGCCGCACGGATCGCGAGTCAGTCTTCCGGGTCGGGCTCTTCAGCAACCGGCTCGTCCTCCTGGGGATCGCCGCCGAGATGGGGATCCTCGCCATCTTGATCCTCGTGCCGCCGTTTCCGGCGGTGTTCGGGCTGGCGCCCCTCGTGTTCGCGGAGTGGCAGCTCCTCCTCCTCTTCCCGCCGGCGATGCTCCTCCTGGAGGAGGGGCGGAAATACTTCGTTCGGAGGCTCGCATGACGACGCTGACGTTCTACCGAAAAGTGATCGAAGAGAGCGGGCAGGCGAACCGGGAGGCGGCGAAGCGCGCGACGGCGGCGGTGCTCCACGCGCTCCGCGATCGCCTCACGGCTGACGAGGCGGACCAGGTCGCCGCCCAGCTCCCGCGGGAGCTCAAGGGCCTGTGGGAGGCGGGAGAGGGGCCGGGCCGCCGGCCCGTGAAGATGCACCGCAAGGAATTCTACGAGCGAGTGAAGGCCGAGGCGGGTCTGGCCTCGCTGCGGGAGTCGCGCTGGTACACCGTGGCGGTGTTCACGGCCCTCAAGGAGCAGCTGTCGCCGGGCGAGGCCGGGGACGTCCAAGCGCAGCTGCCCAAGGACCTCAAAGAAGTGTGGGAGGAGGCGTGAGCCATGGCGAGCCCTGCGGCGGGACTGACGGCCCCGGTCGAGAGCGTGATGACGAGCCGCGTCGTGATGGTGCTGGAGGAGATTCCGATGGCGGAGGTCCGGGCTATCGCGAGCCGCTACGATTACAACGGCTTTCCCGTGGTGAGCCGCGAGGGGCGCCTGGTCGGGATGGTGACCAAGGGCGATCTGCTCCGGGTGCTCAAGGCGGGGCTCGGCGATCCCGGTGTCTGGCTGCAACTGGTTTCGCGCTGGATGGCCCACGGGGTCCTCGCGCTGCGTCCCAAGGATTCCGTCGAGACCGCAGTGTCGCTCATGGTGGACTCCGGCTTGCGGAGCCTGCCGGTCATCGACGACGATGGGAAGGTGGTCGGCATCGTCTCCCGGAACGATCTGATGGGGGCGGTGGAGGGAGGGATCGGGCCATGAAACGGAAGGCACGGCAGGCCACCAGGCGGCGCCCCGCGCGGCCCCGCATGGTCAGGCTCCCGGAGCTGGACGACCGGGGCCAGATCGTGCAGATGCTCCACGAGATGATCGCGCACGGCGAGACCGGCCCGATCCTCACCGGCGGGGATCTGGACGCGGACTGGATGCGAGCCCATCTCTCCGGCGAGGAGGCCGTGGGCGGCAGCGTCGCCACGCCCGACCAGGACGTGGTGGACGAGATCGGCCGCGCGCTCGGCGTGGAGCAGGCCTCGGACGCCGAGGTCCGCACCTCCGACGAGATTCTTCGCAACCGGGATCGCTTCCGCTGGCACCTCGAGCGGGAGGCGGCCGACTCGGAGGAAGGACGGCCGCCACGTCCCCGGCGCGGCACGCGGTGACGGTGATGGGAAAGACCCTGAACGTGGAGCTGGTGGAGGAGTTCAGGGGCCGCCTGCGCGAGCTGCGGGGACGCCTGCACAGGACCGCGGCCACGACCGACGAGGAGCTCCGGACGCTCGAAGCCCATCAGGCGGGCGCGCCGGCGGAAGACGTCGCGCGCGAGTCGGTGACCACGCTCCTCTCCCGGCTCAGCGCCCAGGAGAAGCACGAACTGGACGAGGTGTACGCTGCCCAGGCCCGGCTCGAGACCGGGACCTTCGGTATCTGCGAGGGGTGCGGCCGGTCCGTCCCGTTGGCACGCCTCCGGGCGATGCCGGCGGCGCGGACGTGTGTGGCCTGCGAGGCCAGGGAGGAGGAGAGGGCGCGATGAAGATTCTGCATCCGACCGACTTTTCGGAATGCGCGGAGCAGGCCCGGGCCCAGGCGATCCGGCTGGCGCGGGCGATGGGGGCGGAGATCATCCTCTTCCACGTCTCGGTCGAGACGCCCCTCTACGCCGAGGGGATGATGGCGGCGGGCACGGTGCAGAGGGTCTACGAGGCCCAGCGGAAGTGGGCCGAGGAGGCGCTGGAGGCGCGCGCCGCCGAGACGCGGGCTGCGGGGGCGCCGGCGCGGTGGAAGCTCAGCCGCGGGGTGCCGTTCGACGCCATCGTCCAGGCGGCGGAGGAGGAAGGCGCCGACATGATCGTGATGGGCACGCACGGCCGGCGCGGCCTCGAGGGGCTGCTCCTGGGCAGCGTGGCCAACCGGGTGGTCCGGCTGGCGGGGTGCCCGGTCCTCACGGTCAGGGAGAAAAAGTGATGCTCGTCCAGGATGTCATGCACACGACCCTGACCACCATCACGCCGAAGACGACGCTGCCCCAGGCGATGCGGCTGGTCCAGCAGCGCGGGATCCGCCACCTCCCGGTCGTCGAGAACGGGGAGCTGGTGGGCATCGTGTCGGACCGCGACCTCAAGCGGGCCATGGCCTCCCCGGCCACGAGCCTGGAGGTGCGCGAGCTGAACTACCTGCTGGACCGGCTCCCCGTGGCCGAGATCATGACGCGCGCCGTGATCACCATCGCCCCCATGTTCCCCGTGGAGGAAGCGGCGCGGCTCATGGTGAAAGAGAAGATCAGCGCGCTCCCCGTCACCGAGGGCGGGCGCCTGGTCGGGATCGTGACCGAGACCGACGTCCTGGAGCTCCTGGTCAAGGCGATGGGAGCCGGCGAGCCCTCGAGCCGGCTGGACGTGGTGCTGGGGGACCGCCCCTCCGCCCTGGCGGAGGCCGTGAAGGCCGTGGAGGCTGCAGGCGCCGTCATTTCCAGCATCGTGACGCTGGCGAACCGCGCCGGGCTGAAGGAGGCGGTGATCCGGGTCGCGACGATCAACCCGGGCCCGGCGATCAAGGCGCTGGAGGCCCGGGGCTTCACGGTGCGCGAGTCCTGGCGCGGCCAACAGGGCCCCCCTCACCCAACCCTCTCCCCCGGTGGGGGAGAGGATGAAGGTGAGGGGGCCTGAGGAGTCGAGCCGGTATGAATGCGCATGCCATCGGAAGCGTCAGGGACTGGATGAGCCGGGAGCCGGTGACGGTGACGCCCGAAGCGTCCATCGAGCACGTCATCCGGCTCATGCGGGCGCGCGGGATCCGCCACCTTCTCGTGATGGACGGCGAGCGCCTGGCGGGGATCGTTTCCAACCGCGACGTCCGCCGGCTCCTCCTCGGGGGGGAGCACTCGATTCCACCGAGCGCGCCGGTCACGCGGGTCATGACCGAGAGCCCGGTGACGGTCTCGCCCGAGACGCCGCTGACGGTGGCCGCCCGCGAGCTCCTCGACCGGAAGATCGGCGCGCTCCCTGTCGTCGAGGGCGACCGGCCGATCGGCATCCTCACCAAGTCCGACGCCCTGGAGGCCCTCCTCGCCTGGGCGGAAGGACCCGAATGAAGGGGGACTTCAGCATGATCGCGCGGGTCTTCGCTCTCGGGCTGGCGATCGCTCTGGCCGGCGCGCCTGCCGTCGCGCAGGACCGGGCCGCCCTGATCGCCCAGGGACAGAAGCTTTTCACCGCCCAGGGCTGCTACGGCTGTCACACCGTGGGGAAGGTCGGGACGCCGATCGCGTCGGACCTCTCCCGCGTGGGCTCCAAGCACAAAGAGGCGTACCTGCTCCAGTGGCTCAGGGATCCGGCGACCCAGAAGCCCACCGCCCACATGCCGAAGATCGCCATGACGGAGGCCGAGGCGCGGGCACTGGCAGCCTGGCTGGCCTCGCTCCGCTGAGGATGGCCACCTTTCCCGAGTTGACCAGACGGCTCGTTCGGCGCTGGAATCGTCAGGCGCGCTTCTATGACCTTCTCACCGCGCCGATGGAGCGCATGCTGGGCTTTGCACCGGCGAAATGAGGTGCTTCCCTTGAACATTCACGCTGTCGCTGGTATCCTGACCCCGTGGCAGTGACGATGCGCTTGATACGCCGATTCGTCCGAATGCTGCCGGCCTTTGTCGCCGCGGTCTTCCTCCTCTCGTGCCTCGCCACCGCCGCGCACCTGGCCATGGCGGCGACCGAGGGGTGCCCGCCCAGCCATCCATCGGTCAGGAGCTGCGGGCAGACGCTCTCCCTGGACATGGCCCCGGCGTTGCCCGCGATATGGGCGTCTGTTGACTCTCCGCTTGTCTGGACGGCGTGGCCCTCGGTTCCTGCCGTTTTAGGCCACGACTTGCAGGACCAGTCCAGGCCTTCCGTCCCGCGCTCTCCTCCCGCGCTTCCCGCGTAGTCTCTACTACTAGTCTCTTTCGCTCCCGATAATCCGCGGCGTAGGAATGTTCGTCCACGGAATTCGGAGGCGGAATTCTGCCGACGCCAAGAACGGAGGAGCTGGGGGAACACGATGCATCATCTGATTCTGGCCTGGTACACATGGCTCAGCACGCTGAGCCAGGGGTTCGTCTTCTCGGTCGGGGAGTGGACTGAACGGCTGGATCTGGCCCCGGCCAGCGCCCTGCTCTTCGGGCTGATCGCGGCCGCGTCCCCCTGCCAGCTCACCACCAACCTTGGGGCTTTGGCGTATGCGGGCCGCGAGTCCTCGAGGAGCGCGACGTTCGCTTCGGCCCTCGCGTTCGCGGCGGGGAAGGTTTCGGCCTACAGCGTCGTCGGCCTCCTCGTTGTTGCGGTGGGCCTTCAGCTCCAGGCGGCGTCGGTGCCCGTCGTGGTGGTGGCGCGAAAGCTCCTCGGGCCCCTCATGATCCTCGCGGGCCTCGGCATGCTGGGCGCGATCCGCCTTCGGGGAGGATTCGGCCAGCGCCTGAGCGAAGGGCTCAGGACCACCGTGCCGACCGGAGGCGTAGCGGGCGCCTTCCTCCTGGGCGTGGTCTTCTCCCTCGCCTTTTGCCCGACGCTCTTCTGGCTCTTCTTCGGGCTCACGGTTCCCCTGGCGCTCAGGAGCGCCGGGGGGTGGAGCTTCCCGGGCCTCTTTGCCCTCGGCTCAACGCTCCCGCTCCTGGTCCTCTCAGGCGTCGTGGCGCTGGGGTTCGGGGCGCTCGAGGCGACCGTCGGGAACCTCTGGCGGGTCCAGCGGATCACGAGCGCAGTGGCCGGGGCGGTATTCATCCTGGCGGGTCTCCACGATACGGTTGTGTACTGGTGGCTCTGAGGACGGACGAACGTATAACCCACTGACTCTCGCCATGTACTTCCTGATGCGCTCGATGACGAAAATGGGACACCCTGGAGATCATCAGAATCGAGGGGGAGAGAAATGAGACAGCGCCTTACCGTTTTCACCGTTCTCGGAGCGCTCGCGATGCTGTTGACGGCGCCTCCGACCGCCTCCCCCGCTCAGGAAAGCCCAAGCAAAGGGGGCGGCTTCGAGCACGTCCACGCACTCGCGGCGGACGCCGAGGGGCGACGCCTCTTCCTCGGGGCGCATACCGGCCTCTTCAGGAGCGAGGACGGCGGGCGGTCCTGGCGGAAGGTGGCGCTCTCGGCAAAGCACGGCCACCCGGATGTGATGACGATCGCCCCCCACCCAAGGGACCCGCTGGTGCTCTATGTCGGCACTCACGAGGCCGGCGTCTTCCAAAGCACGGACGGGGGGAGCACGTGGAAGGAGGCCAACAACGGGCTCCCGGGGCTCGACGTCCACGGCCTGGCCATCGATCCCAACGCGCCTCAGAAGCTGCACGCGGCGGTTCGGGAGAAGGGAGACGGCCTCTACCGGACCACCGACGGCGGCGGCAAGTGGGTACGGGTGGACGACGGCCCCGGAGGCGAGGTCAAAGTGCTGACCTCGGTCAACATCCCGACGGGGATGGGCGGGATTTACCTCTACGCCGGGACGGCCGAGGGTCTCCAACGCAACCCGGACTGCTTCTGAGGGTGGAAGCTGGTGGGCGGTCTGCCCGCCAACCGGACGGTGAACGGCTTCGCAGTGGATACGGACAACCCCAAGGTCATGTACGTGGCCATGCGCGATGGGCTCTTCAAGAGCACCGACGCCGGTGAGACCTGGAAGCCGGTGGGCAAAGACCTGAGGAACCTGGCGGCGGTCGCGGTGAACCCGAAACGGTCGGGCGAGGTCTACGTCGCCACGGCGGACGGAGTGATCTTCAAGAGTCCGGACGGAGGGATGACATGGAAGCGGCAGCAGTAACCGGAAGCGCTCTCTCGCGGCGCGAGTTCCTGCGAGCATCTGGCCAGGCAGGGCTCGGGGCTGTCGCGCTCGCGGCCGGCGGTGGAGCGCTCCTTCCTGGCCGGAGCGGCGCCACGGGGCACCCGGGCTCCGGCGGGGTGAGGGAGATTTCCCTGGAGGCGCGCGAGGTCCGATGGGAGCTGGCTCCGGGGAAGGTCATCAAGGGCATGGCGTACAACGGCCAGATCCCGGGGCCGGAGCTTCGCCTCAGGGAGGGGGAGCGAGTGCGCATCGTCTTGAAGAACTCGCTCCCCGAGCCCACGACCATCCACTGGCACGGCGTGGACGTGCCGAACTCGATGGACGGCGTCCCGGGGATCACGCAGAAGCCCGTCGCCCCAGGCCAGACGTTCGTCTATGAGTTCGAGCCGCGGCCGACCGGCACTCGCTGGTACCACACCCACTTTCAGGAGCACCGGCAGCTCGACCTGGGGCTGTACGCCCCGCTCCTCATCGAGCCGGCCGGGCCCGACCCGTTCCCGTTCGACCGCGAGTACACCCTCGTCCTGGACGACTGGGCGACCGGGACGGGGCGTCCTCTCCCGTCCACCCGCGAGGGGACGGCAGGAGGACGGGGCGGCATGGGCGGGATGATGGGCGGAGGCATGGGCCGGATGATGGAGGGGATGATGGGGCGGGGCATGGGCGGCATGATGGGTGGCGGCCAGCACCCGGCCTACGACGTCATGACCATCAACGGGAAGGCCTTCCCGGCCAGCCAGCCCCTCACGGTCCGCGAAGGCGAGCGGGTCCGCCTTCGACTGATCAACGCGAGCGCCGACCACACCCACGTCATTCGCCTTGGCGGCCACCGCCTGCGGGTGACCCACACCGACGGGAATCCGCTCCTCCAGGCCATGGAGGTGGACGCGGTGCCCATCGTCCCGAGCGAGCGGTACGACGTCCTCCTGGCGGCCGACCGCCCCGGCGCCTGGTTCCTCTACTGCGCCGAGCCCGGCCATGCGGTGGCGGGGGAGCAGGTTCTCGTCCTCTACGAGGGGCACGAACGGGACCGGGCTGAGCCCCCGGTGGAGGGCGTCGCTGGCCTGACCCTCTGGCGCTACGACCTCGGTCGGGGCCGGGAGGTCCTCCCTCCGCCGTCCGGGCAGGAGCGCACCTTCGACCTCACGCTGAGCGGCGGAATGATGGGATCGGAAGTCTGGACCATCAACGATGAGCGCTACCCCCACACGGAGCCCCTGCGCATGCGGAAGGGGGATCGGGCCCGGATTCGCTTCCGCAACATGAGCATGGAGGCCCACCCGATGCACCTGCACGGCCAGTCCTTCAAGGTCCTGGCGGTGAACGGCCAGCGGCTCGCCGCGCCCATCGTGAAGGACAGCGTGGACGTGGAGGCCCACATGGGCTCGGTGGTGATCGAATTCACCGCCCACAACCCGGGCGACTGGTTCCTCCACTGCCACAAGCCGATGCACATGGAAGGCGGCATGATCACCCTGGCCAAGATCGCGTGAGGGGATGGGTGGGGGTCCGACGTCCGGTCCTCCTGGGCCTCGCGATTGTCCTCGCCACCGGCGCAGCGGCCGTGGCGGCACGGGTCTGGCTCGCGCCCCGGCCGGCCCCCGGATCGCCGGAAACCCTGGGTGTCTACGGGGAGGTCCCCGACTTCTCCCTCACCGAGCGAAGCGGTCGGCGCGTGACCCGGGCCGATCTCCTGGGCAAGGTCTGGGTCGCCAACTTCATCTACACCCAGTGCACGGAGACATGCCCGCTCCAGACCGCCCGGCTCGCCCGCCTCCAGTCCGAGTTCGCCGGAGAGAGGGATCTGCGCCTGGTTTCGATCACGGTGGACCCCAAGCGGGACACCCCGGCCGTCCTTTCGCGCTATGCGGAGCGATACGGAGCCGACCCCGTCCGCTGGCTCTTCCTGACCGGAGAGAAGGGGGCCATCTTCCGGTTGGCCAAAGAAGGCTTCCGCCTCGGGGTCGCCGACCCCGACGACGCGTCAGAGGCCACCCGGCCGCGGCCCTGGCTGGAACTGCCCGCTGCGTGGGGCAGTCACGGGTCGAAGGGGCTCATCCTGCACAGCCCCCGGCTCGTCGTGGTGGACCGCCGGGCGAAGATCCGCGCGTACCATCGACCGGATGACGAGGAGGCCCTCGAGCGTCTCCGCCGGAACGTGAGGCTGGTGCTGCGAGAAGGGGCGAAGGGGAGATAGATGGCGCCGAGACCCTGGGCAGTTGTGTTCGTGGGCGCGGTGCTCACGCTGGGCTCGACCGCACCAGCGTCGGCGGCAGAGGATCTTTTCGCCGCGCTGGGAGCCGAGCGGCTGGTCACTCCTCGGGCGGCGCCCGACCTGGCTCTGCCGTCCCTGGATAGCGGCATGGTCCGGCTGAAGGATCTCCTCCAGGAAGGGACGAGCGAGAGGCTTCAGAGACGGCGCATCGTCGTCGGCCAAGAGACCTCAACAGCCTCTGCGCCCGTTCCCGTGGCGACGATTCTGGGCGCTCCGGAGGCGTTCGAGGGCCGGCAGGTGACCGTTCGTGGGACCGTCGTCAAGGCGAAGCGTGATGTCTTCCCGAACGGCAAGCCGTATCACACGCTCTCCGTGGGGGTCGGGGAGACGGTCCTAACGGTCTTTTCCTGGTCGCCCCCTTCCGCCAAAGCCGGGGATCGAGTGGAAGCGATGGGAGTCTTTCACGTTTGGCGCTACAACATCCGCCACATGATCGATGCCGCGCAGATCAGGCGGCTGGAACCCGTTCGGTAGGCGGAGGGGAGACGAGGGCTTCTTTCATTTCGGGAATGTCCGGAGATGGGAGGCCGATGATGAGGATTCACGGGCGCGGTCGGGAAACGGGTCACTCGGCAGATTTCGGGCGGCGGCAGTTCCTGAGAGACGCCGGACTTACGGTGGCGGCGGGATGGATTCTTCTCAAGCCCGCATCCGCAGGAGGCGCGGGCCCTGGCGGCCTACCTGGCCTCGCTCCGGTGAGGTGGGGCTCGGATGCCCCACGTGGTGCTCCCGCCGGGCAGCGGAGCCCGAGGCAGCAATGGAGGGCCGCGCGTCCCTATTTTCGAGCAGGAAAGGTTTTTCAAATACTTGGAGGGCAGTGGGTCGAGTGATACGAGATGGCAGCGCGCTTGCACCTTCCACTAGGTCAAGGGAACTGTCCATGGTCAAGGCGCTCGCTCCGGTGCTCGTCCTGACCTCGATCGCTCTGATCGTGGGCGTCGGCCTCTGCCTGTTCGACGGCCATGACGCCGCCGGCCGGGATCTTTGCCCTTCCTTCCTCGCGGCAACCATCGGCCTCTTCGCGGCCCTCTCGCTGACTCCGATGGGACGCCTTCTTCCCGCGGAGGTGACGGCGTATCACCGCTATCCGCCGGATCTCCCCGCTCCGCCTCCCAAGGCCTGATCGCTTTCTTGCCCGGCATTCCCCGCCCGCAGCGCGGCGGGAACAATCGAACCACTGATCAGGAGGAGTCCAACGATGCGCTCATTTGTTCGCGCGGCAGTGATTCTCGCGATGGTGGCCCTGGGGGCCGCGGGGGGCTTGCAAGCCCAGGAAGGGCTGACGAAACAGGATCGCCAGGGGCCGGTGACGGTTGCCGTCACGCTGACGGCTGCGCCGGCGGTCGGAGCCCCCATCAAGGTCAAGGTCGTCCTCGACACGCACTCGGTGGGCCTCGACGGTATCGCGTTCGACAAGGTCGTGGCGCTGCGGAGCCCCGACGGGGCCGACATCGCGCCGACGGCCGTAGAGCAGGCGACGGGCTCCGGCCACCACCGCGAGGCCACCCTGGTCTTTCCGCCGCCGGCCCAGGCTGGGCCGCTCAAGATCGTGGTCAAGAACGTCGGCGGTGTCGCCGAGCGCAGCTTCGTCTGGGAGATGGAGCCCGCCCGCTGAGGGCGAGACACCATGCACGGAGACGCGATCCCTTTCGGCTACGGCTTCTGGTCGCTGGTGGTCGTCAACGCGGGGATCTTCGTGCTGTTCGCGCTGTCGTTCCTGACGCCCCTGAGGCGGCGGGAGTGGCGGTCCTTCGGCGTGTTCAGCGCGTTCGTGATCGCGCTCTTCACCGAGATGTACGGTTTTCCCCTGACGATCTACATCCTCACCGCCATTCTGGGGAGCCGGTACCCGGTGCTGAACCCCTTCTCCCACGCCTCAGGGCATCTCTGGATCGCGCTGCTGGGAGGCGGCGTGTGGATGTCGGTCGTCATTCACCTGGTCAGCAACGGCCTGATGCTGGCGGGACTCGTTCTCATGGGGGCGGGGTGGCGCCGCATTCACAAGGCGCGGGGGGAACTGGTCATCGACGGCGTGTACGCCTGGGTGCGCCACCCGCAGTACGCCGGGCTCTTCCTGATCACGGTCGGGATGCTGGTCCAGTGGCCGACCATCATCACGGTGCTGACATGGCCCGTGCTGTTGGTGGTCTACCACCGGCTGGCCCGCCGGGAGGAGCGCGAGGCGGAGATCCGCTTCGGGGAGGCCTACACGCGCTACAAGGCGACGGTGCCCATGTTTGTCCCTCGGATGGGGCTCGGCCGCTCGGCGGAGCCTTCGCCGACGGGGCCGACGTCGGGCTGAGTCATGCGTGCCAGGGAGTATGACGCGATCATCGTGGGGGCGAGCTTCGCCGGCCTTGCGGTCGCGCGCGAGCTGCGGGGGGAGGTGCTCCTGCTCGACCGGCACGAGGTGGGTTCCCACCAGACCTCCGCCTGCGGCACCCCGCTGTGGGTTCCCCAAGCCCTCGGTGTGGGAGAGAGCGTGCTCCAGGTCCACCGGCACGTCGTCGTCCACGCGCCCTCGCGAACGGTCACCTTCGACCTCTCCGATGCGCCGTACTGCACCTTTGACTACGGGAAGTTCTCTCGGGGGCTCCTGGAGCAATCCCGCGCGCGCTTTCTCCGCACCTCCGTCATCTGGTTTGCCGACAGCGCCGTCGAGACGACGGAGGGTCGGTTCAGGGCGCCATGCCTCGTGGACTGCTCGGGCTGGCAGGGGGTGCTGGTCGATGCCGCAAACGAAGGCGTGCCCCCGGGACCGGCGAAGAGCTTCGGGCTGGAGACCGAGACCGATTACCGAGGGGAGGCCCTCTACTTCTGGGCGAACCCCGAGCGGTTCCGGGAGGGCGTCGCGTGGCTCTTTCCCACCGGGCGGGGGAGCCGGGTGGGGCTGGCCAGCTACCTCGGCCGGACGAAGCTCAAGGGGGCCCTCCAGCGCTTCGTCGGCGACCTGGCGGCGAGTCCCACGGCCTATCACGGCACCTACTTTCCCAGCGGGCTCGGCGCCGCGACCGCGGGCCGGATCTTTGTCGTGGGGGACGCCGCCGGCCACTGCCTGCCGTTCACGGCGGAGGGTATCCGCCCCGCGCTCTACTTCGGCCAGGAGTGCGGGCGGCTCCTCCAGCGGGTCATCGAGAGGGCCATGAGTCTTGACCGGGCGCTCCAGGAGTACCGCCGACGGGTTGAGGCGTACCGCTGGGCGTACCGCCTTCTTGCCCTGGCCCAGTGGGCGGTGATTCACATGCCGGACCGCTGGCTTGGCCCGCTGGCGGAGTTCGCCGCCCATCCGCGCATCATGCCCCGCTGGTGGCCCCGTTACTCCCGGTTCGGGAGCCTTCGGGCGCCAGGGCTCCTGGCTGGGACGCTGGCGAAAGGGCGGAGCACAGCATGAGAGACCGACTGGATCCGGAGGCTTTGAGCTTCGCGGTGCTCCGTGGGCTCGCCATGATCGGGGGGCTCGCGGCGCTCTCGATCGCGCCGCTCCGGCCCGAGCACCAGATCCACCTGGCCCCGCTCCTGGGGGCCTTCATCGCCTACAAGGCGCTTCTCTTTGCATTGCTCTTCTTCCGCCCGGCCGGCGCGCGGCCGATCTTTCTCGCCACCCTCGGCGCCGATCTGGGGATCGTCTTCGTCCTGGTCTGGTTCACGGGCGGCGGTGAAAGCCATTTCTACCTCCTCTTCTCGGTCCTGGTGGCCCTGAACGCCTACCAGTTCGGGCCGGGGATCGGCGTCCTGGCCGCCATCGTTTCTGCGGACCTCATGGCCGTCGCCAACATCCTCGTCGCTCCTGGGGTGCCGTGGGCGCACATCGGCGCGCGGGCAGCGCTCTTCGGCTTCCTGGGGCTCGCGCTGGGCCACATCGCGAGCCGCGAGCGGAGGGCGCGCGCCGAGGCCGAGGGGTTCAACGCGGAACTGCGGGCAGCGCTCGCGCGCCTGGAGGAAGCAAAGGACCGGGCGGTCCGCGCCGAGCGCCTGGCCGCGGCTGGGCGGGTCTCGGCCCGGATGGCGCACGAGGTGCGGAGCCCCATCAGCGCCATTGGCCTCAACGTGGAGATGCTGGAGGAGATCGTCCGTGGGTGCCCGGGCCCCATGATGGGCGATGCCGGCGACCTCCTCCGGGGGATCCGGGCCGAGGTGCGGCGGCTGGCGGGACTGACCGACGAGTATCTGACCTTCTCCCGGCTGCCCCGGGCCCAGCCCCAGGAAGACTCGATCAACGAGATGCTGGACGAGCTCGTCGCCTTCGTCAAGCCGGAGGCCGACCAGCGGGGCGTGGTGCTGGTGCGGGACCCCGATCCCCTGATTCCCCTCTTTTCCTTCGACCGGGACCTCCTCCGGCGGGCCGTGCTGAACCTCGTCAAGAACGGGATCGAGGCCACGCCGCAGGGCGGATGGGTCCTCGTCGCCACGCGGCTCGATGGCGAGCGGGCCGAGGTCAGCGTGGAGGACACGGGGCGCGGGATCGACGCCCGCGATGCGCCGCATCTCTTCGAGCCGTTCTTCACCACGAAGCCGCGCGGGACGGGGCTCGGACTGGCCATCGCGCGCCAGATCGCCGAGGAGCACGGGGGGACCCTGCGGTGGGCGAACGCCTCCGGCGGCGGCGCCCGGTTCACTCTCCGCCTTCCCCTCAAAGGAGCTGCCCATGGGTGAGCCGACTGTCCTCGTGGCCGACGACGAGATTGGCCTGCGTGAGAGTGTCGAGCGCACCCTGCGCCGCGAGGGGTTTCGCGTGCTCCAGGCCGAGGACGGCCAGGCGGCCCTGGATGCCCTCCGCCAGAGCGGCGTGGACCTGCTCCTGGCCGACCTCCGGATGCCGGGGCTCGACGGGCTCGAGCTGCTCCGGGCAGCGAAGCTCCTCACCCCGGAGGTGGAGGTGATCGTCCTCTCCGGCCACGGCACGGTGGAGGAGGCCGTCCAGGCCATGAAGGAGGGGGCCTACGACTTTCTGACGAAGCCGCTCGAGCGCGCGCACCTGGTCCGCGCGGTCCGCCAGGCTCTGGAGCACCGGGCCCTCGTCCTCGAGAACCGGAGCCTCCAGCGCCGGCTGGACGAGCTGGTGGGGGCCGGCGAGATCATCGGCGAGAGTGCCGCCATCCGCCAGGTGTTGGCGCTCGTCAAGCAGGTGGCGCCGTCGGCCTCCACCGTCCTCATCCAGGGGGAGAGCGGGACGGGAAAGGAGTTGGTGGCCCGCGCGCTCCACGAGGGTTCCCCGCGCGGGGGCCGCCCCTTCATCCGGGTCAACTGCGCCGCCCTTCCCGAGACGCTGCTGGAGTCGGAGCTTTTCGGCTACGAGCGCGGGGCCTTCACCGGCGCCGCCGCCCGGAAGGAGGGACGGTTCGAGCTCGCCGACGGAGGCACCCTCCTCCTGGACGAGGTGGGAGACCTCTCGGCGGTGACACAGGCGAAGCTCCTCCGCGTCCTCCAGGAGGGGGAGTTCGAAAGGCTTGGCGCCACGAAGACGCTTCGCGTCGACGTCAGGATCGTGGTCGCCACGAACCGGGACCTGGCGCTCCTCGTGAAGGAGGGCCGCTTCCGGGAGGATCTCTACTACCGGCTCAACGTCATCACGATAGAGGTCCCACCCCTCAGGGAGCGGGCGGAGGACATCCCGCTGCTCGCCCAGCACTTCCTTTGCGTTCATGCCGCGAAGAATCACCGGACGATCGACGGGTTCACCGAGGCGGCGCTCGCGCGGCTCCGGGCCTATCCCTGGCCGGGGAACGTCCGCGAGCTGGAGCACGCGGTGGAGCGTGCGGTCGTCCTGGCGCGCGGGAGCCTCATCGACCTCGCCGATCTCCCCCCGGCCGTCAGCCAGGCCGAGCCCGTCGCGCGCGTCGTCGCCATCCCCCTCGGCATGCCGCTCGACGAGGTCGAGCAGCGCCTGATCGAAGAGACGCTCGCCCTCACCAAGGGGAACAAGGAGCTGGCGGCCAAGCTCCTCGGCATCGCGAGCCGCACCATCTACCGCAAGCTCAAGGAGTGAGCGATGAGAGCGGGAACGATCCTAACGCTCTTCCTGCTGGCTCTCGGCTCAGACGCATTCGCGGAACCGGTCCGGCTCTACGTCACCAACCTGGGAGGCAACACGCTCTCGGTGATCGACGCCCGGGCCCTCAAGGTGACCGGAACGATCGCCACGGCGCAGGATCCCCACTTTGCCGTCCCGACGCCGGACGGCCGGCGGCTCTACGTCACCATGGCCGGAGCCGACCAGGTCTGGGTCTTCGAGACGGCGAGCGACAAGGTCGTCGCGAAAATTCCTCTCGGGCTCAGGCCCACCCATCTCGCCATGGCCCCCGACGGGAGATTCGTGTACGCGAGCCTGGAGACCTCCCAGGAGGTCGGTGTGATCAGCACGGGGACGAACCGGGTCGAGGCCAAGATCCCCACCGGGCCCGAGCCCCATATCACCTCGGTGTCACGGGACGGGAAGGTCGTCTACGTGGGAGGGGCCGAATCCCACCAGATCTTCGTCATCGACCCGGCGGCCCGCCGCCTCGTGGACCGGATCCGGGTGGGATTCCTCCCTCATCTCGCCGTCTTCTCCCCCGACGGCCGGCGCGCTTGGGCCAGCAGCACGGGCTCCAACGAGCTGTCGGTCATCGACACCGCGACCCGGGCGGTCGTGGGGAGGATCGACGTGGGGCTGAACTCCCACGGGATGGCCGTGGCCCCCGACGGGCGCACGCTCTACGTGGCGAGCGAGGTGGGCAACAAGGTGCTCGTGGTGGACACCGAGAGCCGACGGGTCGTCGGGCAGATCCCGGTCGGAAAGATGCCCCACACCATGGTCCTCTCGCGCGACGGGGCTTACGCCTACACCGCCGACATGGAGGCCAACGCGATCTCGGTGATCTCCACGGCGAAGCGCGCGGTGGTGGCAACGATCCCGGTGGGTCAGGCGCCGTCCTCGATCGCGATTGTGGAGCGCTGACGTGCGGGCGCGCTTGGCGGGGATCGCGCTGCTGGTGGCCCTCGGCGGCGGGTTCCTGCTCTTCACGGGCTTTTTCGTTCACCCTCAGGGCGGCCGGGAGGTGGAAGTGCCGCTCACCGTCCAGAAGTTCGCCTTTTCGCCGGGGCGAGTCACCGTCGAGGCCGGGGACCGGGTGACGTTCAGGATCCGGTCCCTCGACATCACCCACGGCTTCAGCGTGGAGGGGAGGGGAATCGACGCCACGGTGCTTCCCGGCCGGGAGGTTCGCGTGACCGTTCCCGCGGAGCACCCCGGCAAGATCCGCTATCGCTGCTCCGTCATCTGCGGGCCGCTCCACCCGTTCATGGTAGGGGAGATCGTCGTCCGGCCCAACCGCTGGCCACTCTGGGGTGGCGGTCTGGCGCTGGTCGTGGGGCTCCTCGCCTCGGCGGCCGTGGGCCGCCCGGGCCCGCGCCGCGACCTGCTCGGCTGGCGGCCGCTCCGCTGGCTCCTCACGCGCCGCCCGCTCCAGTTCGCCCTGATCGCGCCGAACTTGCTGGCCTTCACCCTCATCGTCCTCGCCGGCCTCGTCGGGACGGCCACCGGGGCGATGAACTTCTCGACGATCTTCGTCTGGCTCGCGTGGTGGGGGCTCCTGGTGCTCTTTCTCATCCCGCTCGCGGGGCGGGCCTGGTGCGCCATGTGCCCGATCCCGGCGCCGGGCGAGTGGCTCGCGCGGCGGGCGATCGTCGAGCGGAGCGAGCGCGCGTTCAGCCTCGGCTGGGCGTGGCCCAAACGGCTTCAGAATCTCTGGCCGGCCTTCGGCGGCCTCCTCGTGCTCGTGCTCTTCGGTCTCATCGTGACGACCCGGCCCCTCGTCACGGCGCTCCTCCTGCTGGGGCTCGCCCTGGTGGCGCTGGTGACCCACCTCCTCTTCGAGCGGCGGGTCTTCTGCCGCTACCTCTGCCCGGTTGGCGGGCTGCTTGGGGTCTACTCGATGGCGGCATCCCTGGAGCTTCGCGCGCGAGACCTCGACGTCTGCCGGGAGTGCCGGGAGAAGGCGTGCTTTCGTGGGGGGGAGGGCTATCCGTGCCCGACGTTCCAGTTCCCGGGAGGCGGCATGACGCGGAACACCTACTGCCTCCTGTGCACCGAGTGCCTGAAGGCCTGCCCGTACGATAACCTCGCCCTCAGCCTCCGCCCCTTCGGCGCCGACCTGCTGGTCGCCCGGGGGCGCCGGGCCGACGAGGCGTGGATCGCGCTCCTCCTCCTGGGGACGGCGCTCGCCCACTCGGTGATCAAGCTCGGGCCGTGGGGATGGATCAAGTCCTGGGCGAACCTCGAGGGGACCCCGGAGTTCCTCCTCTATGCCACGCTCTTCCTCGGCACGGTCCTCGTCGCGCTCCCGGCGCTCCACTTCCTCACGGCGTGGCTCTCGCGCACCGTCGCCGGGGCGCCGCGCGTGAAGCTCGGGAGGCTTTTCGTCGATTACGCCTACGCCCTGATCCCGCTGAGCCTGGCGGCGTGGATGGCCTTCACGCTGGCGGTGGTCCTGCCGAACCTCTCCTACATCCCGCGGGTGCTCTCCGACCCGCTCGGGTGGGGCTGGGACCTCTTCGGGACGCGGGAGACGACGTGGACGTGGGTGCCGCTCGGCGTTCTGCCCTGGGCCCAGCTCGCCCTCTTGCTCGTCGGGCTCTGGGGCTCGATCCGGGTGGGGCACACGATCGTCGGGGACGCGCTGGGAGACCCCAGCGTTGTCCGGCGCGGCCTGGCTCCCCTCGTCATCTTTCTGGTGGCCATCGCCTGGGCCTTCCTGGCCCTGTACCTGGGGTGACGGCCATGAAGCGCATCGAGCGGACAGCCTTCGCCCTCGTCCTCGCCATCCTCATCGGCGTCCCCGCCGCGGTGTTCTCCTATCAGGCGCTCCGCGACAGGCAGCCCCGCGAGATCTACGTCGTGGCGCGGACGGTGGAGCGCGGGGGGTGGAGCCCGGCGCGCATCGTCGTCAAGCGGGGGCAGAAGGTGAGGCTCAGGATCCTCGCGGAGGACGTGACCCACGGCTTCCAGCTCCTCCACTTCGGGGTGAACGCGGGAGCCATCAAGACCGGGACGACCAAGGTCGTCGAGTTCACGCCCGACCGGGTGGGGGAGTTCCCATTCTACTGTAGCGTCCGCTGCAGCCCGCTTCACATGGCGCTGATGGGCACCCTCGTGGTCGAATGATGATGCCCCCTCACCTTCATCCTCTCCCCCCCGAGGGGGAGAGGGCAGGGTGAGGGGGAGAGGAGAAGAGGTGAGGGGCATCTGAGTTGGGCAGGGTGAGGGGGGGACGGGAGGGACGATGCCCACGTTTCCGGAAACGACGAAGGGGCTGGTCAGGCGCTGGAACCGTCGGGCCCGGCTCTACGACCGCCTGACGGCGCCGATGGAGCGTATGCTGGGCCTGGTCCGGGGGCGGGCCTGGGTCTTCGAGCGTGTCGCGAAGGGGCGCGTGCTCGAGGTGGGGGCCGGCACCGGGAAGAATCTGCCGTACTACCCGGAGCGGGCCTTCGTCGTAGCGAGCGACCTGAGCCCGGGAATGCTGGCGCGGGCGGTGGAAAAGGCACGCGATCGTTCGCGCGCCGTGCGCTTCGTGGTGACCGATGCCGAGGACCTGGCGTTCAGGGATGGGGCGTTCGACACGGTCCTCGCGACGTGCGTCTTCTGCACGGTGCCCGATCCGGTCCGCGGCCTCAGGGAGGCGCGGCGGGTCCTCAAGGATGGCGGCGAGGTCATCCTCCTCGAGCACATGCGGCCCCAAGGGTTCCTCGGCAGGCTCTTCGACCTGCTGGACCCGATGGCCAGCCGGCTCATGGGGCCCCACATCAACCGGCGGACTCTGGACAACATCCGGAGGGCGGGGCTGGTCGTCGTCGAGGAGCGAACCGTGTTCTCGGATTGGATCAAGGTCATCGTGGCCCGATAAGGAGGGGCGAGATGATGCCTGGAGGCGGGATGATGGGGTGGGGATGGGGCGGGGTCGGGATGGGGATCGGCTGGCTGTTCATGCTTCTCTTCTGGGGGCTGATCATCGTCGCGGGAGTTTTCCTGGTCCGCTGGCTCTGGGACCAGGGGCGGCCGGCCCCCCGGGGTGAAGGAGGCGAATCGGCGCTGGAGATCCTCCGGCGGCGCTACGCCCGGGGGGAGATCGACCGGGAAGAGTTCGAGGCCAAGAAGCGCGACCTCGTGGCATGACCTGATCAGGGAGGGAGATCATGGGCAAGCATCGGATGAAGCAGCCTCCGCCGCGACGCCCCGTGTGGCGCCGGGTGGTGCTCGGGGCCATCATCGTTGGGGCCGTCGCCGCCGGGGCCGCTTGGTGGCTCTCAGAGGCGGTGGACGTTTCCGGCGGGACGCCGCGGCTCGTTCTCGACCGCGAGGTGGTGGACCTCGGCTCTCTTCCCTTCGAGGCGCCGGTGAGGGTCGTCTTCACCCTGACCAACAGGGGGAACGGCTCCTTGAAGCTCGCCGACGTGCCGCGAGTCAAGGTCCTCAAGGGCTGCTGACCCCCCGAGGCGGTCGTCGGTCAGACGACCATCCGGCCGGGGCGCTCGACGACGCTGACCCTGAACTTCACGATGCACGAAGGGATGGGCGGCGCCCATGAGTTCCTGGTTCCGCTCAGGACGAACGATCCCGCCGGCGAGCGGCCGCTCATCGTCCGCTCCTACTGGGGGCCGCGGTGATCCGGGTCGAGGTCTACAGCAAGCGCGACTGCTGCCTCTGCGAGGAGGCGAAGGCGGTGCTCATCAAGGTCCAACGCGAGATCCCCTTCGACCTGCACGAGATCGACGTCGAATCTAGGCCGGAGCTCTACGAGACCTACAAGGAACGGATCCCGCTCATCCTCATCAACGGGCGTCCAGCCTACAAGTTCCGGGTGGACGAAGCGGCCCTGCGCCGGCGCCTCGCCAGGGAGCACGGCCGCGCGCCCGAAGGGAGGCTCGACGCGATTGTCGAATGATCGGAAATTCTGTCGAAAACGGGTGGGCGGCGGCAGGTATCCCCTCCGGCTAAGTTCCCACTGGCCAAGGGGTTCACCGATCGTCGCCGTTGGCACGGATTCTGCTGTTTTCAGGTGTAAGGACGCTTCGAAGGGGAGGAGGTGAGAAACGATGAAACGGTTCCTGAGTGTAGCGCTTCCAGTGACCGCCGTCATTCTGCTGGCCGGCGTGGCTTTCGCCCAGATGGGCGGCCCGATGGCCGGCGGCATGGGCGGGGGGATGATGGGCCCCGGCATGATGGGCGGGGGGATGATGGGTGGTGGGATGATGGGTCAGGGCGGCCAGGCCGGCCAGTCGAACTGCCCCGGCATGGCGGCAAGCGGCCAGCAGACTCCGGCGACTCAGATCACCGAGGACAAGGCCAAGGAGCTGGCCCAGCAGTACGCGAACCAGTACCTCAAGGGCTTCACCGTCGAGAAGGTGCTCCCGTTCACGGGGATGCACGGCACGATGTACTCCGTCGAGTTGAAGGGACCCCAGGACGAGGTTCGTACGTTCCACATCAACCCGTGGGGCAACGTGATGCCCTTCGGCGGCCCGCAGCGGATGGGTCGAGCTCGCTAGCGCAGTCCGGCCGGATCCAAGACCCCCGAGGGAGTATTCCCTCGGGGGTCCCATTTTGCTAGAAAGGGAATCGAGGCACCGCGATGAAGCTCTCCGTTGCTGCATTGTTCCTGCTTGTGGTCTGGCAAGGGTCGGGGGTGACGCTCCGAGCGGCCAGCGGACCGGAGGAGGCCCGAGCGTCCAGCGAAGCCTTCCTCCGAGGACGCGCGGTGTACGAGGCCAACTGCGCTGTCTGCCACGGCACGGGCGGGGACGGGAACGGTATGGCGGCCCACATGTTCCGCGTCCGGCCCCGGGATTTCCGGCGCGGGCTCTTCAAGTTCCGCTCCACACCCTCGGGATCCCTGCCGATGGCTGGGGACCTGGTGCGGACCATCACCGAAGGCATCCGGTGGACCGGAATGGTCGGCCGCCCCGATCTGTCTGAGGCAGACCGAAGGGCGGTCGTTCGATACATCGAGACCTTCTCGCCGCGCTTCACCGGAGAGCGGCCGTCGCCGCCCGTGGCCGTGCCGCTAGCCCCGCCGGAGAGTCCGGACCTCGTGGCACAAGGGGGTCGGCTGTACCGCGACGCCGAATGCGGCAAGTGCCACGGAGACCGAGGCCGTGGAGATGGAGCCTCCGCTCCGGGGATGAAGGACGACTGGGGCTGGCCGACCCGCCCGACTGATCTGACGTGGCGGCCGCTCAAGCGGGGGTCTACTCCCGACGGGACGTACCTCACCATCGCCACGGGCCTTTTGGGAACACCCATGCCGTCCTACGGGGATTCGCTGGAGAGCCGGGACATCTGGGCGCTGGTCTATTACCTCGAGTCCCTGGTGCCGGCCGAACACCGGCTATCTCCGCTCCGTCCCCTCGGGGAGGAGCAGGCAGGCTGGATGGTGATCCGGATGCACGGGATGATGGGCCCCGGCATGATGCGCCGGATGCCCCGGATGCCAATGATGCGCTAGCCTCCGGCTACCCCGACTGACAAAATGTCGGACCGCGAGCCCCCTCCGCTCCTGCTTTCGTCATTCTGTCGAATCCTCCGGCGGCGGTAGCGTTTCCCTCCTGGCGAACCCACCGATTTCCCGCCGGTTTTCGACCTTCCTCCCCGGGCACCAGTCTTGCTCTGTTCACCCGTGGCGGCACTGCGGTCAGAGTGCGCCGGGAGGAACGCGATGGAAGAGTTCATCAGGAGCTACGGGATCTGGATCCTGCTCGCTGGCGTGTTCTTCGCCATGCACCGGTTTGGGATGGGGTGCGGGGGCGGCCATCGCCACGGCTCCCAAACGGAGGAGACTCCAGCGAAGCCTGGCGAGGAGAAGAAACGGTCCGCCCACTCGGGCGGCTGCCACTGATCCTCTCTCAGCCATGAAGACCGAGCAGCGGACGTTCGGGATCAGCGGGATGCACTGCGCCGGATGCGTCTCGAAGGTCGAGTCGGCGGTCGGGGCGCTCCCTGGCGTGACGCAGGCGGTCGTGAGCCTCGAGCCGGGGCTGGCCCGGGTTCGGTTCGATCCGTCCCGGGTCGAACCGGCGGCAATCGCCGGGGCCATCGGGGAACTGGGCTACGCCGTCGAGGAGCGCCTCGAAGGCCAGGCCGCGCTCGACCGCGAGCAGGCGCTCCGCCGTGCGGAGATCCGCCGCCAGGGCCGGTGGATGGCAGTGGCCTGGCCGCTGGCGCTCATCATCATGGCCGGGACGTTCCGCGAGTACTGGATCCTGCCTTCCTTGATCCCGGAATGGCTCGGCCGCCCGTTCGTCCTCTTCCTGCTCGCCACGCCCGTCGTGTTCGGCCCGGGATGGCAGTTCTTCGTCCAGAGCGCCCGGGGCCTCGTCCGGGGCGTGGCGGACATGAACCTCCTCTACGCGACCGGGATCGGGGCCGCCTACCTCATCGGGGTTCTCAACACGTTCTTCCCCGCGGCGGGCTTCGGGGGCGAGAAGGCGATCTTCTTCGAGTCGGCGGTGCTGCTGACGGCGTTCATCATCCTCGGGAAGTACCTGGAGGCGCTCACGCGAGGGCGGACGTCCGAGGCCATTCGCAAGCTGATGCGCCTCCAGCCCAAGGTGGCGCGGGTCGTCAGGGACGGCGAGGAGCGGGAGGTGCCGGCGGAAGAGGTCGAGGCGCGCGATGTCATCGCCGTCCGGCCGGGCGAGCAGATCCCGGTGGACGGCCTTGTCCTCGACGGCTACTCCGCCGTGGACGAATCCATGCTCACCGGCGAGAGCCTGCCGGTGGAAAAGCAGGCCGGCGCCGTCGTCATGGGCGGGACGCTGAACAAGACCGGGACGTTCCGGTTTCGCGCGACCAGGGTCGGGAGCGAGACGGCGCTGGCGCAGATTATCCGGTTGGTGGAGGAGGCCCAGGCCTCCAAGGCCCCCATCCAGAAGCTCGCGGACTGGGTGGCCGGTCACTTCATCCTCGGGGTCCACGCTCTCGCGCTCGCCGTGTTCGTGTTCTGGTTCCTCCTGGGATACCGCCTCTTTTTCGACCCGGCCTCCGCCTTCATGCTCTCGCCGGCGAGCCTGGGGGAGATCGGCGTCTTCGGCTTCGCCCTCCTCCTGTCGATCACCGTGCTGGTGATCTCCTGCCCCTGCGCCGTGGGCATGGCCACCCCCAGCGCCATGATGGCCGGGACGGGCAAGGGGGCCGAGCACGGGGTCCTCTTCAAGGGCGCCGACGCGATCGAGGCGACGACCAAGATCCGGACGGTGATCTTCGACAAGACCGGCACCCTCACGCGCGGGGAGCCGTCGGTGACCGACGTCCTGCCGGCGGCCGGCATCCTGCGGGAGGAGCTCCTGCGCTGGGCGGCCGTGGCCGAGGTCGCCTCCGAGCATCCCCTGGGCGAGGCCATCGTCCGGGCGGCGCGCGAGGGCGGGGTCTCTGTGGAACGCCCCGAGTCGTTCCAAGCCATTCCCGGCCACGGCGTGGAGGCCGGCTGGCGGGGGCGGAAGATCCTCCTGGGCACGCGAAAACTCATGGCCCTCCGCGGAGTGGAGGTGAGGGACCAAGAGGAGCGGCTCCAGGCCCTGGAGGACGGGGGGAAGACGGCGATGCTCGTGGCCGTGGACAGTCACCTGGCGGGGATCGTTGCCTGCGCCGACACGCTGAAGCCTTTCGCGCGGGAGGCGGTGGCGGGGCTCCGCCGGATGGGGCTCGAGGTCCTCATGCTCACCGGCGACAACCAGCGGACGGCGGCGGCGATCGCCCGCATGGTGGGGATCGACCGGGCGCTGGCCGAGGTCCTCCCGGAGGCCAAGGCGGAGGAGGTCGCGCGGCTGCAGGCTGAGGGAAGCGGCGTCGCGATGGTGGGCGATGGGATCAACGATGCCCCGGCGCTGGCCCGGGCCGACGTGGGGATCGCGATCGGCTCGGGCACCGACGTCGCCAAGGAGACCGGCCACGTGATCCTGATCAAGGACGACCCTCGCGACGTGGCGGTCGCCCTTCAGATCGCCCGCGCCACCATGCGGAAGGTTAAGCAGAACCTCTTCTGGGCCTTCGCCTACAACACCCTGGCGATCCCCATCGGTGCCGGCCTTTTCTATCCGGTCTTCAAGCTCGTGGTGAGCCCCGAGCTGGCCGCGCTCCTCATGGCGGTCAGCTCGCTCACCGTGACGTTCAACACGCTGCTTCTGAAGGGGTTCGTCCCGCCGTCGAAGCGGGCGAATCAGATCCGGAAGTAAGGAGGGAGTCATGTCGCAGGCAGTCTTGCACCCCGGACCGGTCGAGCGCCGGTCTTTTCTCAACTGGTTCCTCGGCACGGGCGTCGGCGCCTTCCTCGCGTCGGCCCTCTACCCGGTGACCCGGTTCCTGATCCCGCCGAGGGTTGAGGAGTCCACAGCCGCCAGTGTCGCGCTCGACCTCAAGGCGGCGGCGGTCAGGCCCAACAGCGGGCAGATCTTTAAGTTCGGCAAGCAGCCGGGCATCCTGGTGCGGACCCCCGCGGGGGAACTCCGGGCCTTCACCGCCATCTGCACCCACCTCCAGTGCACCGTGCAGTACCGCGAAGACCTCCAGCACATCTGGTGCGCCTGCCACAACGGCCACTACGATCCGGTCTCCGGGAAGAACATCGGGGGTCCCCCGCCGCGGCCGCTGGAGCAGTACACCGCCAACGTGCGCGGGGACAAGATCGTGGTGAGCCGGAGCGCCTCCGCATGAGCCCCGCGCTGGCCTCCACGGGGCTGTCCATCGGCGCCGCGCTGGCCTTCCAGGCGCTCGCGCGCTGGGTCGGCGAGGCACCACCGCTGGCCGCCTGGGGCGGAACGGTCTGGGTCTTTGTCCTCTCTATGATCATCTCCATGCCGCTCGTCACCGGATGGATCAAGCGGAGGTCGTCATGAAACGCTCGTGGCTCTGGATCGGCGCAGCGCTCCTGGCCCTGGCAGTCCTCTACCTGCCCAGCCTCGGGATCGGTCTGGGGCAGATATTCGCGTTCCTGATCCTGCTCCTGTGCCCGCTGATGCATTTCCTCGGAGGGCACCGGCACGGCGCCCACGGGAGCGAGGACGGCGGAGCGCCGGGGCCGGCCGTGCCGGCATCGCAGGAGATCAAGGCTTCCGACCGTGATCAGGCGTGATCCCGCCCCGATGGCCCTGACGCTGGGCGTCGGGCTCTGCACGGTGCCGGTCATCCTGTTTCTCCTTGCTCCCCTCGTCGGCTTGAAAGCGGCGGCGCTGGCGGCGGGCGGCCTGCTCGTGGCGCTGGCCCTTCTCTGCTGGTCGGTGTGCGCCGTCAAGGCCGAGGCATCGTGAGGCGCCTGTGTCCGCTATGACTCAGCCACCGCACAACGCCGCGCTTGTTCGAGCGCTGGCTTTGCCAGCGCAACTCCTGGGGGGAGGCATCGGAAGGGGGGCGGAGCCCCCCTCCGAGGGATGACATGGAGATGCTGCGCGAGTGGTACGTCATCCTGAGCGGGCTGAGCGCGCTCCTGGCCGGGCCGCTCGGAGAGCTCTCCACGCGTCTCGAGCTGCCGCTCGCCAGCGCCTTCCTGTTCGGCCTCATCGGGGCGGTGGCGCCCTGCCAGCTCACCACCAACGCCTCGGCGATGGCCTACCTCTCCCGGGAGGGCGGCCGGAGCGCCGCGGGGAAGGAGGCGGGGGCGTTTGTCCTCGGCAAGATCCTTGTCTACACGGCGCTCGGAGGCCTGGCCCTCGCCCTCGGCGCCCAGCTCCAGCGGGCCGCGATCCCGGCGGCCGTCGTCACTCGACGAGCCCTGGGGCCGATCCTGGTCCTGATCGGCCTCTCTCTGCTTGGGGCGTTCCGGCTCCGGGGGGGGTTCGGGACCCGCCTGTCGGCGCGGCTTGCGCACGCCGCTCCGAGGTCGGGCGCGGGACGGGCCTTCCTCATGGGAGGGACGTTCGCCCTGGCCTTCTGTCCGACGCTCTTCTGGCTCTTCTTCGGTCTGACCGTCCCGCTGGGCCTCGAGAGCCCCGTGGGGTTCGTTTTCCCCGCCCTCTTCGCCGTTGGGACGAGCGTCCCGGTCCTGCTCCTGGGCACGTTCCTGGCGACGGGAGCGGCCGCGGACGCCTCGGCTCGGCTCGCACGGGCGAGCCGGATCCTGACCCGCGTCGCTGGCGTGGTCTTCATCCTCGCTGGCCTCAACGACACGCTGACCTACTGGGCCCTGTGAGGAGGCGGCGATGACGGCGACCATCGGCTGGTTCAGTGTCCTCCTCGCGTTCGCCCTGGCTCTCGTCGGGATGATCGCGCCGGTGCTGACGCCCCGCCGGGAGGGCGCGCGCGTCCTGGCCGTCGGCGGCGCCTCGATCGTGGGCCAGCTCGCTCTCGTCACGGTCGCGGGGACCGCGCTCGTGTATGCCCTGGTGACGGCCGACTTCAGCCTCAAGTATGTCGCCACCAACAGCTCGCTGCGGACGCCGCTCTACTACCGGGTCACCGGGCTCTGGGGAGCGCTGGAGGGGTCGCTCCTCCTCTGGGAGTGGATGCTGGTCGCCTTCGCCGGCCTCGTGGTCTGGCAGTACCGGGAGCGCCACCGGGAGCTGATGCCGTGGGTCCTCGCCGTCTTCTCCGCGGTCTCGGGCTTCTTCCTGGCGGTCCTGGCCTTCGCCTCGAGCCCCTTCGAGAGGCTCTGGCCGGTTCCGCTGGACGGGCGGGGGCTGAACCCGCTGCTCGAGGACGCCGACATGTTCACCCACCCGCCGCTCCTCTACGCGGGGTTCGTGGGGCTCACGGTGCCCTACGCCTTCGCGGTGGCGGCGCTCATCACCGGGCGGATCGACGAGGGGTGGATCGCCACGATCCGGAAGTGGATCGTCGCGGCCTGGCTCTTCCTCACGCTGGGGAACCTCTTCGGCGGGGGGTGGTCCTATCACGTCCTGGGCTGGGGCGGCTACTGGGCCTGGGACCCGGTGGAGAACGCCGCGTTCCTGCCGTGGCTCCCCGCCACGGCGCTCCTTCACTCGATTCAGATCCAGGAGCGCCGGGGGATGCTCAAGGTGTGGAACCTCTCGCTGATCATCGTGGCCTTCGCCCTCACCATCTTCGGCACGTTCCTCACGCGCAGCGGGGTGCTCTCCTCGGTCCACGCCTTCTCCTCCGGGCCGGTCGGGGGGCTCTTCCTGGGCTTCCTCGGCCTCGTGCTGCTGGGCTCCTTCGCCCTCGTCGCGCTCCGCGCCGACCGCCTGCGCTCCCAGCCCGAGCTGGACTCGATGGTGAGCCGGGAGTCCGCATTCCTCCTGAACAACGTCGTCCTGGCGGCCGTCACCTTCACGGTCTTCTTCGGCACGATCTTCCCCCTTCTGGCCGAGGCGGTCGCCGGCGTCAAGCTCTCCGTGGGAGCGCCGTTCTTCTCCCGGGTCACTGTGCCCCTGTTCCTCGTCATGCTTCTCCTGATGGGGGTGGGCCCGCTGATTGCCTGGCGGAAGGCCTCCTCGGACAACCTCAGGCGGAACTTCCTCTGGCCGGTGGCCCTGTCAGTCGCCGTGGCCGTCGCGCTGGTGGCGGTCGGGGTGCGGGACGCCTGGTCGCTGCTGGCCCTGACCCTCTCGGCCTTCGTGGTCCTGACGATCGGGCTCGACACGGGCCGGGCGGTGGCGGCCCGCCGGGCCATCGCCGGCGAGGGCGTGCTGGGTGCGCTGGGGAGTCTGCTCCGGCGGAACCAGCGGCGCTACGGCGGCTTCGTCGTCCACCTGGGCGTGGTGCTCGTTGTCCTCGGGATCACGGGCTCGATGAACTGGAGCCAGGAGAAGAACGCGACGCTCGCGCCCGGCGAGAGCGTGGGGGTGGGCCGTTTCACCGTGCGCTTCGAGGGGCTCCAGGTGAGGGAGCGGCCGACTCACGCGCGGGTGGAGGCGACCTTCAGGGTGTTCAACGACCGCCACGACCTCGGCGTGCTCAGCCCCGCCCTCAAGTACTTTCCGAGCCAGCAATCGCCCATCGGGCGCGCGGTTCTCAGGATGGGCTGGTCGGAGGACCTCTACCTGATCCTCTCGGGGTTCAGCGAGGTCCGGGCGAGCCAGGCCACCATCAAGGTCCTCCTGCGCCCGTTGGTGATGTGGATCTGGGTGGGCGGCGGCGTGATCGTCCTGGGCGCGCTCCTGGCTCTCTGGCCGTTCGGGCGCCGGGCCGCGGAGGCCTGAGATGGCCTGGAAGCGGTTGGTGTTCATCTTCGCGGTCGGGGTCCCGCTCCTGGCGGTGCTGGCGTTCGGCTTCACCCGCGATCCCCGGGAGATTCCGTCTCCCCTCATCGGGCGCCCGGCGCCGTCGTTCAGCGTCCGGCTCACGGACGGGCGCGAGGTGACCCTGGCGGCCCTCCGCGGCAAGGTGGTCTTCCTGAACTTTTGGGCATCGTGGTGCCCGCCGTGCCGGGCCGAGGCGCGATCCCTGGAGGCCTCCTGGCAGCGCCACCGTGGCGGGGACGTGATGTTCCTGGGGATCAACATGCAGGACCGCGAAGAGGCGGCCCGGGAGTTCCTCCGGGAGTTCGGCGTCACCTACGCCAACGGGATCGACGGGGGGAACCGGATCGCGATCGACTACGGCGTCTGGGGGATCCCCGAAACGTTCTTCCTCGACCGGAACGGCCGGATCACCTACAAGCACATCGGCGCGCTCGGCGCGGAGACGATCCACGCCAAGCTGGAGGAGGCCCTGCAGGGCGTCCAGAGCCGGCGGGAGGGCAAGGGTGAGTACCAGTCGATCCGGTAGGGCGGGCTGGGCCCTCGCGGTGCTCGTGGCGGTGCTCGTCTTCACGGCCCCGGCGGTCGCCGGAGAGGATCTCGAAGACCGGATGCGGGAGGTCGCCTCGGGCCTGCGCTGCCCCGTCTGCCAGAACCTGTCCGTCGCCGACTCTTCCTCGGAGATGGCGCGGGAGATGCGGGCGCTGATCGTGGACCAGCTCAGAGAGGGCAAGCGCCCCGAGGAGATCCGGGACTATTTCGTCTCCAAGTACGGTCAGTGGATCCTCCTGTCGCCGGCGCCGCGCGGGGTGGGGCTCGTCGTCTGGATCGTCCCGACGCTGGGAGCCGTGGCAGGGCTCGGCGGCGCGGTGTGGCTCCTCAGGCGGTGGAGCCGGCGGGGGACCGCGCCGCCTCTACCGGTGGACGCGGCCGCCCTCACCTGGATCAGGGAGGCGGTCCAGGCCGGCGACTCGCTCGCCGCCCTCACGCCCGAGGAGGCGCGGCAGGTCGAGGCACTGCGGGAGCTCCAGTTCGACTACCGGGCCGGAAAACTCTCGGCGGCGGATTACGAGGAGCTCCGCGCGCTGTACGAGAGCCGCGCTGCGGCGGCTCTGGCCGGTGCAAGGAGGCCACCGCGCAAGGCGGCGGCCGAAGTGTCGATGACAGCTCATGCCGTTCCTGCTGGCGTTGGTTCCGCGCCTCGCGTCTGGCGGTGGGTGACGGCGGCGCTCTTCCTCGTCGGGTTCGGGGCAGCCCTGGGGTACTTCCTCCCGCAGTCGGTGCGCGCGCGCGGCGACGGATCGCCCACGGGAGATTTCCTCACCGGGACCCGGGAGGAGGCGGCGCGGGCGGAGGCGCCCGATCTGCCCGTCCTGCTGCAGCGGGGGCGCCAGGCGATGGACGCGGGGGAGTGGGACCGCGCCGCGGGGCCGCGCCTCGCGTCTGGCGGTGGGTGACGGCGGCGCTCTTCCTCGTGGGGTTCGGGGCGGCCCTGGGGTACTTCCTCCCGCAGTCGGTGCGCGCGCGCGGCGACGGATCGCCCACGGGAGATTTCCTCACCGGGACCCGGGAGGAGGCGGCGCGGGCGGAGGCGCCCGATCTGCCCGTCCTGCTGCAGCGGGGGCGCCAGGCGATGGACGCGGGGGAGTGGGACCGCGCCATCGGCTTCTTCAGGCGCGCCCTGGAGGCGGACCCGGACGAACCGACCGCCCACGCCTCTCTCGGTCTCATCCTCCACCGCGCCGGTCATCCCGACCGGGCGCTCAAGTCCTTCGAGCGGGCGCTGGCCCGCGATCCCACTTCCCCGGCGGCGCTCTGGGGCAAGGGGCTGGTCCTCTACGAATCGCTGGGGAAGACAGCCGAGGCGGTCCGGACGTGGGAGGCCCTCCTGGCCCAGGAGATCTCCAAGGAGGATCGGGACCATGTGCTCTCGATCCTCGCCGAGGCGCGGCAGCGGCTGGCGGCGGGGGCGCCGCCGGTCGAGAGGCTCAGACGCTGATGTATCCGGTGCTGATTCAGGTGGGCGGGTTCAGGCTCCACAGCTACGGCGTCCTCGTGGCCGCGGCCATCCTCGCGGCCCTGTGGATCGGCGCGCGGGAGGCCCGGCGCAAGCGATTTCCCCCGGGGGTGGTCGAAGACCTGATGCTGCCGGTGGTCCTGGCGGGCTTCCTCGGCGGGCGCCTGGCCCACGTTCTGGGATGGGAGCCCGAGCTCCTCTGGCGGGATCCGCTCGGGATCCTCGCGGTCTGGCGCGGCGGCCTGGCGATCTACGGCGCGCTCCTGGCCGGCTTCGGCGCCACCCTTTGGTTCTGCCATCGGCGCCGCCTCGACACGTGGGCGCTGGCCGACGCGCTGGCCCCGGCGATCATTTTGGGGCAGGCGATCGGGCGGTTCGGCTGCTTCCTGAGCGGCGATTCCTACGGGCGACCGACCGACCTGCCCTGGGCGGTCACGTTCACCAATCCGGAA
>LDXP01000017.1 GCA_001443385.1 Candidatus Rokubacteria bacterium CSP1-6
GCGGGGAGGGGGCCGGGGAATGGGTCCGCGCGGCGAATCCCGAGCACCCCTCGTTGATCGACGTCGAGCACCGCGTCGCCACCCTCTACAACATGGTGAACGTCCCGACCGCAGTCTGGATCGACGAGGCCGGGCGGATCGTCCGGCCCCCCGAGGTGGCGTTCGTGGACAACCGCTGGATCGAGTACACGAAGACCGACATGACACGCTACGTGGCCGGGCTCCGCGACTGGGTCGCGAGAGGGGCGGAGAGCGCCTTCGCGCTGGGCCAGGGCGAGGTGCGCCGGCGCCTGTCCCTGCCCACGGCCGCCCACGCGCTGGCGGCCGCGAACTTCCGCCTTGGTCAGTATCTCCACGCCCAGGGGCACCGGGAGGACGCGATCCCGTACTTCAAGCGGGCCCAGGCGCTCCGCCCGGAGAGCTGGTGCTACAAGCGGCAGGCCTGGGCCCTGTCCGACGCCGACCAATACTACGGGACGAACTTCAAAAAGGAGGTGGAGACGCTGGCGGGCAAGCCCTACTATGCGCCTCTCGATCTCCCAGGAGAAGCCGCATGAAAGTTGGCGTGTACATCTTTGCGACCGATTACGCGATCCGTGTGGATGAGCTGGCGCGGGCCGCGGAGGAACGAGGCTTCGAGTCGCTCTTCCTGCCCGAGCACACCCACATCCCCAAGAGCCGCAAGAGTCCGTGGCCGGGCGGCCCCAACCTGCCGAAGGAGTACTGGCACACCCTCGATCCATTCGTGGCGCTGGCCAGCGCCGCGGCCGCGACCACGCGCCTCAGGCTCGCGACGGGGATCTGCCTGGTCATCGAGCGCGACCCCATCACCCTCGCCAAGGAGGTTGCCAGCCTCGACCTGCTGTCGAGGGGGCGCTTCATCTTCGGGATCGGCGGGGGCTGGAACCGGGAGGAGATGGAAAACCACGGGACCGACTTCAAGCAGCGCTGGCGCCTGCTCCGCGAGCGCGTCCTCGCCATGAAGGAGATCTGGACGAAAGACGAGCCGGAGTTCCACGGCGAGTTCGTCGACTTCGACCCGATCTGGGCCTATCCCAAGCCGGTGCAGAAGCCGCACCCGCCGATCCTCCTGGGCAACAACACCGAGAACGCCCGCCAGCGCGTGGTGGACTTCTGCGACGGCTGGATGCCGATCGCGGCCCGCGCCGGCGACCTGGCGGCGGGCATCGCCGATCTCCGCGCGCGGGCCGAGAAGGCCGGGCGCGAGCCCGCGTCGATCTCCGTTTCGCTCTTCGGCGCCAAGCCCGAGGAGGCGGCGCTCCGCGCGTATCAGGGGATGGGCGTTGCGCGGGCGCTCCTGGCGCTGCCCTCGGCCGATCGCGACACGATCCTCCCGCTCCTGGACCGCTACGCGAAGCTGGCCGAGGCCGTCAGGTAGCCCTCCGGCGGGCGCTCAGCGTGAAGACGAGGAGGGCGAGGACGGCCACCAGGGTGAAGCCGACCGCCACCAGGTAGATCGCGGCGTAGCTCCCCGTCACGTCGTAGAGGAACCCCGAGAGCCACGGCCCCAGCGCCGCGCCGAGGCCGTTTCCCACTGCCAGGAGGCCGAACACCAGGCCGTACCGCTCGGCCGGAACGATCCGGCTCACGAGCACCGCCACGATCGTCGCGCGCGACCCCATCGGCAGGAACATGAAGAGGACGTAGGCGTAGGCCAGGAGGCGCCACGGCCACGCCTCCGTGCCCAGCAGGAAGAGGAGTCCGAGGAGCGTCGAGGTGAAGGAGAGAAATCCCACCGGCGCTCCCCCGATCCGATCGGCGAGCCATCCCGCCAGCGCCCGTCCCCCCGCCGCCAGCAGCCCTCCGAGGCCGAGCAGGAAGGAGGCTTCCGCCGCCGAGAGCCCGACGGCCTTGAAGTAGAGGGCGTGCTGCGTGATGGCGAGGTAGCCGATGAGGGGCGGCAGCGCGAACACGACGAGCAGGCTCCAGAACTGGATAGAGGCCACGAGCGGGACGACCCCCGGTTGGGGAAGCACGGGGGCGGCTCCCCGCCCGGCGGCGAGCCGCCCCGGGTGGATCCACCAGATCAGCGGCAGGAGCGCGCCCAGCGCGGCGATGTAGAGGCCGAAGGCGCCGCGCCAGCCCAGCGCGGTGATGGCCCACTGAATGCCGGGGGAGAGCGTGTAGGCCAGCATCGAGCCGGAGAAGGCGATGCCGGTGGCGAGGCCGCGGCGGCGGCTGTAGTCGTGGGAAATCAGCGGCGCGTGGGCGACCATGCCGGTGAGCCCGAGGCCGATTCCCCCGAACCCGCCGACGACGACGAGGAAGGCGGAAAGCGAGCCTACCCGCGTGCCGAGCGCCAGGCCGGTGGCCACGGCGAGCAGGCCCGCCGAGAGGATGCGCCGCGGATCGCAGCGCGACATCCAGTGGCCGGAGAGCGGGCCCAGGAAGGCGGCGAGGAGCCAGAAGAGGGAGGCGGTGGCCGCCGTGGCCCCGCGCGAGCCGCCGAACTCCTCGAGGAGGGCGGGGAAGAAAACGGGGAAGGCGTTGGGGATTCCGGAGGTGAGGAGCATCGTGGCGAAGGCGAGCCAGAGACGCGGGTTGGCGAGCGACTCCCGATCGGTCGTCACCCCGCCATCATTGACAATCCTGTCGCCGTAAGCAAGGATTCCAGGGGCTATATGGGCGCCAAGTACATCGGGGCGGAGGTCAAGCGCCGGGAGGACCCGCGGCTCCTCCGTGGGCGGGGAACCTACGTGGACGACCTGAAGCTCCCCGGTCTCCTCCACGCCGCCGTGGTCAGGAGCCCCCACGCCCACGCCCGCCTCGGCGCCATCCGGGCCGACGCGGCGCTGCGCCTTCCGGGCGTTGTCGCCGTGTTCGCCTTCGACGATCTGAAGGCGTGGCTCAAGCCGCTCCCGGTTTCCGGCATGCCCCCGCCGGCGCTCCAGGCGCGCGTCGGCTTCAGCCTGAGGGTGGCGGCTCAGCTCCCCCTGGCGTCCGGCACGGTCCGCTACGCGGGCGAGCCGGTCGCCCTCGTGGTGGCGGAGAGCCGGTACGTGGCCGAGGACGCCGTGGAACTCGTCGCCGTGGACTACGAGCCGCTCCCCGTCGTCACCGACCCCCGCGCCGCGCTCGTCCCCGGCGCCCCGCTGCTCTATCCCGGGTGGGGCGACAACGTGGGGGCGTCCTTCACCCACGCCATCGGCGACGTGGCAGGCGCGTTCCGGCGCGCGGACGTGATCGTGCGCGAGACCCTAAGGGTTCAGCGCTACGCGGGAATGCCGATGGAGTGCCGGGGCGTGGTGGCGGACCCGCGCGGACGCGATGGGCTCCTCASCGTGTGGGACTCCACCCAGATTCCCCACCASATCCAGGGCRTCCTGGCCGGGGCGCTGTCGCTGCCGGCCCACCGGGTGCGCGTGATCGCGCCCGACGTCGGCGGCGGGTTCGGGACCAAGGCCACCATCTATCCCGAGGAGGTCTTCATCCCCGTGGTGGCCTGGCACCTGGGGCGGCCGGTGAAGTGGATCGAGACCCGCCGCGAGCACATGGTGGCGGCCATCCACTCCCGGGAGCAGATCCACGAGGTCGAGATCGCGGGGACGGCCGACGGCACGATCCTGGCGCTTCGGGATCGCTTCCTCCTGGACCAGGGCGGGTACAACCCCTGGGGGATCGTCCAGCCATACAACACCGTGGCGCACTTCCTCGGCCCGTTCCGGGTGCGGAACTTCGCCGTGGACGCCAAGGTGGTAATGACGAACAAGACGCCCCACGCGCCCTACCGCGGCGCCGGGCGCCCGGAGGCCGTCTTCGTCATGGACCGGGCCGTGGACCTCCTGGCGCGCGAGCTGAGGCTGGACCCCGCGGAGGTGCGACGCCGCAACTTCATCAGGCCCGACGAGCTTCCGTACGACGTGGGGCTGCTCTACCGGGACGGCCAGCCCCTCGTGTACGACAGCGCCGATTTTCCGGGAGCGCTGGAGACGGCCCTCGCCGCGGTGGACTACCAGGGGTTCAAGCAGGAGCAGCCCCGCCTCCGGGCGCGCGGCGTCCACCGGGGGATCGGCATCTCGGCGTACGTCGAGGGAACGGGCGTGGGGCCGTACGAGGGGGCGGTGGTTCGCCTCGATTCCACCGGCGGCGTGATCGTCAGCACCGGCGCGGCCTCCCAGGGGCAGGGGCACGAGACGGTGTTCGCCCAGATCTGCGCCGACACGCTGGGCGTGCCCATCGAGGCCGTCACTGTGGTTGGCGGAGACACTGCAGCCATCCCGTTCGGTGTCGGAACCTTCGCCAGCCGGAGCACGGTCCTCGCGGGCAACGCGATTGCGGCGGCGGCGGCAAAGCTGCGCGACAAGGTGCGCAGGGTGGCAGCGGGACTGCTCGAGGCGAGCCCGGAGGACATCGAGATCGAGGATGGGAAGGTGCTCGTGCGGGGCGTGCCGACCTCCGCGGTGACGCTGGCCCGTGTCGTCCAGTCCACCGTGCCGAGCTTCGCCCGGCCCGATGCCCGGGATCTGGACTTCGAGGCGACCACCTACTACACGGTCCCGACCGTCACGTACTCGAGCGCGGTTCACGTGGCGCTGGTGGAGGTGGACGTTGAGACGGGGGCAGTCAGGCTCCTCCGGTACGTCGTGGTGCACGACTGCGGCCGCGTGATCAACCCGGTGCTCGTCGAGGGGCAGGTCCACGGGGGCGTGGCCCAGGGGATTGGCGGCGGGCTCTGGGAGGAATTGCGCTACGACGAGGCCGGCCAGCTGCTGACCGGAACTTTCATGGAGTATCCCCTTCCCACGGCAGGGGACCTGCCGTTCATCGAGACGCACCACCAGGTATGTCTCTCCCCGCGGAACCCCCTGGGCGTCAAGGGGCTGGGGGAGGGCGGAGCGATTTCGCCGCCGGCGGCCATCGCCAACGCCGTCGAGGATGCCCTGGCCCCGTTCGGTGTGCGTGTGACCGCCTGCCCGCTCACCCCGGCGAACGTGCGCGCGCTGATCAGGGCGGCAGAAGCGCGCTGACGTGCCGCTGGTGGGCGCCGCCGCCTGCGCCCACATCCCGCAGCTCCTCGTCCGGCCACGGACGGAGGACCGCGACCTGGTGATGGCCGAAGCGGGATTCTTCATGGCTCAGTTCCGCCTCCGGATGGAGACGGGCGAGTCGGCGTTCGAGTATTTCTAACGAGCGGCCCGGCGGCCGTTCCTTCTACCGGGGGTGTCGATCCGGACGGCCGGGCGGCGCCTCCGGGCGGCCGGTGAGGGACCCGTCTCGCTGATCCCCAGGACCAGGCACCGGCAGCCGGGGTGGAACGGCGGAAGGTCGTGGGCGTTGTCCGCCACCTGGCGCCCGTTCATGGGATCGCAGACCGGGCACGGCGCGCCATCGCCCTGCCGCGCGATCTCCGCGCGGATGCCCCGCTGCGCATACCGGGCGAGGGCGAGGCGACTCTGGGCGCGCGTCGTCTCGAGACTCTGCAGCCAGTGGAGGAGGAGGTAGAGCTTCTGCTCCTGGTAGGCGTCGCGGGCCTGGGGAGCGCTCCGCGGGGCGGGGGCCTTCTTCAAGTCGTCCCAGAGTGGGGGGAACTTCCAGCGCTCCGCGAAAAAGGCCTGCCAGCGGTCGAACTCGGGCCAGCGGAAGTCCCGGCGGCCGAGCCGCGCCAGGACCGCGGCGTGGAGCTCGTCCACCGACTGCCCCCGCGTCGTGACGCCCTTGAGGAGGTCCAGGACGATCTGGCGCTCCTCCAGGGAGAATCCGATCGTCTGGGCGAGCGCGATCGCTGCGTGGTGGAAGGCTCCGGTTATCGGCACGGCACTAGTCGAAGTCGCCCTGGGAGCGCTTCAGCGCCTTCCGGCGCTTCTTTCGGGCCTCGGCTTGCTTGCGCTTCCGCTTGACCGAGGGTTTCTCGTAATATGCCCGCCGCTTCATCTCCTTGAAGATCCCCCCCTTGAGCATTTCCTTCTTGAGGGCCTTCAGGGCGGGCTCGATCTGGTTGTCGAAGACCTCGATCTTCAGCAACGATGGCTCCTTGCTCCCCAGACCCGGTCGCGAGCGTCTCGGAGCCCTTCAACCCTAAGCCTTCGGGCGCGCCTTGTCAACGAAGAAGTCCGAGGAGAGATGTGATATCGTTCGGCTGGAGGCCATGAGTAGGCTCGACCTTGGGCTTCTGATCGGGCGGCTCTTCACCGGCTACTGGTTTCTGAGCGCGGCGCTGATCAAGATCTTCCAGCGCAATTTTCTCTTTTCGGACGCGCTGCTGAGCTCGCTCAACCTCTTTCTCGCGGGTCCGGGCCCGAACTGGTACAAGGTGTTCCTGTCGGACGTGGTGATCCCGAACCTCCGGCTCTTCGCCTGGCTGGACGCGGCCGCCGAGCTCTCGGTGGGGATCGGCCTGCTCCTGGGGCTCTGGACGCGGGCCTCCTGTCTGGTCGCCCTCTTCCTCGTCCTGAACTATCTGTCGGCCAAGGGCTTCGCCAATCCCCAGGCCGGGCTCGACAAGGTCTTCATCGCCCTGATCCTCCTCCTCTATCTGGGCCACGCCGGGCGGGTGCTGGGTGTGGACGGGTGGCGCTCCAGGCGCGCCGCCGGCGGCTAGGCGATGTTCCTCATCATCTTTCACCGGATTCTGATTGGCACCGCCGTCGTCTTCGGGGCCGGGTTCGCGGTTTGGGAGTTCCTGGCCTACCGGCGGACGGGCGCGGTGGAGAACCTGCTGATCGGCGTCGGCGCCGCGGGCGTCGCGGTCGCCCTGGGCTACTACCTCAAAAACCTGAAGCGCTTCGTCAGTTATTGACCGAGTACCGCGTCGGCATCTGTTCCTGGACGGACCCGTCCCTGATCAAAGAGGGAGAGTTCTATCCCGCCCGCTCCATGTCGGCGGAAGAGCGCCTCCGCTACTATGCCACCGCCTTCGACACCGTGGAGGTGGACTCCTCCTACTACGCGCTCCCCTCGGCCCGGAACGCGGCCCTCTGGGTCGAGCGCACGCCCCCCGGGTTCCTCTTCAACGTGAAGGCGTACTCGCTGATGACCGGCCACCATCCGCGGGCGGAGTCCCTCCCCGCCGACCTCCGCGCCATGCTCCCCGCCGCTCCCAAGACCACCCGGCGGGGAGAGATCGACCGCTCGGCCCTTCCCCCCGAGGCGCTCGATCGCTGCTTCACGCTCTTCCGGGAGGCGCTCAGGCCGCTGGCCGAGGCCGAGCGCCTCGGCTACATCCTCTTTCAGCTGGCCCCGTGGGTGCGGTACAGTGACGGCGCTCTGGCCTACCTGGAAACGTTGCGAGATCGCCTGCCCGGCTGGACGGTGGCCGTGGAGTTCCGCGACCGCTCATGGATCCCGGCGCACGCGAGGGAGGTCTTCGACACGCTGGCCAAAGCCAAGCTCGCGGCGGTCTGTGTTGACGCGCCGCCGACGCCGAACGCCATCCCCCGGGTCGTGGAGGCCACGACGGGCACGGCGATCCTCCGCCTCCACGGGAGGAACGCCGCCGGGTGGCTGGCTCAGCTTCACGGCGACGAGCCCTCGGTGCAGGCGAAGTACGACTACCTCTACTCGGAGGACGAGCTGGTCGAGCTGGTCGGGGATGCGCGGATCCTCGGGGCCAAGGCCAAGCGGGTCTTCGTCGTCTTCAACAACAACAACCGCGACTACCCGGCGCTGAATGCCCTCATGGTGCGGCGTCTGTTGGGCCAGCCCGCCGGGGACTTCGAGGCCCTGAAGGCGGCGTGGAAGACAGGGCGTCGAGCCCGAAAAGACTTGCCCCCGGACCTGCTCCGCTGACAAGATGACGCTATGAGGCAGTTGCCCAGGACCCTTCTGGCGAATCTGCCCACGCCGATTCTCCCGCTGGAGCGGCTGTCCCGCCGGTTCGGGGTCGAGATCTTCGTCAAGCGGGACGACCTGACCGGCCTCCTCGAGAGCGGCAACAAGGTGCGGAAGCTCGAGTTCCTGGTGGGCGAGGCGCTGAGCCAGGGCGCCGACACGCTGATCACGTGCGGGACGCTCCAGTCCAACTGCTGCCGGGCGGTCGCGGCGGTGGCGGCGCGCCTCGGGCTTCGGGCCATCCTGGCTCTCAAGGGCGACAAGCCGGCCAGTTACGACGGGAACCTCCTGCTCAGCAAACTCCTCGGCGCCGACGTCGTCTACTGCGCGCCCGAGGAGTTCGCCCGGATCGAGGGCGTTCTCGCCGGGCTGAGCGACGCGGTCCGCGGCCGGGGCGGACGTCCGTATGTCATTCCGGAGAGCGGCGCCACCGAGCTCGGCGCCATCGGGTACCTGGAGTGCGCCCACGAGATCGCGGGACAGTGGAGGCAGGGCGCGCCGGCCTTCGACACGCTCGTGATCACGGCGTTCAGCGGCGGGAGCCAGGCGGGCCTGCTCATGGGCAGGCAGCTGGCCGGGCTCTCGGCCGAGGTCGTAGGAGTTCCGATCGCCCATCCCGCGGCCCAGGTGCGGAACTACGTCGGAGCCACGATCGCCCGGGCGGCCGAGCGCTTCGGCCTGGCGGTGGAGCCCCCCAAGGCCGTCCACCTGCTGGACGGCTACCAGGGGAAGGGTCGCGGAGCGAGCCGGAAGGAGGAGCTGGACACGCTGATCCAGCTGGCCCGGGAGGAGGGGATCGTGCTGGATCCGGTGTACACCGGGAAGGCGTTTCTGGGCTTCCTCGACCACTTGGCCCGGGACCCCAAGGAGTTTGGCCCCCGCGTCTGCTTCCTCCATACCGGTGGCATCTTCAGCCTCTTCCCCTTCCGGGACTCGCTCTCGCGCCTGCTCGACGGCGATCCGCTTGTCGAGTCCTGACCCTGCTCGTATACTCGATTCATGCCCGACCTCCGATTGCGCGGCGGAGAATTCGACGGCTTCACCTTCCACTATGTGAGCGAGGGGAACGGCGTTCCCATCCTCCTGCTCCACGGCCTCGGGGGATTCGGCGGGGTCTGGCGCCACAACCTGCCGGCCCTGGGCCGTCACGCGACCGCGATCGCCCTGGACCTGCCCGGCTTCGGTCTCTCCTCGAAGCCCCCCGGCCCCTATCCGCTCGCCTTCTTCGCCCGCGCCATCGAGGGCTTCAGGCGAGGGCTCGGCCTCGATCGCCTGGCGCTGGTGGGCCACTCGATGGGCGGCGCGGTGGCCGTGGCGTACGCCCTGGCCTATCCGTCGCGCGTGGAGTGCCTGGCCCTGGTCGGGGGCGTGGTGCCCGGATTCGATTACCGGGTTTCCTGGGTGTACCGCCTGCTCGCCGCCCCCGGCCTCGGCGAGCTCATCGGAGGGCTGATGTGGCCGGGTCTCCTGAGGGCCGCGCTCTCCCGGTGCTTTGCCGAACCCCGCCCCCAGGAGGTGGACTTCCTGGTGCGGACCGGCTATCCCATCCGGGTGAGCCCCGAAGGGCGCGCGGCCTTCCTCTCGACGCTCAGGAGCGTGAGGGCGGATTTCGTCGCCGAGGGCGATCGCTACCGGCGCGCTCTCGCTTCCCTGTCCCCGCCGGTTCTCCTCATCCACGGGCGGCAGGATCGCATCGTTCCCCCCGTGCACCCCGAAACGGTCGCCGGCCACCTGCCCAGGGCGCAGCTGCGCTGGCTCCAGCGCTGCGGCCATTTCCCCCAGATCGAGTGGCGGGACGCCGTGAACGAGTGGGTCGCCGACTTCGTCGCCTCAACGTGGACGAGATCACGCCGCGGGAGCTGAAGGCCCGGTGACCGAGCCCATCCTCCGGGTCGAGAACCGGGACGGCGCGGCGTGGGTCACCCTCAACCGGCCGCCCCTGAACCTGATCGTCCTGGAGCTGATCCAGGCGCTCCGCGACGCCTTCCACGGGCTGGCGCGAAATCCAGGCGTCCGGCTCGCCGTGCTCACCGGCAGCGGCCGGGCCTTCACCGGCGGCATGGACGTCCGGGTGATGAAGGACCTTGACGTGGCCGGAGCCAAGGTTCTGATCACGGCGCTCCACGAAGCCATCCGCACCGTCCATGAGGCGCCTTTCCCGGTGATCGCCATGCTCAACGGCTACTGCCTGGGCGCCGGCTTCGAGCTGGTGATGGCGTGCGACCTCAGGACCGCCTCCACCGAAGCGCGGCTCGGGCTGCCGGAGATCAAGGTGGGCGTGCCTTCGGTCATCGAGGCCGCGCTGCTGCCCGCTCTCGTCGGGCCGGGCCGCGCCGCCGAATTCCTGCTGACCGGGGAGATGATCACCGCCGACCAGGCCCTCGAGTGGGGGCTCGTGAACCGCGTGGCGCCGCCCGACCGGCTCGAGGCCGCGACGCGGGAGCTGGCTGAGCGCATCCTGGCCTGCGCGCCCACCGCCGTGCGCGCCCAGAAGGAGCTGATCAACCGCTGGCGCCAGACCGACCTCCGGACCGCCATCGCGTACGGGATCAACGCCTTCGCCACCTGCTTCGCCACCGACGAGCCCCGCGAGGCGATGACGGCCTTCCTCGAGAAGCGCCCGCCCAAGTTCCGCCGATGACGCCACCGCAGGGTGACCGCCGAAGGCCAGGGGAGCGAGGGCAGGCGCCGGCCGGGCTCGCGAGGACGCTAGGGCCATGATCCGCGCGGTCACGGTGGATTTCTGGGGGACGCTGATGTTTGATCCCCCGTCGAGCGACAACCGTTACAAGCAGAAGCGCCTGATGGACTTCGAGACCATCCTCCGCTCCGCGGGATTGGCGGTGACTCCGAAAGCCCTTGATCGCGCCTACGAAGAGTCGGGGCGGTTCCTCGGAAGGCTCTGGCGGACGTGCAAGGACGTGTCGGTCCAGGGGCACGTCGCGGCGATCCTCGAAGCGGTGGAGCCCGGGCTGCCGGGCCGCCTCGGTTCGGGGGCCCTGGCCGCCCTCGTCCAGGCGTACGCGAACCCGGCCCTGCTCGTTCCGCCCACCCCCGACCTGAGCGCCGGGGGGGCGCTCGCGGCGCTGGCCGCCCAGGGGACGATTCTCTGCGTCATCGCCAACACGATGCGCACGCCGGGCGTCGTCCTGCGGAAGGTCCTGGACCGCTACGGCCTGCTGGCGCCCTTCAAGCTCCTGACCTTCTCGGACGAGTGCGGCGTGAGAAAGCCCGACCCGGAGATCTTCCACCTCACGCTGCGCCAGATCGGCCTGGCCCCCGCGGAGGCGGTGCACGTGGGAGATGATCCCGTGCTCGACGTTCAGGGCGCTCAGGGCGCGGGCATGCGCGCGATTCAGGTGACCGCGACGCCCCCGGCGGCGCTCCGCCGGAAGCCCGACGCCGTCATCCGGCAGCTGGGCGATCTCCCGGCCGCGCTCTCGCAGCTGCCGTGATCCAGGTCGTCACCTTCGATTTCTGGCAGACCCTGATCATCGATACCCCCGAGAACCTCCAGCGCGGGAAGGAGCTCCGCCTCGAGGGGACCGCCTCGGTGCTGGCGCGAGTCGGGCGTCCGACCCGTCCGGAAGACCTGGAAGCCGCCTACGAGGCCTCCGGGATTGCCCTCACGGATCGCTTCTGGGCGAATCACCGCGACCCTCCGTACCGGGAGCAGGTGAAGATCTTCCTGGAGCTGGCCGCACCCGGCGTGACGGCGGACCTGTCTCCCGAGCTTTTCGAGGAGGCGGTGGCGGCCTACATCACCCCGGTCCTGCGCCTCCTGCCGCGGCCCGTCGCCGGTGCCGTGGAGGCGCTCTCCGCCCTGAGAGAGCTCGGCGTGACGCTCGGCATCATCTCGAACACCGGCCGGACGCCGGGGGTGGTGCTCCGCAAGGTGCTCGACCACTACGGTCTCCTGGGCTACTTCACGGTGCTCTCCTACTCGGATGAGGTGGGCTATCGGAAGCCACACCCCGCGATCTTCACGGGGACGCTCCGCCGGGCCGGCGCCGAGCCGGGGCACGCCCTGCACGTCGGCGACGACGCCGGCGCCGACGTGGCCGGGGCCCGGTCCGTGGGCATGCGGGTCGGCCACTTCCGGGCTGGCGGCGGCTCCCCCGCGCCCGGGGCCGATTTCGTCCTGCATCACTTCGCCGAGCTGCCCGACCGCGTGAGGAGTTTGCCCTAGCGCCCCGCTTCGGTCCTTTTTGAGGTTGCGGTGCGCACGCGGGTGGCGGTAATATCAACCGCGGCCATGGAGCTCTCCGATCTGAAGTCGAAGATCCGGGACATCAAGGATTTCCCGACCGAGGGCGTCCTCTTCAAGGACATCACCACGCTGCTCAGGGAGCCCCAGGCCTTCAAGTACGTCGTGACCCAGCTGGCCCTCCGCTACATCCAGGAGCGCGTGGAGCTGGTGGTGGCGATCGAGTCGCGCGGCTTCATCTTCGGCGGGGCGCTGGCCGCCGAGCTGGGCGCGGGCTTCGTGCCGGTCCGAAAGCTCGGCAAGCTCCCCGGGAAAACCATCGAGGTCGAGTACGAGCTCGAGTACGGGCGGGACGCCCTGGCGATCCACGAGGACGCCATCCGAGCCGGCCAGCGGGTGCTGGCCGTGGACGACCTGCTCGCCACCGGGGGGACCATGGCCGCCACCCTCCGGCTGATCCAGCAACTGGGGGGCCACGTGGTGGGCGTCGCGTTCCTGATCGAGCTGGCGTTCCTCAAGGGACGGGAGAAGATCAAACAGTACCCGTTGCACTCCCTCATCGTCTATGACTAGCCGCATGCTCGTCGGTGCCGTAGCGCTCGTCGGGCTCCTGGCCGGCACCGCGTGGCCGCTGGGGGCCGAGGAGGCGCGCCCGGCCCTCAACGCCCCGCTGATCCTGAACTTGCTCGCGCTCCCGATGGAAAAACCTGAGACCGCGTTCCAGGAATCGCTGCGTGACCCCCCGGTCGCGCGGTCCGGGCCGGGGTGGGAGGCGCTTTCGGACGGCAGTTACCGGTACGGCACGACGTCGCTCAACGTGATCATCAAGAATCCCTGCCCCGAGGGGACCCTGCACGCGCCCATAGCGCTGCCGGGCCGCCGCCGCTAATGCCGGGCCAACTAACTTCGCCATACGGCGTTCTCGGTCGTCGCCGATCCTCACGTACAACCGCGTACGCTCCGGTCGGCTCCTCCCTCGGGCCTTGTCTGGCTCGTTATTTGGCCCGGCACCTCGATCCATGCGTGAGTATTTGGTCTAACTCGTTGGAGCGCCGGTAGCCGTCCGACTGTTCTCCGACCATGGCGATCAAGACCGTTGGCGTCCTCGGCTGCGGGCTCATGGGCTCGGGGATCACCCAGGTCTCCGCCCAGGCGGGCTTCCCGACGGTGGTCGTCGAGGCGAACCAGGCGCTGCTCGACAGGGGGCTCGACGGCTTGAAGAAGACGCTGGAGGGGCTCGTCGCCAAGGCGAAGATCGAGGCGAAGGACCGGGACGCGATCCTGGGACGCATCACGGGCACGACGCGCCTCGAGGACCTGAAGGCGTGCGATCTCGTGGTGGAGGCGATCACCGAGAACCAGCCGCTCAAGAACGAGACCTTCGCCAAGCTGGACGGGATCTGCCCCCCGCACGCGGTGCTGGCTTCCAATACCTCCTCGTGCAACATCACCGCCATGGCCGCCGCCACCAAGCGCCCGGGCCAGGTGCTGGGGCTCCACTTCTTCAACCCGGTGCCGCTGATGAAGCTGGTCGAGGTGGTGCGGACGATCCTGACCGATGAGCGCTCGTTCAAGACGGCCTGGGAGTGGGTCCAGGCGATCGGCAAGGTGCCGGTGGATACCAAGGACGCGACCGGCTTCATCGTGAACCGACTGCTGGTGCCGTACCTCCTCGATGCGGTCCGCGTCTACGAGTCGGGGCTCGCCTCGCTCGAGGACATCGATCAGGCCATGAAGCTCGGGTGCGGATACCCCATGGGGCCCTTCACGCTCCTGGACCTGGTGGGGCTGGACACGACGATGTTCGTGGCCGAGGTGATGTTCGAGGAGTTCCGCGAGCCGCGCTACGCGCCGCCGCCGCTCCTGAAGCGCATGGTCATGGCCGGCCGCCTCGGGCGGAAGAGCGGGCGTGGCTTCTACGACTACGGCAAGCCCTGATGCAGCAGCTCTACTACCTGACCGACGAGCAGCGGGCGGTGCGCGACCTGGTGCGGGAGATCGCGCGGGAGAAGATCGCGCCCGTCGCTGCCTACTACGACGAGACGGAGAGCTATCCCGAAGAGATCATGAAGCTCCTGGCCCAGCAGGGGCTGATGGGGATCTGGGTGCCGGAGGCCTACGGTGGGACGGGGATGGGGGCGCTCGCCGTGTCGCTCGTCGCCGAAGAGCTCGCCTGGGCCTGTGCGGCCACGGCCACCAACTGGGGCGCGACGCCGCTCGGCGGCTACCCGATCGTCCTCGCCGGCACGGAAGAGCAGAAGCGCCGGTACCTGCCGCGCCTGGCCGGCGGCGAGATCCTCGCCGCCTACTCGCTGTCGGAGCCGGGCGCGGGGTCGGACGCGGCCGCTCTCCAGACGACGGCCGTGCGGAAGGGCGACCGCTACATCCTCAACGGGACGAAGCTCTGGTGCTCGAACGGCTCGAACGCGGGCGTGATCACCCTCTTCGCCACGGTGGATCGGAGCAAGGGGGCCAAGGGGATCACGGCGTTCCTGGTGGAGCCGGGGTTTCCGGGCTTCGCCGTGGGGAAGAAAGAGAAGAAGATGGGCATCCGCGCGTCGCCGACGGTGGCGTTCCACCTCCAGGACTGCGAGGTGCCGGTGGAGAACCGGCTCGGCGCGGAGGGCGAAGGGTTCAAGATCGCCATGCGGACGCTCGACTTCACGCGGCCGATGACGGGCGCCACGGCCGTCGGCGTCGCCCAGGCGGCGCTGGATGCCGCGATCGGCTACGCCAAGGAGCGGAAGCAGTTCAACCAGCCGATCGCCGCGTTCCAGGGCATCCAGTTCATGCTGGCCGACATGGCGATGCAGGTCCACGGGGCGCGGCTCATGGTGCATCACGTGGCGAGCCTCGTGGACCGCGGCGCGCTGGCGTCCATCCTGGAGGCCTCCATGGCGAAGTGCTTCGCCGCCGACGCGGCGATGCACGTGGCCACCGACGCCGTGCAGATCTTCGGCGGCGTGGGCTACACGCGGGAGTTTCCCGTGGAGCGGTACATGCGCGACGCCAAGATCATGCAGATCTACGAGGGGACCAACCAGATCCAGCGGATGGTGATCGCCCAGCAGCTACTGGGAATGCGGTAGGCCCCGACCCTTGCCAGGAGCGGGGGCGGGTTGTATGCTGGAGCCCCTTTCGCCGTCATCAATCCCTACTCAAGGAGGCTGAACATGGTGAATCGTCGGACCTTCCTCAAGACCACCGGCGTGGCGGCGGGCACCGCGGCGCTCGGGTTCCCCGCCATCCTTCGCGCCCAGCCGAAGGAGATCAAGATCGGCGCGGTCCACCCCGTGACGGGGCCGCTGGCCGAGATCGGCCAGGCGTGCCGGCTCGGGGCCCAGATGGCCGTGGACGCGGTCAACGCCGCCGGCGGCATCAAGTCCATGGGCGGGGCCAAGCTGACGCTTCTCCCCGGCGACTCGGAGACGAAGCCCGACGTGGCCCGGGCTGTGGCCGAGCGGCTGATCAACGAGGGAGCCGTGATGCTCACGGGGGCGTTCCACTCCGGCCACACCATGGCGATGGTCCCTGTGGCCCAGCAGCGGCGAGTCCCCTTCCTCGTGGACATCTCCGCCGCCGACGTGATCACGCTCAACGTCGCCCAGTCGGTGAAGGAGGGGAAGCAGAAGACCCAGTACGTGTACCGCAACTTCCCCACCACGACCGTTTTCGGCCGGAAGGCGATCCAGTTCATGAACGAGATCTTCAGGGCCACGGGGACCTCCCCCAAGCGCGCCGTGCTCATGTACACGAACGATCCCTTCGGGAAGCCCCAGTCGGAGGGGTTCATCAAGGCGCACAAGGAGCAGGGGGCCCCCTTCGAGATCGTGGAGGTGATCCCGTTCCCGGAGGTTCCCACCGACCTCTCCACGGAGGTGTCCAAAGCCAAGGCCGCCAAGCCCGATATCATCTGCCCGATCACCCGCCCGGCCTCCGCAACCCTGCTCCTCCGCGAGCTGGCCAAACAGCGGGTGGAGATTCTCGGTGTGATCAGCCCGGGGGCTCCGGGGCTCTACGAGAAGGGCCAGATCGACGCGCTGGGGAAGCTCATCGAGTACACCATGGACAATGTGCCGTGGGTCAATCCGGTGAGCCCCAAGGCGCGGAAGATCGCCGAGGAGTACGCCAAGCGGTCGGGTGGCAAGATCTTCGACACCAACTCCGGCTACTCCTACGAGGCGATCCTGATCATGGCGGATGTGCTGGAGCGGGCCCGGTCCACGGACCCCGACGCCCTCGTCGAGGCGATCCGCGCCACGAACATGACGGACCCCATCATGGTGGCGGCGGGGCCGGTCCGCTTCAACGAGGTGGGGGACACCACCAGCGCGTCCACCGCCATGGTCCAGATCCTCGGCCAGAGGCCGGTGGTGGTGCATCCGAAGGAGTCGGCTGAGGCCAAGCTGGTCTTCCCCGTGCCGAAGTTCTGGGAACGGGGATAATCGTCGAGGGATCGATCGCCACCGATCGCGTCAGGGCGCGGCCGTCCCGGCTGGACCGGACGCCGCGCCCGCTTTCTATGCGCCGATGACGCTCGCGCTAATCGGGCAAGCCGCGCTGAACGGATTCCTGTTCGGGGGTGTCTACAGCCTCATGGCCGTGGGGCTCTCGCTGATCTTCGGCGTCATGCGCGTCATCAACATCGCGCATGGCGACATGATGGTCTGGGGCAGCTACCTCGCGTTCGTCCTGGCGCTCCGCCTCGGGCTGGACCCGTTCGTGTCGTTCGTCCTCTGCGCTGCCGCCATCTTCTGTATGGGCGTCGTGGTCCAGCGCGCGCTGGTCAACCGGGTCCTGAACGCCCCTCACGAGATGCAGATCCTCCTGATGCTGGGGGTCGCCCTCGTTCTCGAAAATCTGGCCCTGGTCGTCTTCGGCCCCGATACCCGCCGCACCGAGTCCGCCTACGGCCTGGCCACGGTCTGGCTCGGGCCCATCTTCGTGGACGTCGCCCGGCTGATCACCTTTGGCCTCGCCCTGGCCTTGTCGTGCGCCCTCTACCTGTTCCTCTTCCGGAGCGACCTGGGCAAGCTGATCCGCGCGGCCGCTGACAACGGCTATGGGGCGCTCGTGATCGGTGCCGACGTCGAGCGGATCTACATGGTGGCGTTCGGCATCGGCGCGGCGTGCGTGGGCGCCGCGGGAGCCCTGATGAGCGCGCTCCTGCCCTTTTCGCCCGCCACGGGGTTCGCCCAGACCGTCACCTCCTTCAACATCGTGATCATCGGGGGCATGGGGAGCCTCCTGGGGGCATTCCTGGGCGGCCTCCTCGTCGCCGTGGCGGAAAGCCTCGGAGCGGTGCTGCTGGTGCCGTCCCTCAAGGAGCTGGTCGGCTTCGTTTTGCTCGTCCTGATCCTCCTCTTCCGCCCGCAGGGGCTGTTCGGGGGGAAGACCACGTGAAGTGGCTGATGCTCCTCGCCCTGCTGGTGCTTCTGGCGCTGCCCCAGTTCCTCGGGTCCTACCTGCTCACCGTGTTCATCTTCATCTTCTTCTACGCCTACCTGGGACAGGCCTGGAACCTCCTGGGCGGATACGGCGGCCAGATCTCCCTGGGCCACGCGGCCTTCGTCGGGATCGGCGCCTACACCTCCACCTACCTCGCGATGACCTACCAGCTGTCACCCTGGATCGGCATGCTCATCGGCGGCGCCGCTGCGGCGTGCCTCGGCGCAGTGATTGGATATCTCGGCTTCCGCTTCGGCCTGCGTGGCTTCTACTTCATCTTGCTCACCGTCGCCTTTGGGGAGATCTGCCGACTCGTCGTGTCTCATGTGGACGCCCTCGGAGGCGCGCTGGGCCTCTTCATCACCTTCAGCGGAGATCCGTGGCAGTTCCAGTTCAGCGATAACCGGTACTACTACTACGTCGCCCTCGGGCTCATGCTGATTTCCATGGGTATCGCGGCCCTCATCGAGCGGAGCCGGATGGGCGCGTATCTGGCCGCCATCCGGGAGGACGAGGATGCCTCCGAGGCGCTGGGTGTCAACGCCTTCGGCACGAAACTCGCCGCCATCGTCCTGTCGGCGTTCCTGACCGGCGTGGGGGGGACCTTCTACGCCAACTATCTCTTCTCGTTGCAGCCCAACACGGCCTTCGGGATCCCCCTCTCCGTCGAGATCATCCTCCGGCCCATCGTCGGCGGGTCGGGGACGCTCATGGGTCCCGTCCTGGGCTCCTTCATCCTGAGCCCGCTGGCCGAGGTCTCCCGGACCTATTTCGCCAGGGGAGGGCTCTCCGGCGTTCACCTGATCGTCTACGGGTCGCTGCTCATCGCGGTGGTGCTCTTCTTTCCCCGGGGCGCCTACCCGTACCTCCGGGGTGTCTTCCGCCGCCTTCCTCGGAGGGGGGCTCCGCCCCCCTTCCGACACCTCCCCCCGGGAGTTGCGCGGGCGAAGCCCGCGCCCGAACGGCCGCGAGACCCATGAGCCTGCTGGAGGTTCGGGCACTGTCCAAACGGTTCGGCGGGCTTCAGGCGGTGTCCGACCTCTCCCTCAGCATGGCGGAGGGCGAGGTGCTCGGGCTGATCGGCCCCAACGGGGCGGGGAAGACCACCGCGTTCAGCCTCTTCTCCGGCTTCCTCGCTCCCGACTCGGGGGAGATCGAATTCCGGGGACGCTCGCTCGTCGGGCTCCGTCCCCACCAGATCTGTCACCTCGGGCTGACCCGCACGTTCCAGATCGTGCGGCCTTTCCCCCACCTGAGCGTGCTGGAGAACGTCCGGGTGGGGGCCTTCGCGCGGACGGCGTCCTCTCAGACGGCGGCGGCCCGGGCCCGCCAGGTGCTCCACGAGGTTGGGCTGGAGGCCAAGGCCGACGTTCCCGCCGGGGAGCTCACGCTGGCGGAGCGCAAGCGGCTGGAACTGGCCCGGGCGCTCGCGACGGAGCCCGTCCTGCTCCTGCTGGACGAGGTGATGGCCGGCCTCAGCGCCGCGGAGACCGAGCGCATCGTCGAGCTGATCCGCGGCATCAACGCGCGCGGCGTCTCGCTCCTGCTGATCGAGCACGTGATGCGAGCCGTCATGAACCTCTCCCACCGCATCGCCGTGCTGAATTACGGCCAGCTGATCGCCGAGGGCACGCCGGCGCAGGTGGCGAACGACCCCCGCGTCATCGAGGCGTACCTGGGCGAGGAGTATGCCGGCACTGCTCCGGGTTGACGGGATCGAGGTGGCCTACGGTCAGGTGCCCGCCGTCCGGGGGGCGAGCCTCGAGGTCCGGCCGGGGGAGATCGTGGCTCTCATCGGCTCCAACGGGGCCGGCAAGACCACCACGCTCCGGGCAATCTCCGGCCTCCTGCCGATCCGCCGGGGCCTGATCGAGTTTGAAGGCGACCGCCTGGACGGGCTCTCATCGTCGAAGGTGGTGGGCCGGGGGATCGCGCACGTCCCCGAAGGGCGCCAACTCTTCCCGACGATGACGGTGCTCGAGAACCTGGAGCTCGGCGCCGGGGCCGCGAAGGCGCTCAAGGCCGAGAGCCTGGAGTGGGTATTCGAGCTCTTCCCGCGGCTCCGGGAGCGCCGGCGGCAACTGGCCGGCACTCTGTCCGGGGGGGAGCAGCAGATGGTCGCCATCGGCCGGGGGCTCATGGCCCGCCCCAAGCTCCTGATGCTGGACGAGCCGTCCCTGGGACTGGCCCCGGTCGTGGTCAGGGCGATCTTCGACAATCTCGTGGAAATAAACCGCAGGGGTATGGCAATATTGCTAGTGGAGCAGAACGTGCTGCGGGCATTGCAGCTTTCCCACCGGGGCTATGTGCTCGAGAACGGCCAGATCGTTCTCGATGGGCCCCGAGACACCCTGCTGGCCGACGGCCATATCAAGCAGGCCTACCTGGGCCGCTAGGCCGGGCTGAAGGGCGTCCCTCGTGCGCTGGTCGACGCGAGTTCTTCTCTCTTCGCTGGCCGCGGTGCTCGTCCCGCTCCTTGTCCTGACGGCGGTGGGCGTTCCGTCCATCGCCGACCGGTTCTCCCAATCCACCGAAGCCGCCCTCCAGGGATCGGTCCGCGCCGTCGCGGCTCTCGTGGCGAGCGGCCTCGAGGACCTCCGGCGGGAGGCCCGGCTCCTCGCGCGCGACCCCACGATCGTTCAGGGGGTCGTGAAGAGCGACTGGGCGACGCTCGCCCGGGCCGCGTCGCCCCGGATGCTGTCGCTGACGCTGGACGGGGTCGCCGATCTGATCGTCGTCGTGGACGAGCGGGGCGCTCCGCTCGTCCGGGTTCCCGCCTCGGCCGATGCTCCGCCCCTGCGCCTCCCGGCCGGCTCGGTCGACGCCGTGGCCGCGGTCCGCGTCGTGTCCGGCGTGCCGCTGCTCCTGGCGGCCGCGCCGGTGGTGAACGAGGGACGCGCCCTCGGGACCGTCGTGGTGGGCCGGCGGCTCGAGACGATCGGCCGGCGGCTCGGCGCGAACTCGTTCCCCATGGAGCTCGTCTTTCTGGCCGGCGGGGAGCCCATCTATACGACGCTCTCCGGCGGCGTCGCGGGCGTCCGGTGGGCCGACGCCGCGCCGGTGGGCCGCGTGGAAGTGAGCGGGACCTCGTACTTCATGCGCTCGGTCGGCCGCTGGCCGGACGGGACGCTCTGGCTGCTGGCCTCGGACGCCGATGCCCGCGCGACCCAGGGCCTCCTCTGGACGTGGGTGGCGGGCTTCGTGCTCTTCGCAGCCTCGGCCACCTTCGCGGCCACCTGGATCCTGACCCGGCGCGTGCTCCAGCCCATCGAGGCGCTGGGCGAGGGCGCGCGGCGCGTGGCGGCGGGCGACTTCGATGCGCGCGTTCCCGTTCCGCTGGGCCGGGAGGCCGAGCTGGGCGACGTGGCCCGGGCCTTCAACGAGATGAGCGACTCGCTCCAGCGCTGGCGCGTGGAGGTTGGGCACCGGAACCGGGAGCTCGAAGCGCTCAACGCCGTCGCTCTCACGGTCAACCGAACGATTGACCTCATCCCGACAGCCGAGGAAACCCTCGAGGTCGTGCGGCGGGTCGCGGAGATGGACGTCGCGGCCCTCTACCAGCTGGAGGAGGGGGGCGAAACGCTCTCGCTGATCGCCCAGCGCGGATTGCCTCCGGAGGCGGCGGAGCGGGTGAAGGTGCGACCCGTCGAGGGCTCGCAGCTCGGCAAAGCCGTCAGGACCGCCCGCCCGGCCGTGGCGGCCGGCGGGCTCCAGACGGAGCTCGCCCTGCCCATCCCGGTCAAGGGCGAGGTGTGGGGCGTGATGGCCCTCGTCTCCTCGGCCTCCCGCGAGTTCAGCCCAGAAGAGATGCAGCTCATGGAGGCCGTCGCCTACCAGGTCGGCGTGGCGGTGGAGCGGGCCTCGCTGTTCGCCGAGACGCGGGAGAAGGGCCAGCGGCTCGAGAGCCTCGTCGGCTTGGCCCAGACGGTGACCTCCAGCCTGGACCTCAGCCAGGTGCTGGACGGCGTCGTTCAGGCTGCCGCCGGCCTCATCCCGGACGCGTCGGTGCGGCTCTGGATCGCCGAGGAGGACCGCCTCGTCCTGCGGGTGGAAGGCGGAATAGCCGGAACGGCCTTCGGAGGGCGCAGGACCGTCTTCGCCGTGGGTGAGGGGCTGGCGGGGCAGGTGGCGGAGACGCGGGAGCCGCTGGTGGTCGAGCGGGTGGTCGAAGACCCGCGGACCGTCAACGTGGAGTGGATGCGGCAGGAAGGCTACGTGTCGTTCGTCGGCGTGCCCCTCCTCTTCCAGAACCGCCTCCTCGGAGTGCTCGCGATCCTGACCCGGCGGCTGCATCGCCCGACCAAGGAGGAACTGGAGCTTCTCGTCTCTTTCACTACCCAGGCGGCCATCTCGATCGAGAACGCTCGGCTCTACAACGAGGCTTCGCGGAGCGCCGCCGAGCACCAGGCCCTCCTCGCGGTCGGCGGGCTCGTGGGCTCCACGCTCAAGGTGGAGCGCGTCCTGGACCTGATCGTCGAGCGGGCCCGGGCGCTGCTGGGCGTGCGGTCGGCCGGGATCTTCAAGCTGGATCCGTCCGCCGGCGTCCTGGCCTACGAGCGGGGCATCGGCTTGTCGCCGGAGTTCATCCGATCGCTGCGCGTGCCCTTGGGCGAGGGGACATCGGGGAAGGCCATCCGCTACCGGGCCCCGGCCTGGACCCCGGACATCCTGAACGACACCGCCGTCGTCCTGAACGATGAGACCCGCTCCCTCGTCAGCCGCGAAGGCTACCGGGCTGTGCTGTCGGTGCCCATCCTCATCAAGAACGAGCCGTATGGCGTCCTGGCCGTGTACTGGTGGGAGCCCCATTCGCCCACCTTCTCCGAGGTCCGCCTCCTGAGCGCGCTGGCCGGCCAGGCGGCCGTGGCGCTCGACAACGCCCAGCTCTACGAGGCGGCCACACGCCGGGAAAAGCGCCTCGAGACCCTGGGCGAGCTGACCCGGACCCTGACCGCCACGCTGAGCGTCGAGGAGGTCCTGAAGCGGGTGGTCGAGTCGGCCGTCGAGCTCTTCGGCTCCAGCGTGTCGCGGCTCTGGCTCGTGGACGAGGACGGCGAGACGCTGTCCCTCCGGGCCCACGCCGGGTCCGTTTCCCCCCTGACCGGCGTCATGCGGCTCCGTATCGGCGAGGGGATCGTGGGCCGGATCGTGGCGACCCGGACGGCTATCGTGATTCCCGATCTGCGGGAGGATCCTCGCGTGGTGAATCGTGATCGGCACCGTGCCGAGGGCGTGATCTCTCAGGCCGGCGCCCCCCTGTTGCTCGGTGATCGGGCCCTGGGCGCTCTTTCCGTTGCGGTGCGGCATGCGCACGAGTTCAGCGAGGAAGAAGTGAGCCTGCTTCAGTCCCTAGCCCACCACGCGGCCATCGCCTTGGAAAACGCCCGGCTCTTCGCCCTCGAGCAGGGCCGCCGGGCCCAGGTCGAGGCGCTGGTCGAGATCGAGCGCGAGCTGACCGCCGAGCTGAACCCGGACCGGCTGCTCGACCTGATCATCCAGCGTGCCGGCGCCCTGCTGGAAGCCCGCGGCGTCGTCTTCCTCCTCGACGCGGCGAGCCGGACGCTGGTGCCCAAGTCCTGGTACGCCATGCCGCCCCAGATCCGCGACCTTCGCATCCCGCTGGGGGTCGGCATGGCCGGCACGGCGGCCGCCGAGCGGCAGGGACTGCTGGTGAACGACTTTTCGAGTACGCCGTACGCCGCGTCCCTGGCGGAGCACGGGATTCCTCTCCTCGGGATCGGCCACGCGATGGCCCAGCCCCTCGTGTCCCACGACCGGCTCCTCGGGGTGATCGCTGTGAGCCGCGAAGAAGGCGCCCCGCGCTTCACCAAGGGCGACCTGGAGACGTTCGGCAGCTTCGCGACCCAGGCCGCCATTGCGCTGGAGAACGCCCGCCTCTACCGCGAGGCGCAGGAGCACGCCGAGCGCCTCAAGGCGCTGGACGACGTGAACCGGCTCGTCTCCTCGTCGCTCCAGGTCGAAGAGGTGCTGAGGAACATCGCCCAGGCCGTCTCCACGTTCTTCGAGGCGCCGCAGGCCCACGTTTGGGTGGTGGAGACCGGGGGCCAGCGCCTCCGCCGCTCGGTCACCGTCGGCGACCCGGAGGTGGCCGCCGGGCTCGTGGACGACATGGCGTTCGGCGAGGGCGGTGTGGGATGGGTGGCGGAGACGCGGGAGCCGATCTTGTGGACCGACCTTCAGGAGGACACGCGCGTCTTGCGACGCCAGTGGGCCCTGAGGCACGGGCTCCGGTATTTCACCGCGTATCCGATCATGCTGGGAGACCGGCTGCTCGGGGCGATCACGATGCACCGGCCCTCGCCCTATCCGGTCACTCCCGAGACCCAGGCGCTCCTCGGCTCGCTCGTCGCGCAGGCCGCGGTGGCGCTGGACAACGCCCGGCTGTACGCCGAGACCACCCGGCGGCTCGAGGAGACCCAGACGCTTCTGGCCGTAGGCCAGGTGCTGTCGCAGAACCTGCCGAACCAGGAGATGATGCGGCAGGTGGCGCGGGAGGTCGGCCGCGCCTTCGGCGCCGACATGGTGGGGGCATACTTCCTCGACGCGAAGAAAGAAGTCCTCCGGGCGATGGCCGGATACCACGTGCCGAAGGAGCTCCTCCAGACGTTCCTCGAGAATCCGTTTCCCATCGCGCAGCTCCGGCTTGTCCAGGAGGCATGGGAGACGCGCAAGCCCGTGTGGACGTCGGACGGGCTCAACGATCCCCGCTGGTTCCCCAGGGAGCTGCTGGCCGACGCGCCGCCCTATTCGGTCCTCTTCGCCCCGACCCCCGTCCGGGGAGAGATCGTGGGGGGCCTCTTCCTCGTCTGGTGGGTCACCGGGCGATCGTTCACCCCGGCCGAGCTCCGCCTCATCGAGGGCGTGGCCTCTCAGGTGGGGCTCGCCCTCGAGAACGCCGATCTCGCGCGCCAGACGGAGGAAAAACTCCGCGAGACCGAGACGCTGCTCAGCGTCAGCCGGACGCTCTCGTCCACCCTCGACCTCTACCCGCTGCTCCGTCACTTCCTCCGCCAGGTGGCCCGGACCATCGAATGCGACTCCGTCGGGGTGTGGATGGTCAACCCCGCCAACGGCCGGCTCGAGCCGGTCGTGGGCTACCGGGTCCCACCCCAGCTGCTGGACACGATCCGGAAAGCCCAGATCGATCCCGAGGGGAGCGCGTTCTACGCCGAGGGGTTCAGGTCCCGGCGCGTCCAGGTCTCGAGCAACGTGCCCGAGGACCCCCGCATCCCCGATTCCCTGAAGGCGGGCGTGCCTCACCGGGCCCAGCTCTTTGCGCCCATCGTGGCCCGCGAGCGGGTCATCGGCGCCTTCATCGCGGTGTGGTGGGACCGGACGCGGGAGTTCTCCGAACGGGAGGTCGCCCTCGTCGAGGCGATGGGGAGCCAGGCGGGCGTGGCCGTGGAGAACGCCCGGCTCTTCGACGACAACCGGCGGCGGCTCGAGGAGCTGTCGGTGCTCCACGAGCTCTCGCGGGCGGTCACCGGCCAGCTGGACCTGGCGGAGCTGGTCCGGGCCATTCACCGGCAGGTGGGCCGGATCCTGGACGCGCGGAACATGGTGATCCTGCTCTACGACGAGGCCGCCCACGAGATCGAGGCCGTCCTGCGCATGGACGACGGCGTGGAGCGCCCTGGCCCCCTGCGCTACCCGTTTGGCGGGCGGCTCGTGACCCGGGTGCTCGAGCGGGGGCGGTCGATCCGGACGGACGACTACGTGGAGGAATGCCGGCGCGAGGGCGTGAGTCCCGTGGAGAGCTCGACCCGCTACCCGCACTGGCTCGGCGTGCCCCTGGTGGCGGGAGACGCGACCATCGGCGCGCTGATCCTCCGGAGCGACGCCCAGGCCTTCAGCCAGGCCGACGAGCGGCTGCTCGTGAACATCGCGGGCCTCGCGGCCCTGGCGATCCGGAGCGCGCGGCTCTTCGACGAGCGCACTCGCGCCTACCGCGAGCTGGCGGCGGCTCAGGACCAGCTCATCCGTACCGAGAAGCTCCGGGCGCTCGGCGAGATGGCCTCCGGCGTCGCTCACGACTTCAACAATCTCCTGTCCTCCATCCTCGGGCGCGCCCAGCTGCTCATGCGGCGCGTGGAGGATCCCAAGCTCCGGCAGTGGCTCCAGGTCATCGAGCGGGCCGCCACCGACGGCGCGCGGACCGTCCGGCGCATTCAGGAGTTCGCCCGGATCCGGCGCGACCAGCCCTTCGTAGCGGTGGACCTCCACCGCGTGGTCCAGGACGCCCTCGAGGTGACCCAGTCGCGCTGGCAGGAGGATGCCGAGAGCCGGGGCGTCACGATCCGCGTCACGACGGATCTGACTCCGGTCCCGTCGGTCTCCGGGGATCCCGCGGAGCTCCGCGAGGTTCTCACCAACCTGATCCTGAACGCGGTGGACGCCATGCCCGAGGGGGGGACGCTGACCCTGGCCACGCGGGCCGACGAGACGACCGTCTCGCTGAGCGTCAGCGACACGGGCACCGGTATGACTCCGGACGTCCAGCCCCGGATCTTCGACCCGTTCTTCACCACCAAAGGTCCGAGCGGGACGGGCCTCGGGCTCTCCATCACCTACGGCATCGTCTCGCGCCACGGGGGGCAGATCCGCGTCGAGAGCGCCGAGGGCGAGGGCACCACCTTCCATCTGACGTTCCCGGTGAGCACGGTCGAGGCGGAGCCCCCGCGCCCGGCGGCGCTCGAGCCCGTGGCGCCGCTCCGCTGCCTGGTGGTGGACGACGAGCAGCCGGTGCTGGAGGTGCTGGGGGACGTCCTCGCCGCCGGGGGGCATTCGGCGGTCCTCGTCGCCGACGGCGCCGAGGCCATCCGGCGCTTCAAGGCCGAGCCGTTTGACATCGTCTTCACCGACCTCGCCATGCCCGGCGTCAACGGCTGGCAGGTGGCTCGGGCCGTGAAGGATCAGGCCCCCTCGGTGCCGGTGCTGCTGGTCACCGGATGGGGCGTCGAGCTCTCGCCCGACGAGCTTCGCGGCAAGGGGATAGATGCGGTACTCTCGAAGCCTGTCCAATTCGAGGAGATTCTCGCAGCGGTCGCCGCGTTCGGCGCCCGCCGCGCTGAAGGGGGAACGGCGGCATGACCAGCCCGATCATTACGGAAGCGCTGCGGGCGCTGATGGACAAGAAGGACCTGAGCCGCATCGAGGCGGCGGCGGCCATGGAAGCGATCATGTCCGGGGCCGCGACCAACGCCCAGATCGCCGCCTTCCTCACGGCGCTCCGGATGAAGGGGGAGACCGTCGAAGAGCTGATCGGCTTCGCCCAGGTCATGCGCCAGAAGGCGGTCCGGGTGAAGACCCACGGGGAGGAAGTGGCCGCCCTCACCGGGACGGACCGCGAGATGCTGATCGACACCTGCGGCACCGGCGGGGACGCGGCGGGGACGTTCAACGTCTCGACGGCGACGGCCTTCGTGGTCGCGGGGGCGGGGCTGAAGGTGGCCAAGCACGGCAACCGTTCGGTCTCCTCCCTGTGCGGGTCCGCCGACGTGGTGGAGACGCTCGGGATCAACCTCGAGCTGCCGCCCGCCAAGGTGGCGCGCTGCGTGGACGAGGTCGGGATCGGGTTTCTCTATGCCCCGCTGCTCCACACGGCGATGAAGCACGTGATGGCGGCGCGGCGGGAGATGGGGATCCGCACGGTCTTCAACATGCTCGGCCCGCTCACCAACCCGGCGGGCGCCAACGCCCAGGTCATCGGGGTCTATTCGCCCGCCCTCACTGAGCCGCTGGCTCGCGTCCTGGCGGAGCTGGGGACCATCCGTGCCTTCGTCGTGCATGGCGCGGACGGGCTGGACGAGATCTCGAACACGGGGGAGAGCCAGATCTCCGAGGTCCGCGAGGGCGTGGTGAGGAGCTTCAGGGTGAGCCCGGAGGATTTCGGCATGTCCCGGGCGGCGATCGGCGACCTCCAGGGCGGTGACCGGGCCGAGAACGCTCAGATCATCCGGCACATCCTCGGCGGCGGCGACGGGCCGAAGCGGGACATCGTCCTGATGAACGCCGCCGCCGCGCTGGTAGTAGGCGGGAGGGCGCGGGACCTGAAGGAAGGGGTGGGCCTGGCCGCCCACGCGATCGACTCCGGTGCCGCCCAGCAGAAGCTGGAAACCCTCATCGAGTTTTCACAGAAGCTCGCCCACGAGAAGTAGCCCCACCGCACCAATCCTCGATCGCCCGGCGCATCGCGTCCGGCTGCTCGGTGGGGATCCAGTGCCGGGCGTCCAGCCGGACCACTTGGCAGTCCGGGAACCTTGCCAGCAGTCGTTCGGTGATCATCGGATCGCTGAAGGTGCTCCCGGTAGACAGGAGTGCCAGGACCGGGGTCCTGATGGCCGACAGATCGGGGAGCCGGCCGCCCACGGCGATCAGCGCCTGCAAGTACGCTCCGCTCGGTGTGGTGCGCAGGTCCAGCCAGGGAGACGCGTACCACTCCAGCAGGGCGTCCTCCCGTCCCCCCGCCGAGATTGCCGCGCGGGTCTCCCGATCGAGTTCCTCGAGGTCGAGCGGCTGGAGCCGCCGGCGATGGATTCCCAGCGCGTTCAGCGCGCGGATGAGCCAGACCGCCGGCCCGAACAGCGGCCGGAGCCGGGCGATCTGCCGCATGGAGCCGGTCAACCCCTCGCGCAGCATGGGCTCGATCAGAACCAGCCCCGAGGTCCTCCCGGGATAGCGGGCCGCGAATTCCACGGCGATGTTCGCGCCGAGGCAGTGCCCTGCCACGACAGCGCGCGCATAGCCCTCGGCGTCGAGGATGGCCGCAAGATCGCCGCACCATTCGGCCATGCCGATGCGCCCGCGGTGAACGGACAGACCCTGGCCGCGGAGATCGACCCGCAGGAGGTCCCAGGAATCCCTCAAAGTCGTCCGGGCCACGAACTCCGACCACCGGGTCATGTTGCTGGCGAGACCGTGAAGCAGCACGAGGACCTGGCGCGGCGGGCCCGGCCGCCAGAGCCGGTAGGCAAGGCCGGCGCCGTCGGCCGCCCTCAGGGTCCGGGCGGTGTCGGGCATTTCGGGGCTAGAGGCCGAGGTAGGCTTCTTTGATGGCGGGGTCGTTCAGGAGGTCGCGGGCCGCGCCTTCCTTCACGATGCGGCCCGTTTCCAGGACGTATGCGCGGTGGGCGATCTCCAGGGCCTGATGCACGTTCTGCTCCACCAGGAGGACGGTCACCCCCTGGCTGTTGATCTCGCCGACGATGCGGAAGAGCTCGGCGACCAGGCGTGGGGCCAGCCCCAGTGACGGCTCGTCCAGCATCAAGACCTTCGGCCGCGCCATGAGGGCCCGGCCGATGGCCAACATCTGCTGCTCGCCCCCCGAGAGCGTGCCGGTCAGCTGCGTCTTCCGTTCCGCGAGCAGCGGGAAGAGGGAGAACACCCACTCCTGGCTCTCCCGGCGCCTCGGGCGGGCCTCGCGCGGGTAGGCGCCCAGCTCGAGATTTTCCAGCACCGTCATCCCGGGCCAGAGGCGGCGCCCCTCCGGGATGTGGCCGATTCCACGCGCCACGATGGCGTGAGGGAGGAGCCGGTCGATCGGCGTGCCGTCCAGGGTGATCGTCCCTCGAGCCGCACGCAGCACCCCGGAGATCGTCCGGAGGGTGGTGGTCTTGCCGGCCCCGTTGGAGCCGACCAGCGTGACGATCTCCCGGTCGCGGACCTCGAAGGAAACGCCCCAAAGGGCCTGGATATCGCCGTAGAAAACGTGGAGATCCTCGACTCTGAGCATGCCGGCCCGCACAGTATAGCGTGTTTGGCGTCACTAGGAAAACCGCGCGAGACCCGCGCGACGATCCGACCAACTCTTGAGATTCAATCAGTTACCGTGAGGGTTCGGATTGGCAGTCCGTGGGTCGGGGCGTGGGGGAAGATCGGGAGACGGGAAGAAAATGGAAGATCGTCTATCGAGTCAGGTCAGCGGGTCCTGGCTCTGTAACGCGCCTTGTGATCCTCCCGCTGGCAGACCTTGCATTGGCAATGTGTTCCACCCTGGCTCTTCCCGTGGCTGGGGTCCGTGTAGAAGTCCGTAAGCACTTTCCATTCCCGACATTTCGAACACCTTTTTCCCTCGACGCCATCCTTCATATCGACCGCCATTGTTCTTCCTCCTTACATTTGAGCTTAGGCATCGCTGGGAACAGGTTAGGATTGGTCAAGAGCCTATTCAAGAAAAAAAGTGACGATCTGGCTAGAGAGACTAGGCTGTTTAGAAGGTAAGGACCCAAGAAGTCAGTGGGTTGCATTGTCCGTGGGTCGGAATGCAGGGAAACGGGGAGAAAATGGGGACATCATCATTTGACGCGACCAAGCGCGGCGGCAGCCACAGATAGCCCAACGGTTTCCAGGTGAAACCCCCCAATGGCCACCTCTTCGATTGTGCGGCCGTGAACGTAGCAGCTTTGTCCCTGGAAGCCCTCATCACCGCCCTCGATGACCGTCACCCTGCCTCTTCAAGACGAGATCGTAGTGCGCGTCCGAGTTCGCGGAGTTCTTCTTCGATCTGGCGTAGTCCCTGGAAGGCTTGTCCCACTTCACGGTTGAGTGCTTTCTCTACCTCCAGTCCCGCGCCCCACTCCCTCTCCGCCGAACTCAGCTCCTCAGGGGTCAGTAGTCCCTTGAGGCTAAGGGCGAACACCAAGGTGGTCAGCTGTTTACTTAGCTCCTGAAGTCCTTTCAACAGCTCATACTCCACCTGCACGAGCTTCAGCAGGATTTCGCGGTCGGGAGGAATGGACATTCCCTCGCCAATCAATTCACGACCGACTTCCAATCCCTAGTGTCGTCGGGTCACTCCATGGACCATACCGCCGCCACTCAACGATCTTTCGTTGCAATTTCTCAAAGGCAACGGTTCATGATGCCTGGAGAGCCTTCTGCGCCAGCCGATAGAGATCCGGGTCGGCCAGGGCCATCAGCTTTTTCTTGACGACTCGTGAGAAGTACTCCCTCTCCGTCTTAGTCATCGGCTCTCCGCGCAGCTTCTTGTAGAGCAGATCCTTTTGGCGAGGGGAAAATAGAAGCGATAGGTAGAACTCGCGACGGAACTCGTCGCCCAGCCGTGCCTTCTCTTCGCCGGAGCGGCCTTCCCTGGCCCTGACCACATAGTCCAGGAAGGTTCTCTTGAGCCTCTCAGGGTCCAGCTCGCGGTCGCCGTGGAGCTTAAGCGGCCGGTTCTCGACCAGCCGCTTCTTGAGACCCTCGTCGTCTTTGAGGAGCTGCTGGCCCTGGGCTCTCTGCCGGAGTTCTCCAAGCCCATAGAGATCGAAGAGGTAGAAAGAGAGCATCGCGAGTTGCCTGAAACGCTTTCGCTCCTCAAGGGCCCCCAGTTGCGCTTCCGCCTTGGCTAGGTCCACCTTCGGCTCCCCGCCGCTGAGGGCGTTGGCAAGAACGACTGGGAAGCCTTCGAGCAATCTGGTATCCGCGCTCTGGGCCATGGAGGCGAGTAGGTCGTTGGGATCGACCTGCGCCTGAAAGAGCGGATACCCAAATAGGCTTAAGGCAGCCAGTAGTCCCGAGTCGTTAGGCTTCATCCTCTTCTCCCAAGACGGTCGAGCATTGCATCGAGATTTCCTATCATCCTTTCCGGGGCTATGTTGTACTCGGACGTCTCCCTGTACCTCTCTTCCAGTCGCTTGAGGTTGAAAGCTTTGCCTCTAGCGCGGATTAAGGTCAAGCAGTCTTCCATGTCCACCGCGCTTCCCCGGAACATCTTTGAGATGATCAAGTCATAGTCGTTCAGCGCGCTAACAGAAAGCTTCTTGAACGCCTTGATGGGGATGTGGTTGCCTTCCTCCAGCGGCGATTCAAGGAGCTCCGTGACAAAGATCGTCTTCCCGGCAAAGAGGTCGAAGATGTACCCATCATCTCTCGCCCATCCGCTGCCGGTGGCTTGCCGGTAACCCAGCCTCTTAATTGTCTGGATCAAGGCAATATAAGCCTCATCCTCCGGTACCAGGAAATCCACGTCCTTGGTGGACTCCTTGAGATCCTGAATGGTCAGAGCCGTTCCTCCACAGGCCACAACATGCACCCGACGCGGAAGGTAGGCGTCCCATCCTTCCAGGATGGTCCAGAGGCCTTGTTTGTCTAACCTATACTGTGCCATTACAAGGTATTGTATGAATTTAGACAATTACGTGTATATTTTCATACAAATAGCTAGCCTTGTCAAGGCTCCAGCGGATGCCTTGCCGCATGGAGAGCGCCCGGGTTGCGTCTCCCGCCGCGCTCTGCCGCGATCTGCAAGGCGGCGCTTCTTATCTTCCCGTCGCTTCTGGCCCAGCCCTCAGCGTGTTGTCTAGCGTGTTTGACACCCCCGCCCGCCGCAAAGTAGAATACCCCTGGTTGTCCGCTGTAAGTTCCTGTCCCGTCAACGAGATTCCGCTCATGGTGATGAGCGCTCTCCTGCGGGAAGCAGAGTTCTAGAACACTATGGCGAGAGTCAACGGGCGCGTCCCCCGCTACCTTCAGATCGCCGAGACCCTGCGCGAGCGGATTCGCGGCGGCGCGCTGAGCGCGGGCGCCCGCCTCGACAACCAGCGCGCGCTGGCGCGCGAGTTCGGCGTCACCCTGATGACCCTCAGGCAGGCGCTCGAGCTCCTCGAGCGGGACGGGCTCATCGTCCGCCACCACGGCCTCGGCACCTTCGTCGCGTCCCCCTCCATCGACTACGACATCCTCCACCTCCGGACCTTCGCGGGCGACCTGTCCGCCAAGGGCGAGGCCGTCGAGACCCGCTTCCTGGCGAGCGAGTTCAGGCAGCCCGACCGCCGGGTGGCTCAGGGGCTCCGGCTTGGCCGCGGCGAGGCGGTGTTCGTTCTGGATCGGCTTCGCCTTGTGAAGGGGCATCCGATGAGCTACCAGCGCTCCTTTCTCCCCGCCGGCATCGGCGAGGAGGTGGCGAAGGCGGATCTGGCCGTCACCCCGCTGCGGAGCGCGCTCAGCTTCAAGCTTGGCATCGAAATCACCCGAGCCCACGAAACGGTGTTCGCCGTCACCCTTCGGAGCCGGGAGGCCCGCGAGCTGGGCTGCCGGCCCGGAATTCCGGCCTTCCGCTCCGAGCGGATCTCGTGGGCGGCGGCCGGCGCCCCCATCGTGTACGACCGCGTCTTCATTCCCGGCGATCGCTTCTCGATCTCGCGGGAGCTCACGTACGAAGGAGTCAGGCCATGAAGATCCTCGTCCCGGTCAAGCAGGTGCCGGACACCGCGACGCAGGTGAAGATCGGCGCGGACCCGAAGGGGATCGACACCGCCGGCATCACGTGGATCGTCTCGCCCTACGATGAGTACGCCCTAGAGGAGGCGCTCCGCATCAAGGAGAAGCAGGGGCAGGGGGAGGTCGTCGCCGTCACGGTGGGTCCCGAGCGGGCCAAGGAAGCCCTGCGCTCCTGCCTGGCCATGGGGGCCGACCGCGCGCTGCACCTCTCGGACCCCGCGTGGGAGAACGCCGACAGCCTCACCGTGGCCCGGGCCCTGGCGGCGGTGATCAAGCAGGAAGCGCCGCCGCTGGTGCTCTTCGGCCGCCAGGCCATCGACGACGACATGGGCGCGATGCCGGCCCAGGTGGCCGACCTGCTCGGGTGGCCCTGCGCGTCCTGGATCATGGAGGAGACCATCTCGGAGGACGGCAAGTCCGTGCGCGCCGGACGTCAGGTGGAGGGAGCGCTCGAGATCTTCACCATCCCGCTCCCGTGCGTGCTCTCCGCCCAGAAGGGGCTCAACGAGCCGCGCTACCCGACCCTGAAGGGCATCATGGGGGCCAAGAAGAAGGAGATCAAAGACGTGAAGGCGGCCGATCTCGGCCTGGCGGCCGACGGCGCCCAGCTCCTCGTGGTCGCGCTGGAGGCGCTGCCGCCGCGCCCCCCGGGGCGAATTATTCCGGGAGAACCGGCCGAGGCCGTGAAGGAACTCGTCCGATCGCTCAGAGAAGACGCCAAGGCGATCTAGAGGGCAGGGGGAGAGAGCGATGGCGAGCGCGTTCTGGTGCATCGTCGAAGATGATCGAGCCGGGCGCCCGAAGAAGGTCACGGGGGAGGTGCTCGGCGAGGCCGCGCGCCTGGCGCGGCAGCTGGGCGGCCAGGCGGAAGCGGTGTGGCTCACCGACAAGGCCACCGACGAGGGTCTGAAGCAGCTGGCGGAGTGGGGGGCCGCCCGGGTGTGGCTCCTGGAAAACCCCGCCCTGGCCCCCTACCGCGGCGAGGTCTGGACACCTGCGCTGGCGGAGCTGGCGACCCAGCATGGGGTGCAGGCGATTTTCGGGGCGGTGACGGCGCGCCAGAGGGAGCTGCTCGCGCGGCTGGCCGCCCGCATCGGCGTCGGCCTGTCTGCGGACTCGGTGGCGTTTTCCCTCCAGGACGGCAAACTCGTCGCCACGCGGCCCGTCTACGCGGGCAAGCTCCTGTCGAAGGTCACCTGGAGCAAACCGCCGTGGCTCGCGACGCTCAGGCCCAACGTCTTCCGGCTCGAGGATCCGAAGACCGGAGCGACGCCCCAGGTCGAGCGTCCCGCGGTGGCCATTCCGCAGGGGACGATGACACTGGCGGAGCGGAAGGAGGAGGCCTCCACGGGACTGCCCGAGCTGGCCGAGGCCGACATCGTCGTGTCGGGCGGGCGCGGCATGAAGGGTCCGGAGAACTTTGCGATTCTCGAGGAGCTGGCGAAGGTGGTCGGCGCCGCGGTGGGCGCCTCGCGGGCGGCGGTGGACGCCGGCTGGCGTCCCCACCGTTTCCAGATCGGCCAGACCGGCCGCACCATCTCCCCCAAGCTCTACCTGGGCTTCGGGATCTCGGGCGCGATCCAGCATCTGGCCGGGATGCGGACCTCCAAGATCATCGTGGCCGTCAACAAGGATCCGGAGGCGCCGATCTTCAAGGTCGCCGACTTCGGGATCGTCGGCGACCTCTTCGAGGTGGCCCCCCTCCTCACGCAGGAATTCAAGCGTCTCCTGGAGAAGTAGATGCAGATTGAGCTGAGCGAAGAGCAGCAGATGATCCAGGCCCTGGCGCGGGAGTTCGCCGAAAAAGAGGTGAAGCCCGTCGCCGCCCTGCTCGACGCGGAGGCGCGCTTCCCCCACGAGACCGTCAAGCGCATGGGGGAGCTGGGGCTCATGGGCATCGCCGTGCCCGAGGCGTACGGGGGGAGCGGGGCCGATACCGTCGCGTACGTGCTCGCGCTGGAGGAGATCGCCAAGGCGTGCGCCTCGCACGCGGTGATCATGTCCGTCAACAACTCGCTCTACTGCGATCCGGTCCTCAAGTACGGGACCGACGAGCAGCGGAAGAAATTCCTCGCCCCCTTCGCCAGCGGCCAGCAGATTGGGTGTTTTGCATTGACGGAACCTCAGGCAGGGTCGGACGCCACCAACCAGCATACGCTGGCGGTCCGCGACGGCGACGGGTACGTGCTGAACGGCCGGAAGGTCTTCGTCACCAACGGCCGCGAGGCCGCCGTGGCGCTCGTGTTCGCCCAGACCGACCCGGCGAAGGCGCACCGCGGCATCTCGGCTTTCCTGATCGAGAGGGGCACGCCGGGCTTTCTCGTGCCCAAGGTCGAGGACAAGCTGGGCATCCGCGCCTCGGACACGGCGGAGTTTGTTTTCGAGGAGTGCCGCGTGCGGGCGGCCAACCGCCTGGGCGAGGAGGGGATGGGCTTCAAGATCGCCATGGGCACCCTCGACGGGGGGCGCATCGGCATCGCGGCGCAGGCGCTGGGGATCGCCGCCGGAGCCTTCGACCTCTCCGTGGCGTACGCCAAGGAGCGCAAGTCCTTCGGGGTTCCCATCGCCCAGCACCAGATGGTGCAGTGGATGCTGGCGGATATGGCGACGGCCATCGAGGCGGCGCGTCTCCTGATCTGGCGGGCCGCGGCCTTGAAGGACGCCGGCCGGCCGTTCGGTCCCGAGGCCTCCATGGCCAAGCTGTTCGCGTCCGAGATGGCCATGAAGGCCACCACCGACGCGATCCAGGTCCACGGCGGCTACGGGTACATCAAGGAGTACCAGGTCGAGCGCTACTTCCGGGACGCCAAGATCACCCAGATCTACGAGGGGACGTCGCAGATTCAGAAGCTGATCATCGCCCGCCATGTCCTCGGGGCGCGGTGAGGGATGGGAGTCATGGACGACAGTGAGAAGAGCGAGCGCGCCGGGATGAAGGGCTCGTCCGAGCGACCGGCGCCCTACGAGACCCTCTCGGGCCTTCCCGTCAAGCCGCTCTACACGCCCGCCGACCTCCCGGGGTTCGACTACGAGGCGAAGCTGGGTGTCCCCGGCGAGTACCCGTTCACCCGGGGAGTTTATCCCACGATGTACCGCGGGCGGCTCTGGACCATGCGCATGTTCGCCGGGTTCGGCCGGCCCGAAGACACCAACGCCCGCTTCAAGTACCTCCTCGAGCAGGGGCAGACCGGGCTCTCCACGGCCTTCGACATGCCCGCCCTCATGGGGTACGACGCCGACCATCCGCGCGCCCGGGGGGAGGTCGGCAAGGAGGGCGTGGCCGTCTCGACGCTCGCGGACATGGAGCGGCTCTTCGAGGGGATTCCGCTCGGCGAGGTCACGACCTCGATGACCATCAACTGCACGGCGTCGGTCGCCCTGGCCATGTACCTGGCCGTCGCCGACAGGCAGGGCGTCAGCTGGGACAAGGTCGGCGGGACCATGCAGAACGACATGCTCAAGGAGTTCATCGCCCAGAAGGAGTGGATCTGCCCCCCCGAGCCGGCCGTGCGCATCGTGGTGGACATGATCGAGTTCACCGCCAAGCACGTCCCGAAGTTCAACCCGGTCTCCATTTCCGGCTACCACATCCGGGAGGCCGGCAGCACCGCCGTGCAGGAGCTGGCCTTCACGCTGGCCGACGGCATCGGCTACGTCCAGGCCGCCGTGAACCGCGGTCTCGACGTGGACGCCTTCGCGCCCCGTCTCTCCTTCTTCTTCGACATCCACAGCGACTTCTTCGAGGAGATCGCCAAGCTGCGGGCCGCGCGCCGCATCTGGGCGACCGTGATGCGGGAGCGCTTCGGCGCCCGGCGCCCCGAATCCATGCGCCTCCGCACCCACACCCAGACCGCCGGCGTCTCGGCCACCGCCCAGCAGCCCCTGAACAACATCGCCCGGGTGGCCCTCCAGGCCCTGGCCGCCGTGCTGGGGGGCGCGCAGTCGCTCCACACCAATTCCTACGACGAGACCTGGGCGCTGCCCACGGAGGAGGCGGTGACGGTCGCCCTCCGCACCCAGCAGATCATCGCCGAGGAGACCGGGGTCCCCCTCACCATCGACCCGCTGGGCGGCTCGTACTACCTGGAGACGCTGACCGATCGGATGGAGGAGGCGGCGTGGGCCTACATCCGGAAGATCGACGAGCTGGGCGGGATCGTCCGCGCCATTGATCTGGGCTATCCGCAGCGCGAGATCGCCGACGCCGCCTACCGGTACCAGCTCATGGAGGACCGAGGTGACAGGACGGTCGTGGGAGTCAACAAGTACGTCATGGCCGAGGAGAAACCGATCAACTACCTCCGGATCGACGAGACCGTGGAGCTCGAGCAGATCGACAAGGTGAAGCGCCTGAAGGCGTCGCGGGACCAATCCAAGGTGGAGCGGCGCCTGAAGCAGGTCGCCGAAGCGTGCCGGAACGGCCAGAACCTGATGCCGGTGCTCATCGACGCCGTCAAGGACAACGCGAGCCTCGGCGAGATCTCGGACGTCTATCGCCAGGCGTTCGGCCTCTACCGGGAACCCATCATCTACTAGGCGCCATGCCGATAACCGTCGCATCCCGGCGTTCTCGGTCGTCGGCGGTCCTCAACGTACAACCGCGTACGCCTCCGGCCGCCTCCTCCCTCGGGCCTTGGGCTGCTCGGTTCTCGTCACGGCGCACATCAGCGAACGATCATCACTAGGAGGTGGGCATGGCGGACTGCGTCTTCTGCAAGATCCGGGACGGGCAGATTCCCTCGTTCAAGATCTACGAGGACTCGAAGGCCCTGGCCTTCATGGACAGAAACCCCCTGAACCCGGGCCACTGCCTGGTGATCACCAAGAGCCACGCTGCCACGATCTTCGAGGTGGAGGTGCTGGACCTCCAGGCCGTCATCGCGGCGGTGAAGAAAGTGGCCAACGCGGTCAAGGGGGCGGTGCAGGCCGACGGGGTCAACATCCTCCAGGCCAACGGGGGGGCCGCCTTCCAGTCCGTGCCGCACTTTCACTTCCACGTCATCCCGCGCTTCACCAACGACGGCAAGGGCTTCGACTGGAAGCTGGTGCCGGGCGACACGCAGCAGATCGGGATGAACGGGGAGCGCATCCGCGCGGTGCTGAGGTGAGCGCACATGACCGAGCGTAAGGTACGCGTGCTGGTGGCGAAACCGGGGCTGGACGGGCATGATCGGGGCGCGAAGATCGTGGCCCGGGCCCTGCGGGATGGCGGGTTCGAGGTGATCTACACGGGCCTCCACCAGACGCCCGAGCAGGTGGTGGCCACCGCGATCCAGGAGGACGTGGACGCCGTGGGGCTCAGCGTGCTCTCGGGCGCCCACAACTACCTCTTCAAGCGGGTGCTGGAGCTGCTCAAGGAGAAGGGCGCCGAGGATATCGTGGTGTTCGGCGGGGGGATCATCCCCCCCGAGGACATCGCGGCGCTCAAGGCGATGGGCGTCAAGGAGCTGTTCACACCGGGGACGTCCACCCAGGAGATCGTTCGCTTCGTCCGCGACCACATAAGAACGGCGGCGTGAGGAGGGAATCCCCCTCACCCTGCCCTCTCCCCCGTTGGGGGAGAGGATAAAGGTGAGGGGGCTGAGATCTATGAACTTCGACCTGACGGCCGAGCAGCAGGAGATCCGCAAGGTCGCCCGGGAGTTCGCCCTGGGCGAGATCGCGCCCGTGGCGGCCCGGCACGACGAGACCGGGGAGTTCCCGCACGCGATCGTCAAGAAGCTGGGCGAGCTCGGGTTCATGGGGGTGCTCGTCCCTCCCGAGTACGGCGGCGCGGGGCTGGATTACGTCTCCTACGCCCTCATCGTCGAGGAGCTCAACCGGGTGGATGGCTCGGTGGGGATCACGATGTGGGCCCACAACTCCCTCTGCACCAACCACATCAACCTGTTCGGGACGAAGGTCCAGAAGGGAAAGTACCTGGGGCGCCTGGCCCGGGGCGAGGCGATCGGCGCGTGGGGCCTCACGGAGCCCGGCTCGGGCTCCGACGCGGCGGCGATGAAGTCCACGGCCGTCCGCCAGGGCGAGCACTTCGTCCTGAACGGGACGAAGGCCTTCATCACCAACGGCAGCGTGGGACAGATCGCGGTGGTCATGGCGCTGACCGATCCCGCGCGGGGCGCCAAGGGGATCTCCGCGTTCATTCTGGAAAAGGGAATGCCGGGGTTCAGTCCCGGCCAGCGCTACGCGAAGCTGGGACTTCACGCATCCGACACCTCAGAGCTGGTCTTCGACGGCGCGCGCGTCCCGGCGGAGAACCTGCTGGGGGAGCTCAACCTGGGGTTCGTGAACACCCTCCAGGTCCTCGAGGGCGGCCGCATCGCCATGGCGGCGATGGGCGTGGGGCTCGCCCAGGGGGCGCTGGACGCCTCGCTGGCATATGTGAAGCAGCGGACGGCCTTCGGGAAGACGCTGGCCGAGTTCGACGGGATCCAGGGGATGCTGGCGGAGATGGCGACTGATATCGAGGCCGCGCGCCTCCTGACGCTCCGAGCCGCCTATCTGAAAGACCGGGGACAGCCCGCGCGGCACGCCGCCTCCATGGCCAAGGTGTTCGCCTCCGAGGTGGGCATGCGCGCGGCCACCCGGGCCGTCCAGCTCCACGGCGGCGCCGGTTACATGCGGGAATTCCCCGTCGAGCGCATCTTCCGCGACGTCAAGCTCTGCGAGATCGGCGAGGGAACCTCCGAGGTGCAGCGCATGGTCATCGCCCGCGAGATTCTCGGCATGCGATGACACGTCGGAGGGGGCCTCGACGGCCCCCTCCGATGCCTCCCCCAGAACGGGTTGCGCCGGCAAAGCCG
>LDXP01000018.1 GCA_001443385.1 Candidatus Rokubacteria bacterium CSP1-6
AAAACGAACCCCCCGCCCTCCCGCGGCCGGTCGATCGTCCACCCGGTGAAGCAGCGGGCGACCTCGACCACGTCCTTCTGGGTGTAGCCCCCGTCCACCCCGAGCGTGTGGAGCTCCATCAGCTCGCGGGCATAGTTCTCGTTGAGCCCCTTCGGGCCCTTGCCCCCGGGCCGGCTGGGGAAGTCGCTCTTCACGCTCATCCAGTTATCCAGATAAAAGAGCATCGCCGGGTGGCGGGCCGTCGCCAGGACCAGGTCCCTGAACTTGCCGAGGGCATGGGGGCGGATGGCGTCCCGCTCGTAGGAGACGAGCATCCACTTCACCGCCCCCTTCCCCGCGAACACGTTGAAGTGGTTGAACCAGAAGTCCACCATGACCTCTTCCAGCTGCCGCTCGCTCTCGATGGCCCGGATCAGTTTGGCGGACTGGAGCTCCCCGATGATCCGGATGGGGCGCTTCTCCGGTGGGAACATCTCCATCATCTCGGCCCGGCTCAGCTCGCCGGTGGCGATCTTCTGGCGGAGCTTCGGGTCGGGCTGGGGGAACTCCCTCATCAGCTCCGCGCTGGTCATGGTCAGGGTCGTCAGGTTCTTCAGCTTCTGCTCCACCGCCCGGTCGGGGATCGCTTCGGGGTAAAGCTGCTGCTGAAGGTAGGCGGCGAGCCCCATGCCCTCGACCCGCTCCACGTCGCCGGGGCGGGGGCCGTAGCCGAGACGGTTCAGGACGTGGAGGATTTTCTGCTCCTCCATGAGCGGCGATGCGGGAAGGGTGATCTGGACAGCCGCGGGAGATGAGGCCGAGACACCCGGGGGAGGCGCCGCGGCCGTCACCCCCGACCAGGCCGCTAGGGCGAGGACCCCCAGGGAAGCCAGCGTCACACGAAGCCAAGTTCGGGCCATCTCCACCCTCCTTGGCCGGTTAGACGGGGGCGTGTCTCCCCTTGTTTACACTTCCGCCTAGGGGATGACGGCGACTTTGATGGACTCGGGGGAGCGGTGGGCGGCGAACGCTTCCTGGATGGCGTCCAGGGCGAAGCGGTGGGTCACCAGCGCCTCCACCTTCACCGCGCCGGCCTTGAGCAGCCGCATGGCCTCGGGGAACTCGTCTTGATAGATCATCGAGCCCAGGAGCGTCAGCTCCCGCCTCACCACCCAGAAAAAGTGAACCCGGGAGGGCTCGTGAGGCAGTCCGGTCAGGACCACGCGGCCGCCGGGGCGCGCGAGCTCCAGGGCCTCCTCCACGGCCTCCGGGGTCCCCGCGGTCTCCACGACGAGATCGACCCCCTCGCGCCCTGAAAACTTGCGCGCCGCTTCCGCCCCGGGACCGGTCGTAAGGCTGTGAACCGCCTCGGCGCCGAGCTCTCGGGCCAGGGACAGCCGCCGGTCGCTCCGGCTCACGGCCAGGACGCGCGCGCCCCGCGCTTTCAGGACCTGTACGGCGAGAAGCCCGAGCGTGCCGGCCCCCAGCACCGCGGCGGTCTCTCCCTGCCGCACGGCGCCACGCCCGGCGGCACGAACCACGACAGCGAGGGGCTCCGTCAGCAGGAGCTGCTCGGGGCGAAGGCCCGGAGGCGCCGGCCAGCAGCAGCGCGCGGGGATCCGCGCCAGCTCGGCGAACCCCCCGTCCACGTCGATGCCCACGGCGGTCCGCGACAGGCAGAGGTTCCGGTTTCCCTCGCGGCAGAGGGCGCAGGCGCCGCACGAGTAGTTGGGCTCCACCGCCACGGCGTCGCCGGGCTTCACGTTGAGGACGCCGGGTCCCACCGCAACCACGTCCCCGATGAATTCGTGGCCCATGATCAGCGGGTACCGGACCGGCCGATCGCCGGCCCAGATGCGGAAGTCGGTCCCGCAGAGCCCCGCCGCCCTGACGCGGACGAGGGCCTGGCCGGCCGACGGCGCCGGATCCGTCGCCGCTTCGACGCGCAAGTCTCTGGGGGCGCGGAGGACTGCCGCTTTCATGGGGCCACTCTACCTGAGCACGCCTTCGGCGATCAACTGATGGACCTCGGGCCCGCTCATGCCGAGAAGCTCGCCGAGGACCTCCTGGGTATGCTCGCCCAGGCACGGCGCGCGGCGCAGCCGCCCCGGCGTCCGGGAAAACCGGAACGGCCACGCCTCGTACGGGGCGCGGCCGATCTCGGGATGCTCGATCCACTGGAACGCGCCGCGAGCGGCCAACTGCGGATCCTTGTGGAGGTCGGCGCAGGACTGGACGACGCCCGCCGGAATGCCGAGCCGCTGGAGGCGCCGGGCCAGGGCCCGGGCTTCCTGGGCGATGGTCCACCGTCCGATCAGGCGGTCCAGTTCCTCCGCGTTGCCGCGCCGCGCCTCGGGCATGGCGAAGTCGGGCCGCCCGCACCACTCGGGCTTCCCCATCGCCCCGCAGAGCGCCTGCCACTCGGCGTCGTCCCCGCAGGCGATGACGCACCACTGGTCGCTGCCCGCGCACGGGTAGGCGTTGTGAGGGGCCGCCCGATCATCCGCGTTGCCGCGGCGCGCCGTCACTCTGCCGTTGACGGTGAAGTCGAGAATCGCCGGGGCGAGGAAGTGCAGACTCGCCTCGAACTGGGAGAGGTCCACGTGCTGGCCCTCGCCCGTCCGGCGTCGGTGATCCAGCGCCGCCAGGAGCGCCGCCGAGGCGAAGTGATGGGCGACGAAGTCCGTGTAGGCGCCGTAGATCATAGACGGCTCCCTGTCGGGCCAGCCGGTGACCGCGTAAAAACCCGCGAGGGCCGCCGCCAGGGAGCCGTAGCCGGCGTAGTGGGAATGCGGGCCGGTCTGCCCCTGCTGGCACGTGGAGAGCAGGATGATGTCCGGCTTGAGCGCCTTGAGGTCGGCGTACCCCAGCCCCCAGCGGGCCATAGTGCCGGGCGTGAAGGACTCCACCACCACGTCGGCCCGCGCACTGAGCCGGCGGGCGATCTCCAGGCCCCTGGGATGGGAGAGGTTGAGCGCCACCGAGCGCTTGCAGGCGTTGTAGTTGGCGAAGAGCTGGCTCCGGTTGGGCCCCGCCTCGCGGTCCGCCCACGGCGGCAGGGTCCGGCCGGGATCGATGCGGAGCGCCGACTCCAGGCGGATCACGTCGGCGCCGAACTCGGCCAGGAGGCGACCGGTGATCGGCCCCGTGGCCACCCACCCGAAGTCGAGCACGCGCAGGCCCGCGAACGGCGGCGCCAGCACGTGAGGGGCCACCCACGGTCCGCCGGGGCCCGCCTGCCACTCGGCGAGGACTTCGGCCGTCTGCTCGCCGATGGTCGGGGCCGGCCGTTGCTTGACGATCGGCGTCAGGCTGAACCTGGCGAACGGGCCGGGACCCACCGCCGGCCCGTCCGCCCCGCGCCGCCCCAGGGGCAAGAAGAACTCCCGGGCCGCCAGCTGGGCGTTCTCCAGCAGATCTCGCGTGTCCGCCACCGGAGCGAGGAGGATACCGCGCTTCAGCGCCCCCTCGTACAGCTCCCGCTTCGTCTTTTGCGCGAAGAAGGCGGCCGCGGCGGCCTCGACCTCATCCAGTTCCGCCTGCCCCCGCTCGCCGGAGGCCAGGAGGTGGGCCGAGTCCCAGGCGCGCCAGTCCCGCTCGCGCATGAAGGCCGGCGCCGTCCCTTCCTCGTCCATCCAGGCCGTGAGGGCCTCCATGGCCCCCGCCCCGATGGCGCCGCCGCTGGCGATCAGCGCCACGTAGCCGTCGGCGCCGGCGAAGATGATCCGCCGCCGAAACCCCGCGTAGCGGGCGTGGACGCCGTCCCGAAACGGAACGTAGCCGTGGAGGCTCGGCAGCCCCGTCTCGCTCATCATCGCCCACATCATCGCCGCCTGGGCCGACACCTCGACCCACTGCCCCTCGCCCGTCTGCTCGCGCCAGTGATGCGCCACGAGCGTGCCCACGGCCGCCTGACCCGCCGCTTGGAGGTACGCCTGCGGAACGCCGATCCGCACGGGAGGCCGATCGCCATCGCCCAGGTGAAACATCATCCCGCTCATCGCCTGGACGATGAGGTCCGGCCCCTTCCAGTCCCGGTAGGGACCGGTGTGGCCGAACGGGCTGATGGACGTCAGGATGAGGCGCGGGTGGTCCCGGTGGAGCGCCTCCCAGCCGAGGCCGAGGCCATCCAGGTAGCCGGGGGGAAACGACTCGAGGAGGAAGTCGGCCCGCCGGGCGAGGTCGCGCACCCGGGCCACACCCTCCAGCGTCCCCAGATCCGCCACCAGGCTCCGACAGTTCTCGGCGTACGCCCACCAGTAGAGGCTTCGCTCGGGATCCGGCGCGTCGCCCGCGAAGGGGCCCTCGCGCCGGGCCGGATTTCCCGCGGGAGGCTCGACCCGCACGACGTCGGCGCCGAGATCCGCCAGGATCTTCCCGCACAAAAGGCCGCGGGCGTCGGTCAGGTCCAGAACCCGGTAGGCCGCCAGCGGCCCGCTCGCCTGCGTCATTCCGCGTGGGCTCTACGCCTCTGCCGGTTCGTGGAAGGCTTCCTCTTCCCAGGAGTCCGTCGGATCGTCCTCGCGCCACCGGACGGGGACGCGGAGCAGGGTCCCGCCCTCTGTCGCGGTCTCGAGCAGTCGGAGCGCCTCCTTGAGGATCGCCCGCTGACCCACCGGGTTGTCCGGCTTCCCGCACTGATGGCCGAGGGGAAAATTGACAAACACCGCGCGCGGCGGCCTCAGCAGGGTCGTGATGTCGAGCGCCGAGGACATGGAGACCGTCGGGAGCCCGGCCTCCTCGAAGACTCGCGCCATCAGTCCCACGGACTGGTGACAGAGCTGTCAGACGGGAACCAGCAGCGCGGCATCCACCGCCAGAGCCCGGAGCCGCTCGAGGAGCGCCGGGGCCATCTCCTTCTGGAGGCGAGTACGCATGAAGATCCGCCCCATGAAGGTGAAGGCCGGCGAGGCCAGCTCTCCGACGAATCCCTCCGCCGCCAGCTCCCTGAGGCGCGAGACCGGGAAGACCGTGTTGACGTCGGTGACCGCCTTGGCGTTCTTCGAGAAGTGGCTGATCCTGAGATCCCGAGGATCGACGTCGGTGGGAATCTCCCGCCAGGTAAGGTCGTTCTTCACGTCGTCGAAGGGCGCCTGGTCCTTTCGATAGACGCCGCTCGATGAGAGGAGCGCGATCCGGCACCGGGAAAGCGGCTTGGGCAGCGGCGTCAACGGGCTCGTCTCGTAGGTGGACCATTGATACGGCGGGTGATCGGGAAAGTGCAGCCGCACCTGCTCGATATAGCGAACCGGCATGTCGTGGCTCCCCTGAGTGTCGTCAGGCGGCGCTGTGGCCGCCGTCGAGATAGATCGTCTGCCCGGTCATGAAGTCGGAGGCGGGCGACGCCAGGTACACGGCCAGCGGGCCGATCTCCTCCTCGCGCCCCGTCCGTCGCAGAGGAATGTCTCGGAGCAACCGCTCCCTGAGCTTCTCGTTCGCAAAGGCATGGGCGTTCATGTCGGTGACGAACCAGCCCGGCGCGATCGCGTTGACCTGGATGTTGTGGCGGGCCCACTCCACCGCCAGCGTCCGCGTGAAGGCAACGATGCCGCCCTTCGTCGCCGAATAGACCGCGTAGTGCGGGAGCCCCACCGCCGCCAGCATCGAGGCGACATTGATGACCTTCCCGCGCTTGGCCGCCAGGAAGTGGGGGGCCGCGGCCCGGCAGCCGTTCAGGACGCCCGTCAGGTTGGTCTCGAGCATCCGACTCCATTCCTCCGGCGGCCCCTCCGCGAAGGGTCCCACGTGCGCCACGCCGGAATTGTTGACGAGAATATCCAGGCGACCCAGGCCGGTCACGGCCCGCCCCATCAACGCCTCGACTTCGGCGAGGATCCGCACGTCGGTGGGCACCACCAGCGCCCTGCGGCCCAGCCTTTCCACTCGATGCGCCGTCTCCTCCAGGTCGGGCTTGGAGCGGCCGGCCAGGGCGAGGTCTCCCCCCGCCTCGGCCAGGGCCAGCGCCATGGCCCGCCCCAGGCCGCGGCTCGCCCCCGTGACGACGGCGACGCGCCCGTCCAGTCGCAGCGTCTCAAGCATAGAGCGAGTCGATGATCTTCTGGAACTTCTCGGTCACGCCCTTCCGCTTCACCTTCAGCGTCGGCGTGAGGAGGCCGTTGTCCTGGGAGAATTCCTCTGGCAGGATCGCAAACTTCTTGATCTTGGCGTAAGACTGGAGATCGGCGTTCTTCGCCTCCACGATGCGGGCGACTCGCTCCACGACCTTCGGGTTCTTGGCCAGGGACGCCGGGTCGGTGGCGAGGATGCCCTGCTCCTTGGCGAACTTCGCCAGCTCCTCGGGGTTGAGCGTGATCAGGGCCACCGGGTACGGCCGCCGGTCCCCGTACACCATGACCTGGCTGACGAAGGGATCGCCCTTCAGGAGGTTCTCGATGTTCTGGGGGGCGATGTTCATCCCGCCCGCCGTCACGATCAGGTCCTTCTTGCGGTCGGTGATAAACAGAAACCCGGCCTCGTCGATCTTCCCGATATCGCCCGTGTGGAACCACCCGCCCGGCTCGAACACCTCGGCGGTGGCCTCGGGCTTCTTGAAGTAACCCTTGGTGGCGATGTTGCCGCCCCGGGCCAGAATCTCGCCGTCGGCGGCGATCTTCAGCTCGACGCCGGGCATGGCCTGGCCGACGGAGCCAAACTTGAAATTATCCTCGCGGTTGAAGGTCAGGGCCGGGCAGGTCTCCGTGAGGCCGTAGCCCTCCAGGATGAGGATCCCCGCCGCGTGGAAGAACACCGCGATCTCCCGGGAGAGCGGGGCCCCCCCCGACACCGCAAAGCGCAACCGCCCGCCGAGGGCGTGATGGAGCTTCGCGAACACCAGCTTGTGGGCGACCCTGTGCTTCATGGCCAGCCCGCCGGGGATCGGCTGCTTCGCCTGCTGGAGCTGGCTCACCTGCCGCCCGATCCCCATGGCCCAGCGGAAAATCTTCTTCTTCACGGGCGAGCCCGCCTCCACCCCCGCCAGAATCTTCGCGTACACCTTCTCGAACACCCGCGGAACGCTGCAGATGAAGTGCGGCCGGGTCTCCTTCAGGTTGTCCCCGACCTTGTCCAGGTTCTCGGCGAAGGCGGTGGTGAGGCCCCGGTGAACCCCGATGAACCCCTCCAGGCGGGCGAACGAGTGGGCCAGCGGGAGGAAGAGCAGATGCACGTCGCCCGGGCCGATCTTGATGATCTGGGCGGTGGAGTTCAAGGAGGCGAGATGGTTTGCGTGGGTCTGGACCACCCCCTTGGGCGGGCCCGTGGTTCCCGACGTGTAGACGATGGTGGCGATGTCGTCCGGGCGGCCCGACGTGACCCGATCCGCCAGAAGGCTCTTGAGCCGCTCCGCGTTGTCTCGCCCCAGGCGGCGCAGCTCCTCCCACGTGTGCACCGAGCGCTCCCGCCCCTCGTATCCCTGGATGACCACGATCTGCTCGAGGGTGTCCATCTTGCCTCGGGCCTCCAGGGCCTTCGCCAGCTGGGCCGGGTCCTCGACGATGAGGGTCTTGGCGCCGGAGTCGCCGACGATGTAGGCGAGCTGCTCGGGGGTGTACGAGGGGTACACCGGAATCGTCGTGCACCCGGCCGAGAAGATCGCGAAGTCCGCCTGCACCCACTCGGGGCGGCTGGCCGAGAGCAGGGCCACCGCCTCGCCCTTCTGCCGTCCCAGAGCCAGGAGCCCGAGGGCCACTTCCCGCACGGTCTCGCCGAGCTGGCGCCAGGTGAGCGTCTCCCACTTCCCCGCGCGCTTGACCTGCTGGGCAGGGGCGTCGCCGCTCTTGTCGATCCGGCTCCAGAACATCCGCGCCAGAGTGTCGTCAGCCATGATGGTCTCCTTAAATGAGTTTCCGTAGCTCCTTGCGGAGGATCTTGCCGACCGGACTCTTGGGCAGCGACTCCACGAAGCGCACCTGCTTCGGGCACTTGAACCGGGCGAGCTTCTCCGCGCAGAACGCCATCATCTCCTCGGCGTTCGCCTCCTGGCCTGCCTTCACCACGACGAACGCCAGGACGTCCTCCCCCATCAAGGGGTCCGGCATCCCCACCACGCCCGCCTCGGCGACCTTCGGGTGGGCGTAGAGCACCTCCTCCACCTCGCGCGGGTAGATGTTGAAGCCCCCCCGAATGATCAGGTCCTTCTTGCGCTCCACAATGTAGAGGTAGCCGTCTGCGTCCAGCCGGCCGACGTCGCCCGTGTGGAGGCACCCGTTTTTGAGCGTCTTCTGGGTCTCCTCGGGCATCCGGTAATACCCCTGCATGACGCTGGGCCCGCGAACGCAGATTTCCCCCACCGTCCCAGCGGGAAGCTCCCGGTCCTGGTCGTCAAGGATCTTCACCTCGACGCCGGGAATCGGCTTCCCGACCGAGCCCAGACGACGCTCCATGGACAGCCGGTGGGCCGACACGACGGTCGTGGCTTCCGTGAGCCCGTAGCCTTCGAGGATCCGCCCTCCAAATTTCTTCTCGAAGGGCTCGACGATCTCCAGAGGCAACGGCGCGGCGCCCGATCCCCAGTAGATCATGGACGAGGTGTCGAACTGCTCGGCCCCCGGGTAATTCAGCAGGTACACGAGCATCGTGGGGACGCAGGACATGGACCGGATCCTGAACTTCTGAATCGTCGTGAGGACCTCCTCGGGGTTGAACCAGCGGAGCAGCACCCCGCGCGTTCCCAAGATGTTCCCGGCATTCATCACCGTGAGGCCATAGGAGTGGGACAGGGGGAGGACCGCGAGGGACCAGTCTTCCCGGGACAGCTCATGCAGGGAGGCGGCCGAGCGGGCGTTCGAGTGCAGGTTCCCGTGCGAGAGCGCGACGCCCTTGATCTTCCCGGTCGTGCCGGAGGTATAGAGGATCACCGCCAGGTCCCCGTCCGCCCGCTCCACGATCCCGAAGGTGTCCGGCTGCCCCTTGACAAGCTCCGCCAGGCCGAGCGTCTGGTTCCCCTCCCCGTCCACGAGCACGACGTGGCTGAGGGTGGGCAGGGCGGCGATCAGCGGCTCCACCTTCCAGACCATGTCGGTGGAGGTGATGACGACCTTGGCCTCCGAGTCCACGAGGATGTGCCTGACCTCCTCGGGGCCCAGCAGGAAGATCACCGGAACGACGACAGCTCCCAGCTTCAGGATGGCGGCGTAGCTCTGGGGGACCTCGGGGCAGTTCGGGAGCATGACGACGACGCGGTCCCCCACCCCCACGCCCAGGCCCCGGAGGGCGTGGGCCAGACGGTTGGCGGCGCGGTGCTGCTCCCGGTTCGTGTACTCCTTCCCCTCGAACAGCAGCGAGACATACTCGCCGTACTTTTCGAGGTTTTCCTCGCCCAGTCGCGCCAGGTTCATAATTATTTCAATAGGTTAGGCTGCAGCGTTTCACGATACCATGCCCGCCATAACGCACCGCGAAAAATCGCTTGACAGACATTGCCGCAGTGCGTTATCCTGCCCCCAGACTCACACAAGGAGGTGCCGCATATGGCAACCACGAAGAAGGCAGACGAGATGTTCGGGCAGTTCACCGGCAAGGCCGTGGAGGCGCTCACGCTCTGGGCCGACGCCAACCAGAAGATCGTCCGCGAGCTGGTGGACCTCTCCGCCAGCACGGCCAAAGAAGGGGTCCGGCTATACGCCGAGCTTCAGTCCTCGGCCGTCGAGGCCGTGAAGGACGGGCAGGACTTCCTGCTCCGCCGGCAGGCCGAGTGGCAGGATCTCCAGAAGGATCCCGCCGGCTGGTACCAGAAGAATCTGGTCGAGGGGATCGAGGAGACCCAGAAGGCCTTCAAGCTCCTGGAGGGCAACGCCCAGGCCGTCACCCAGTCCGCCGAGCGGCTTCAGGCCTCAGCCGAGCAGGCGAGCAAGGAGATCCAGCAGACCTTCGCCAGCGTGGGCGGCAGGCTCAAGACGCTTTACACCCCGGCCAACTAGGACAGCCGCTCCGACCAAGACCGGCCCCCTCACCTGTAGGGTGAGGGGGTCTTTATTTTTTCCGCTTCCTCGGGATTCGACGCTCGACCGCCCGGAGTTTCTCCTTCAGCGTAGCCACCTCCTCTCGGAGGCTCTCCGCCTTCGTCTTCTCCTCCCGACCCTTCCGGGCCTCAGGCTCCCGCTCCTTCGAGGGGAGCCAGCCCGCCTTCGAGGCCCATTCCCTGAAGACGCGATCGGCATCCCGCTGGCTCGTGATGATCCCTTCCAGGCTGGTGCGGAGCGATCGCTGGACGAAGTCCTGCCAGGCTTCCCCGTGCTTGATGAGCTGGTGGAGCAGGCCCGTCGGCAGCGTGGCCCGGTGGGCCCGCTCGTTCTCCAGGAGGATCTGCGCCAGCGTCACCGAGGTCAGATCCTCCCCGGTGCCCGCGTCCGTGACCCGGATCTCCTTGCCCGCGCGGATCATCTCCTCGAGCTCTTCGAGCGTCACGTAGCGGCTTTCCTGGGTATCGTAGAGCTTGCGGTTCGAGTAGCGTTTGATGATATAGGCCATGGCGCGCTCCGGCGCAAGTCTAACACCCCGCGTCATTCCGGGCAAGGCGCCGTCTGCTATACTTGCGACGCACGAAAGATGCAGAACGTAATGGAGGAGTGCGATGAAGCTCAAGGGCCGCACCGCTCTCGTCACCGGCGCCTCCCGCGGCATCGGCCGGGCGATCGCTCTGGCGCTTGCAGCGGAGGGGGCCGATGTGGCCGTCAACTACGTCTCGAGTGAAGGGCCGGCCAAGGAGATCGCCGAGCAGATCCAGAAGCTGGGGCGGCGGGCCATCCTGGCGCGGGCCGACGTCGGCGACTTCCCCGACACCTTCCGGATGGCCCAGGAGGTGCTGAAGGAATTCGGCCACCTGGACATCCTCATCAACAACGCCGGCGTTACGTCGGACATGACCTTCGTGAAGATGGACCACGCCTCCTGGCGGAAGGTTCTGGCGGTCAACCTCGACGGCGTGTTCAACTGCACGAAGGCCTTCATCGACCAGATGATCAAGCAGAACTACGGCCGCGTCGTGAACATCACCTCGGTGATCGGCCAGATCGGCAACTTCGGCCAGGCCAACTACGCCGCGTCGAAGGCCGGGGTGGCGGCGTTCACAAAGTCCCTGGCCAAGGAGCTGGCCGGCAAGGGCATCAGGGTCAACGCCGTGGCGCCGGGATTCATCGAGACGGAGATGATCGAGGCGATCCCCGAGAAGGTGCGGCAGCGACTCCTGGATCAGATCCCGCTGAAGCGCTTCGGCCGGGCCGACGAGGTCGGCCGGGCGGTGGTGTACCTGGTCTCCTCGGACGGGGACTATATCACGGGAGCGGAGCTCTCGATCAACGGCGGCCTCCTGATGTAAGGCGAGGGCGGCAAGCGGCGAGGACGGAGAGGCCCAGGATTGCCCAGACGCTCAGCGCCTGGGCCGCCCAGGCCCACGGCTGAAGGGCCCAGAAGGCCAGCTCGCCGGCCCCGCTCTTGTCCTCGGCGTACACGATCTGGCTCTTCGGCGGAAGCACCCAGGCCTCGCCGGCCAAGACCTCTTCGCCCCGTTGATTCACGCAGATGGTCTGGAGCCGTACGCGGTTGCGCTCCCGGACGATCTCCAGCACCTCCACTCGCGCCGTGATGGTATCGCCCGCTCTCACGGGCTTCAGAAAGTGGAGATCCTGGGTCACGTAGATGCTCCCCGGCCCCGGGAGCCGCGTCCCGATCACGCCGGAGATCAACCCGGCCGTCCAGATCCCCGGAGCGATGGGGCCCCGGAACGCGGTTGCGGCGGCGAAGACCGGGTCCGAATGCACCGGGTTGTGGTCCCCGACAGCGTCCACGAACTCGGCGATATCCTCTTCCGACACCACCCGCGAGAGCTCGGCCGAATCTCCCACCGACAGCTCATCGATCGCGCGTCCGATCATTGAGCCACCCTGTCCGCGGCGCGCCGCGCGGCGGCCGCCTCGTGATCCGCCAGGGACTTGAAGAGATCGTCCATCCGCGCCATCAGCGCGCCCAGCCGGTCCTCCAGCCCCTCGATGCGATCTTCGAGGTCCACCACCTGGCGCGCGATCCCTACCACCTGAGTGCGGGAGGGAACGCCGAGCGCCTGGAGGGTGGCCTCGGTGGACTCTTCGGCGACCTTCTTGATCGGCGCCTGAAGCGACAGCCACTGGTCGAGGTACTTGCCCAGCACCTGGGCGAAGGCCTCCGTCCCCATGGCCTGTTCCAGCACCTTCTGCCAGGCGGCGATCCACTGATCCAGGAACTGTTTCCACTGCGTGAGGAGCTCGGGAGTGGGCGGCCCCTGGGTCAGGAGCTTGGACCAGGCGGCCATGCCCTGGTCCATGAAGGGCCGCCAGAACTGGAGCGGGTCCGGGGGTTGAGCCTGGCCGGATTGGCCGATCTGGCCCACCAGCCGGGCCCAGGCCTGCGTCCCTTCCTCGATCTGCTTCTTCCAGAGGTCGAACAGCGCCTGGGTGCTCGAGTTGTCTGCCATGGCCGTCACCTCATGCCTATCCTACCGCCTTTGACGCTCTGCGCCAAGCCCCCTCACCCTCCCCAACTCGGATGCCCCTCACCTCTTCTCCTCTCCCCAGGGGGGAGAGGTGGGGTGAGGGGGAGAATCCCCTACGACCGGGGCGCTAGCCAGCTCGACACCTTGGGCCAGCAGTGAACGGACGCCCCCCGGCCGGCGATGAGGGAGATGTGGCCCCCGGGCAGCTCCACGTAGCCCTTGTCGGTGCTCCCTACCGCATCGATCAGCGCCTTCACGCAGGCTGCTGGGGCAATGTAGTCCTCCTTGGCGCCCACGACGAAGACCGGGCACCGGATCTCCCCCAGCCGCACGGGCTTCCCCCCGAGCCGCAGCTCCCCCCGGATCATCCGGTTCTGCTGGTAAAACTCCTTCACCCACTGGCGGAAGAACTCGCCGGGGAAGGCCACGTACTCGTTCGCCCACTTGTTGAGCGCCTGGAACCCCTCCACATAGGAATCATTCCACAGGTTCCACCAGAGGTTCAGCCCCGTGGTCAGGTCCATGGTGGGCCGGAGGAGCTTGAAGCCGGCCTTCACCATGTCGGCCGGTATCTGCCCCAGCGTGTCCACGAACTTGTCGGCGTCGAAGTACCTGGGGTCGAGCCACACGCCGAAGAGCCCCACCTTGGAGAAGTCGATCGGTCCCGCCATGTTGACGAAGTTCTTCACCGGGACCTCCGGGTGGGTGGCGATGAAGCAGGCCGAGAGTGGGCCCCCCATGCAGTAGCCGAGCACGCTCAACTCCCGGGCGCCCGAGATTTCCAGCACCTTCCGCGCCATGCGCGGGAGGATGCGGGTCACGCAATCCTCCAGCGTGAGCCGGTTGTCCTCGGGGCCGAAAACGCCCCAGTCCAGGAGGTAGAAGTCGAAGCCCTCGCGCGTCATGTGCTCGATGAAGCTCCCGCCCGGGAGCAGGTCAAAGATGTACGGCCGGCTGATCCCCAGGTTCGGAACGAAGAGGAGCGGGGTCCGGTATTTCCGCCTGGACTCGTAGCGGTAGAGGCGCGACTTGTTCTTCCGGTAGATCTCTTGCCGCGGCGTCGGCCCCACCGACGGCTCCTTCGGGTTCGCCACCATCTCGGTGAAATTCTTCATCCGGCCGAGGTTCCGCTGCAGCTCCTCCTGCCACTGGGCGATGACCTCAGGATCCACCCGCGGTTCGTCGGTCACCATCGTGAAGCGATCGGGCATCAGAGCACCCCCTTGGTCTTGAGCTCGGCCAGCCGGCCCGGACCCAGACCGAAGTACTTCGCGTACACGTGGGCGTTATGATAGCCGAGCGGGCGGCACGCCCACTTGAGGCGGGGCGGCGTCCGGGTCATCCGCCAGACCGGCATCTGGAGCAGCAGCGGTCCGTACACGGGGTCTTCCACCCTCCGGAAGCAGCCCCGCTCCCACCAGTGGGCCTCCGTCAGCACCTTGGTGGGCGGGTTCATCGGGCCGAACACGATGATTCCCGGGCCGGGATCGGCGAGCACCTTTTCCAGTATCTCATCCGAGCTGAAGTTCATCGACCATTTTTCGATCTCGTCCCTCAGGAGAACCTCGTTCTCGGGGTTGGTGCGCTGGAGGGTGGTGTTGAAGCGGGGGTCCTTGGCCAGCTCCGGTCGTCCCATGATCCGGCAGATTGCCTGGAAGTTCGGGTCGGTGTAGCCGGCGATGAAGGCGTAGCCATCCTTCACGCGGACGAAGGTGTAGGGGAAGACGGCCAGCTCGTAGAGCCCCGTGCGCCCCCTGATCTGCCCCGTCGCGTGGTAGAGCAGCACCGTGTACTCGAGGTAGCGCATGAGCGCCTCGGCCCCCGACACGTCGATCATCTGGCCCTGGTTCGACGTCTCCCGCCAGTGGACGGCGGCCAGCACCGCCATGGACGCCCAGGCAGCCTGAGCGTAGGCGCTGATCCAGCTGCCGACGCGGACCGGCGGTGCGTCGGGATCGCCGGTGACGTGGAGCAGGCCGGAGAGCGCCTGATCCGTCAGGTCGTATTCGCGGAGCTGCCCCGGAGCGTCGGGCCCGAACTGGCCGTACGCCGAGCACGCGACGTAGATGAGCCGCGGGTTCACCTTCGCCAGGTGGCGGTAGCCCAGGCCCAGCCGGTCTAGGTAGCCGGGCTCGAAGCCCTCGATGAGGACGTCGGCGCGCGCCGCCAGACCCTTGAGCAGGCTGCGCCCGGCCTTCTTGTCGAGATTCAGCGTGACGCAGTACTTGTTCCGGGCCTCGGCAACGAACGCCAGGCCCGTGCCGTTGGCCGTCACGTCCGCAGGACCCCACCCCCGCATGGGATCGCCTCCGGGCGGCTCCAGCTTGATAACCTCGGCCCCAAGCTCGGCCAGATAGGTCCCGGTCAGAAACGCCCCGTAATGGCCCTGGGACACGTCCAGCACGACGAGGTCGTCCAGCGCCTCGGGCAGCTCGGAGACGCGCGCGGGATCCTCCTCGCGCTTGATCCAGTCGTACCAACGCTCGCTCACTGGAGCAATCCTTCGCCGTTCCAGCCGTCGGGCGGTTTCGCTCCCATTCGGTCGGCCCACTTGCCGATGACGCCGCCGGCCTCCAGCGCCCGGATCTCCTCGTCGGAGAGGCCGAGGACCTTCTTGAGGACGAACTCGTTGTGGAAGCCCACGGGCTTCCCCGCCCACTTGATCCGGGCCGGCGTGGCGGAGAGCTTGGGCGCCGGGCCGTACTCCACCATGGTCCCGTACACCGGGTCGTCGTGCTCCCACACCGAGCGCCGGGCACGGAGGTGGCGGCTTTCGTAGTGATCCTTCCCCGTCATTACGGGGGCGGCCGGCACGTGGTGGCGGCGGGCGATCTTCTCGACCTCCGATCGGGTGCGCTTCTCGCACCATGCCTGGATCATCCCATCGAGCCGATCCACGTCCTTCCGGCCGTTCCGCGCCAGCCCGGGCTTGCCGAGCACCCGGCACAGCCCGCGGTACTCGGCGTCGGTCCCCGCCACCAGGGCCACATAGCCGTCCTTGCAACGGAACACGCCCGACGGGGAGAACACGGGATCGCGATTGCCCGTTTGGGGACGATCCCGCTTGGTGAGACCCGCGTACAGCCACGTCCAGTCCATGGCGCGGAGCAGCCCCTCGCACTGGGCCATTTCGACGAACTGTCCCTCGCCCGTGCGGTCGCGCCAGCGGAGGGCCGCAAGGGCGCCCAGCGCGGACATACACGCGCCGTACCAGTCGCCGAGGTAGTTACCGATCTTCGTCGGGTGCCCCCCCGGGGTCCCCGTGATTGCCGTCAGCCCCGACACGGCCTGGGCGAGGCCGTCGTAGGAGGCGCGCCCCCGGGCGAAGGGACCCCACTGGCCGAAGCCCGTGTTGGCCACGTAGATCAGCCGCGGGTTGACCTCGCGGAGCTGGCGGTAGCCGATCCCGAACTTCTCCTCCAGCGTCCCCGCCTTGAAGTTCTCGATCACGATGTCCGAGCGGGCCGCCAGCTTGCGGATGAGAGCCTGGCCGTCGGGCTTGTGCATGTCGATCCCGACGTGGTACTTGGAGTGGTTCATGCCGAAGAAGGCGACGGAGACGTTCTTCCAGAAGAAGGAGGCGCTGCCGAGGATCCGCGTCACGTCCCCCTGCCCCGGCATTTCCACCTTGATCACCTCGGCGCCCAGCTCGCCCAAGAAGTCGGCAGTGGCAGGGCCGAAAATGATGACCGAGAGATCGAGCACCCGGATTCCGTGGAGCGCCTCGGGCTTCTCGTGGATCCGGGCCGCGTCGAACAGCTGGGCGGCCCACTTGAAGTAGGAGTCCGTCACGGCGCGAGGATCGTATCACCCCGGCCTCGAGCCGCGCAAGCCGGGTGGCCCGGCGCGCCGCACCTGATTGTGCTATCATGCCCCTTACGCACTCGCACATACCCTATACGGAGGGATCATCCATGAAGATGAACCGACCCTATGTCGTCACCTGCCTGGTGCTGGCGGCCCTTGCGGGCGCCTGGCCCGGCCCGGTCCCGGCCCAGCAGCCGATCAAGATCGGCGTCGTCCAGGGGATCAGCGGGCCCTTCGAGGTGTACGCGAACCAGATGGTCACCGGCTTCAAGCTCGGCCTCGAATACGGCACCGACGGCAAGATGGAGCTGCTGGGCCGGAAGATCGAGGTCATCATCGAGGACGACCAGCTCAAGCCCGACGTCTCCAAGCGCCTGGTCACCAAGCTGTACTCCGACGACAAGGTGGACCTGGTCGTGGGCACCACCAGCAGCGCCGCCGCGCTGGCGATCCTCCCGGTGGCGGCCGAGTTCAAGAAGGTTCTCATCGTCGAGCCGGCGGTCGCCGACAGCATCACCGGCGAGCACTGGAACCGCTACATCTTCCGGACCGGGCGCAACTCCGGCCAGGATGCCATCTCCAACGCCCTCGCGGTCGCCAAGCCGGGTAACCTCGTTGCGACCATCGCCCAGGATTATGCCTTCGGCCGCGACGGGGTCACCGCCTACAAGGCCGCCGTGGAGAAGCTCGGCGCCAAGGTCGTCCACGAGGAGTACACGCCGGTCCAGGCGACCGACTTCACGGCGCCCATCCAGCGGATCATCGGTGCCATGAAGGACAAGCCGGGGGCCAAGTACGTCTTCGTGATCTGGGCCGGCAAGGGCGGCCCCTTCCCGCAGCTCGTGGCGAGCCGCCTCGACAAGTACGGGATCACCCTCACCAGCGGCGGCAACGTGCTGGACGTCCTCAAGGCCGCCAAGGCCATGAACCTCGAGGGAATGGTCGGCGCCGGCTACTACTACTACGAGATCCCGAAGAACCCGGTGAACGACTGGCTCGTCAAGGAGCACCAGAAGCGCTTCAACGCACCCCCGGATTTCTTCACCGCCGGCGGGTTCGCTGCCGCCATGGCAGTGGTCACGGCGATCAAGAAGGCCGGCGGGACCGACACGGAGAAGCTCATCACCGCCATGGAAGGCATGGAGTTCGACACACCCAAGGGCAAGATGATCTTCCGAAAGGAAGACCACCAGGCGCTCCAGGCCATGTACGCCTTCAAGATGGTCTCCAAGCCCGACGTCCCCTGGCTCATCCCCCAGCTGACCAGGGAGCTGACCCCGCAAGAGACCGCGCCGCCCATCCAGAACAAGCGGTAACTGAGGCGCGGCGCCGGGGGACCCTCCTCGACCACCCCCTCACCCAACCCTCTCCCCCACTGGGGGAGAGGACAAAGGTGAGGGGGTCCCGAAAGCGCCCCCGGCCACCGCGCCCCCTTCCCCATGACCGCGGCCGACGCTCCGACCATCTCGACGCAAGACCTGACGATTCGCTTCGGCGGCCACGTGGCCGTCGATCACGTGTCCCTCGACATCGCCCCCTTCACTCTCAAATCCATCATCGGACCCAACGGCGCCGGGAAGACGACGTTCTTCAACCTCCTGAGCGGCCAGTACCGGCCGACGGAAGGCCGCATCTTCTTCAAGGGGGCCGACATCACGGGGCTCGGCGCCGCCGCGCGAACCCGCCTGGGGATCGGTCGCTCCTTCCAGCTCACCAACATCTTCCCCACGCTCAGCGTGCTCGAAAACGTCCGGATGGCAGTCCAGGGGCGCCGGGGGCCGGGCTTCAACGCCTGGCGCGACTACCGGAGCTTCCCTGAGCTCGAGGATCGCGCCTACGCCGTCCTCGAGACCGTACTGCTCCAATCCAAGTGGAGTGCTCCGGCGAGCGACCTGAGCCACGGGGAGAAACGCAAACTCGAGGTCGGGATTCTCCTCGCCCTCGAGCCCGAGGTCCTGCTCCTGGATGAGCCCACAGCCGGAATGTCGCTGGAAGAGGTCCCCGCCATCATCGCCCTCATCGAGGGGATCAAGGCACGGCGGGACCGGACCATTCTCCTGGTCGAGCACAAGATGGACATGGTGACGGCGCTGTCCGACTCGATCGCCGTCCTCCAGGACGGTCGGCTGATCGCCGACGACACGCCCGAGAACATCAGCCAGAACTCCGAGGTCCAGGCCGCGTACTTCGGCGGCGGAGCGGGAACCCGTGCCACCTGAGCCGCCGCCCGCGGCGCCAGCCCTCCTCGAAGTCGAGGACCTCCACACCTATATCGGCCAGCATCATATCCTCCAGGGGGTCTCCCTCCGAGCGCGCCGCGACGCCGTGACGGTCATCCTCGGGCGAAACGGGGCGGGCAAGACTACGACGATGCGGACGATCGTCGGGCTCCTGCGCCCCCGCGCGGGAGCGATCCGCTTCGAGGGACGCCCGATCCACGGCCTCCCCCCCTACGAGATCGTCCGACTCGGCATCGGCTTCGTGCCCGAGGGGCAGGGCATCTTCGCAACGCTGACCGTGGACGAGAACCTCCGCGTCGCCATGCTGGACGAGAACCCCGAGAGCCGCGACCGCCTGCCGCGGATCTTCGCGCTCTTCCCGGCCCTCGAGCGCTTCCGCCAGGCGCGCGCGGGAACGCTCAGCGGCGGCCAGAAGCAGATGCTCTCCATCGCGCGAGCCTTCGTCAACCCCAACCGCCTGCTGCTCATCGACGAGCCGTCCAAGGGGCTGGCGCCGATCATTGTCGAGCATCTCGTCGCCGCCCTCCAGGAGATGAAGAGCCAGGTCACGGTCCTCCTGGTGGAGCAGAATTTCGCCATGGCCAGCGCGCTGGGCGACGACTTCTACCTTCTCGACGACGGGCGGACCGTGCACCACGGGCGCATGGTTGATCTCGTCCACGACCACGCGCTCAAGAAGCGGTACCTGGGCGTATGAGGCGCGCGGCTCCGATCCTCGCCACAGCGGCGCTGTTCCTGCTGCCTCTCGCCTTCATGGACGCGCGCACCTACGTCACCCTGACCGTCGCCGGCCTCGCCATGGGGATGCTGATCTTCCTCGTCGCGGCGGGGCTGACCCTCATCTTCGGGCTCATGGACGTCCTGAACTTCGCCCACGGCGCCCTCTTCTCCTGGGGCGCCTACGTCGGCTTCAGCGTCGCCCTCCTCCTCAATCAGCGTTGGGGGTGGGCGGCCGCGCCCTCCGTCCCCCTGAACGTCCTCCTCCTCGCCGCGTCCATCCTGGCGGCGATGGTCGTGGCCGTGGGTCTGGGCATCCTCCTCGAGCGCGTCATCGTGCGCCCCGTGTACGGCAGGCACATGTTCCAGATCCTGATCACCCTGGGCGCGACCATCGTCATCGAGGAGCTGATCCGGATGATCTGGGGTCCCAACGACCAGGTCATGCCCGTCCCCCTGACCTTCCAGGGGTCCTGGGACGTCGCCGACGTCATCGTGCTGCGTTTCCCGGTCGTGGCTATCGTCCTGGGCGTCCTCGTCTATCTCGGCATCACCCTCCTGCTCACGCGCACCCGCGTCGGGCTGATCGTCCGCGCCGGCGTCGAGAACGGCGAGATGATCCAGGTGCTGGGCCACAACATCTACCGCTACTTCACCCGGGTCTTCGCCGCGGGCTCGGCGCTCGCCGCCCTTGGGGGCGTCATGTGGGCGATGTTCAGCCAATCCGTCCGGCCCGCGATGGGGGGGGAGCAGCTCATCTTCGCGTTCATCGTCGTCATCATCGGGGGGCTCGGCAGCGTGACCGGCTCGCTCCTGGGCGCCCTCATCGTCGGGCTCTCGTACAACTACGTCGCGTTCCTCGTGCCCAAGGCCGCGATCGGGATCAACATGGCGATCATGGTGCTGATCCTCCTGCTCCGGCCCACGGGGCTCTTCGGGGCCGGCAAGTGAGCTCGGACCGCCTCACGCCCGTCCAGCTGGCCCGCCAGGCCGAGCGGGGGCGCCGCTTTCGACAGCCCGCGCCATATCTGCGGCTGGCGTGCCTCGTCCTGGCCGCCCTGGTCCCCCTGGTGGTGCCCTCCTTCCAGGTGCTGGACCTCGCCGCGAAGATCGCGATCTTCGCCGCCCTCGTCGCGAGCTACGACGTCGTCCTCGGGTACACGGGGATCGTCTCCTTCGGCCACGCCATGTTCTTCGGCTTCGGCGCCTATGCCGTGGCGCTCTCGCTCGGCAAGTTCGGGGCGCCGACATACGCCCATCTGGCAGCGGGCTTCCTGGCGGGCGTCGCCCTCTCCGCGACCATCGCCGTGCTGATCGGAGCCTTCTCCCTCCGCGTCAAGGCGATCTTCTTCGCCATGATCACGCTCGCCTTCGCGGAGTTCGCCCTGATCCTGGCCGTCCAGCTCACCCATATCACGGGCGGCGAGGACGGTCTGAGCCCCAAGCTGCCGGGGATCTTCGCGGTGAGCTATGAGGGCGGGCGGCTCCTCGGCATCCCCGTCACGGGGCGCCTGGTCACCTACTACTTCATCCTGGCGATCTGCCTCGCCCTCTTTCTCGTGATGGCCCGGTTCATCCACTCCCCGCTCGGCCGGACGCTCCAGGCCATCCGCGACAACGAGCTGCGCGCCGAGGCACTCGGCTTCCGGACGTTTGTCTTCCAGATCGCCTCCTCGTCCTTCGGCAGCGTCGTCGCCACGGTCCTCGGGGGCTGCTACGTGATGTGGGTCCGCTACGCGAACCCCGAGTCGGTGCTGGGGATCCACGTCATGCTGGATCTCCTGCTCATGGTGATCATCGGCGGCATCGGCACGCTCTACGGCGGCATTATCGGCGCAACCTTCCTGTTGACGGCCCAGACCCTGCTCCCCCACCTGCGGACCGTCGCTGCCTCCGTCTTCGCCGGATCCATGATCATGCAGCGCATGACGGAGCGCTGGCTCCTCTACTTCGGGATCCTGTTCATCCTCATGGTTTTCTTCTTCCCCAAGGGCGTGATCGGCACCGTCCGGGACGCCCTCGCTCGCCGCGCCCCCTCACCTGTATCCTCTCCCCCTCACCCTGCCTCTCCCCTGAGGGGAGAGGAGAAGAGGTGAGGGGCGTCGGGTAGGGCAGGGTGAGGGGAGAAAAAAGGGGACCCCAGGGGGTCCCCTTTGTCACGTGCCGGCGGCGGCCGTTATGTGCCGAACATGCCCCCCACCTTCATGGCGAGCCCCATGTCCCCCTTCAGCTTCAGCTTCCCGGACATGAAGGCCATCTGGCCCGACAGCTTCCCCGCCAGCATGTCCAGCCAGTCCTGGCCGGACATCGTCAGGGTCAGGCTGGGGCTGGCCGCGGCTCCGGACGCGACGGCGCACTTGCCGTCCTTGACCGTCGCGTTCCAGGTTCCCCCGCCCTCGCCGGAGATCTCGTACTGGATGACGGCGCTCACTCCTGCCGCCTTCTCCGGCTTGAAGCGGCTCGCCATCATGTCGAACGTTTCCTTGACGGTTGGCATAGGCACTCCTCCTTTGTGTTGGTTATTTCCCTTTGAACTCGGCAGGGCGCTTCTGAAAGAACGCCTGGATCCCCTCCGCCGCGTCCTCGGTCTTCAGCACTTGGACGAAGGCCCGGATCTCCGCCGCGAGACCATGATCGATGTCAGTGTTGAGCCCCTCGTCCACGACTTGAAGAATAAGCCGCGTGGCGATGGGCGCGCGCTTGCCGAGCTGGCGGGCCAGGGCCTTGGCGTCGCTGAGGGTCTCCCCTTCCTTCGACAGCTTGTTCACGAGACCCAATTGGAGGGCATCGGCCCCCGGGATCTGAGTGCCGAGGATCAGGAACTCGAGCGCCTTCGTCCGTCCGATGAGGCGCGGCAGGCGCTGGGTGCCGCCGTAGCCCGGGATGATCCCGAGGTTCGACTCGGTCTGGCCCATCCGCGCCGTTTCCTTCAGGATCCGCAGGTGGCAGGCCATGGCGATCTCGCACCCGCCGCCCGTCGCGTGCCCGTTCACCGCTGCGATCACGGGCTTGGGAAAGCGCTCGATCCGGCGCAGCACGCCGGTCCCGAACTTGAGGAACTCCTCCAGATTCCCGCCCGAGAACGCGGAGCCCAGGTCCGCGCCGCCGCAGAAGATCCGCTCTCCGGCGCCGGTGATGATCACCGACAGGACCGCCGGGTCCTTCTCCAGCTCGGTCAGGGCGGCGTCAAGGTCCCGCACCAGCTGCTCGTTGATCGCGTTGGCGGGGGGACGGTTCAGGGTGATGACGGCGTACGACTCCTCGCGGGTGAGTATCAGCGTCTCGTAGCCCATGGGTCCCCTCTATGGTTTGGCAGCGAGTCCCTTCAGGAAGATGTCCGCCACGGCCTCGGCGGTCTCGGAGAGCTTGTAGCCGCGCTTGCCCAGCACCCAGCTCGTGGCCATCTGGTCCATGGCCCCGAACAGGACCTTCCGGACGGTCTTGACGGGAAGATCGCTCCGGAACATTCCCGCCGCCATCCCCTCCTCCAGCACCGAGGAGATCAGATCGAAGTAGCCGCTGACCTCGTTGGCCGAGGCGCCCCGGAAAAACTTCTGGCCCTGGCGGAGTTCCACCTGGACGACCTCGGCCATCTCGGAGTGGTCCTCCAAGAGCTTGAAGTGGAGGGCGATCAGGCGGCGCAGCTTCGCCACGGCATCGGGTTCCGCGGCGATGGCCTTCCGGACGGTGGCGACGAATTCCGCCATCTTCTCGCGGAAGAGCGTGACCAGGATCTCGTCCTTGGTCTTGAAGTAGAGGTAGATGGTCCCGCTGGCGATCCCCGCCTCCTTGGCGATGTCGGAGACGCGGGAGTTGTAGTAGCCGTTGCGGGCGAAGATTCGGACGGCCGCCTCGATGATCTGCTGGTGCTTGTCCGGCTCAGGCATGACAGGAGTGACTGAATCGCCATTCATTTGTAGCACCCGGGCGAGGGGCTGTCAAACCCAAAAAATCCCCACGGGCCGGGGCCCACGTCCAGCGGGTGGAGGCGGCGGACCAGAGCTTCTACCAGGTACGAGTCGGAACCTACTCGAGCCGCCGGGAGGCCCGCCGCCTGGCCCTGCGTCTCGCCGCGTCGGGCTACCCCGTGGTTGTCATGGAGGAGTGAACCCGCTAGGATGCCCCCATGGAGATCAAGTACCGGATCGGAATCATGCCGGGGCCGTGGCCCGCGGGACCGGGGGGTGCCGGGTTCCTCTGGGAGCTCACGGATTTCTGTGAAAAGAGCGCCATCGACTCGATCTGGCTCTCCGACCGCCTGTCTTCCCCCATCCCCGTCCCCGAAGTGATGACCACGCTCGCCGCCATCGCCGCCCGCACCGCCCGCCTCAAGTTCGGCCCGAGCGTCCTCGTCCTCCCCTACCGGAACCCCACCGTGGCTGCCAAGGAAATGGCGACGATCGATTACCTGTCGGGCGGCCGCCTCCTCCCCGCCGTCGGGGTCGGGGTCGAACTCCCGAAGGAGTTCGAGGCCTCGGGCGTGCCGTTCGAGGAGCGCGGGCGCCGGACCGACGAAGCGATCCAGATCATCCGCCGCCTCTGGCTCGAGGACGAGGTCACCTTCCACGGCGAGTTCTACCGGCTGGATCGGATCACGATCTTCCCCAAACCCGCCCAGAAGCCGCCGCCGATCTGGATTGGCGGCAAGAGCGAGGCGGCGATGCGCCGCGCCGGCAGGCTGGGGGACGGCTGGATCCCGTCGTTCATCACGCCCGACGAGTTCAGGCGCGGCGTGGAGCAGGTCCAGCGCTACGCGCGCGACGCCAGGCGAGAGGTGCCGGCCGACCACTTCGGGGCGCTCATCAACTACACGTTCGCCGACTCGCGCGACGCCGCGCTGAAGCTGGCGAACGCCTACATCCCCAGGAACCGCGTTGATGACGCGACACTGGCCGCCAGCACCGCCTTCGGACCTCCCGAGGTCCTCGCCCTGAAGATCCAGGAGTACGTCGAGGGCGGCGGCTCCAAGTTCGTCCTCCGCCCGCTCTGCCCGCCCGAGCAGATGCTCGACCAGCTCTCCCACCTGGCCGAGGAGGTCATCCCGGCGTTTCACCGCCGCTGACGCGACTCCTCACCTTTATCCTCTCCAAGGCCCAAACCCACCAGCAGCGGTTCCCCCGAAGTCCACCCCGACCCGCACGGTGTATCGCTCTTCCGGCATTGTCTCGGCCCGCGCTTTGACCTCACCTGGGGCTCATGGCCCTCACTCGCGCGGCTTACCGTCCACGCGACGCGGAGAGGTGATCCCGCCTTCCATCCGATCACTCACGCGCCGCTCGATCTCCTCGACTCGATCGAATTCTGCACGAGCGCCGCATACCGAAAGGCCACGTGCGCGAACTTGCCGTATGGGAGCGTGATGAACAGGCCTCCGACGGTGCCCAGGTGCACCGCAAGCAGCGTGCCCATGGCGGGCGTCTCCCGCAGCGCCAGCAGCAGCAGCCCCGTGAGGCTCGTCAGGAACAGGAGCGCAAGAAACCCCACATCCATGCCGAGCATGGCCCGGTCGGCGGGCTGTCGATCGCTCCGCCGCTTGAGGGACAAGAGACCGCCCGCACCGACCAGCAACAGGACGCCGCCCACGGTGCCCAGCACGACGGGCAGGCTCCCCAGCGGGTACGGCGCCTGCCAGCCCAGGACATGGTGGTAGATCGCCGCGACGGTCGTCGCGGCCAGGTCCAGCAAGAAGCCGTAGAAGACCAGGTGGTGGAGCCGCCGCCGCGCGTGGGAGAACCGCGCGTCAGGATAGGTGCAGCCGGCGCCACCGCCCTTCAGATATTCGAGCCCAAGGGCGTCACGGGTCGCGCGCACCACGGCCCTTGCGTCGATCAGTTCGCGGAGCGTCCCGCGGGTATCGCGCCAAAAGCGGACAACGCCGACCAGGAGCGCCCCCAGGGCGTACAGGAGCAGCGCGGAGGCCGGCAGCACCATCCCCGCGAAGGGAATCACCGCGTAAAACGCGCCCTCGCCGAGGTGCGTCGCGAACAGCACCGACGGCCCCCGAAGCGCCAGGACCAGCAGCGCGACGATCGCCACGGCCGCCACCGCGATTAGCCCGACCGCCAGCCCGTTGCGCCGGAACAGCCGCGAGACGAAGCGGGGGGCGGCGTAGTCGCGGTAGGTCTCGGTTCTGAGTTCCGCGAGGACCTTGGGCACGTTGACCGCGAGCTGGTGCGGCGGCGCGTACGGACACGCGTAGTAGCAGTCGCGGCACTCGAAGCAGAGGTTGGCAAGGTAGACGAGGTCCGTGTCCGTGAACGTGCGCCGCCGCTCCATGGCCGGGAAGACCGCGCAGTAGCCTTCGCAGTAGCGGCAGGCGTTGCAGATCGCCATCTGCCGCCCCGCTTCCGCCAGCAGGTCAGGCGACAGCACAGCGCGCCGCCTCCCGTCCGGCGATCCGTCCGAAGACCGAGCCGATCGTGAGCCCGAAGCCGGCAAGGTACCCGCGACCCAGGACATTGCCGGCCATGATCTCGCCCGCCGCGAAGACGTTCTGCGCGGGCCGGTCGTCCTGCATGACCACCCGGGCCCGCTCATCCACGGTCACGCCCAGATACGTGAACGTGATCCCCGGCCGCAGGGGGTAAGCGTAGAACGGGGGCACGTCCAGCCGCAGGGCCCAGTGGCTCTTGGGCGGCTCGAGCCCCTCGGTCCGGCAGCCGTCCAGGCCCGACGGGTCGTAGGGGCCCGGACGCACCGACCGGTTGAACTCAGCGACCGTCGCCTCGAGCGCGGTCGGGGCGAGCTTGAGCGCCAGGGCGAGCTCCCGGACCGAGTGGGCCGGGATCGCCGGGAACACCGAGGGCATGAACCTCTCCATGACCTTCGAGTCGAGGATCGAAAAGGCGATCTGGTCGGGCTGCCGGGCGATGAGCCCGCCCCAGATGGCATAGCGCTTGGGCCAGAGGTCCTCCCCCTCGTCATAGAAGCGGCGGGCGTGCTCGTTCACGGCGATCCCAAAGGGGATGGTGTCGAGCCGCGTGACGATGCCGCCGTCGAACTTCGGTCCGCGGGCATCGACCGCGATGGCGTGGAACTCGCGGGGGTTGCCCACGGGCCTGGCGCCGTGGTCGAGGAGCTGCCGGAGCACGCGGCCCTGGTTGTAGGGGGTGCCGCGGATCGCGAAGTTGTCGGCGGCCTCGCCCCAGTACTCCTTCAACCAGGGGATGTTGGCCTCAAACCCCCCGGAGGCCAGGATGACGGTCTTGGCGCGAATCTCGCGGGATTCGCCCTCGCGGCCGACGACGGCCGACAGAAACCGGCCCTCGCGGATGTCGAGCTCGCGCACCTCCGAGTCGTACGCCAGCTGCACGCCGAGCCTGCGGGCGGTGTCGTAGTACGCGTTGACCAGGGCCTTGCCGCCCCCGAGAAAGAAGGCGTTGGTGCGGGAGAGGTGGAGGGTGCCGTGGAGGGGGCGCTGCCACCGGATGCCATGCCGGGCCATCCATTCCCCCAGGTCGGCGGACTCGCGGATGGTGAGGCCCGCGAGCCGCTCGTTGGTTTCGCCGCCGGTGACGCGGAAAAGGTCGTCCCAGAACTCGTCCTCCGGGTACGCGCCGGTGAGATAGTCGGTGGAGCGATCGTGCAGGTAGCGGATGTCTCGGGTGTGCCGGCTGTTGCCGCCACGAAAGGCTTCGGGAGAGGCCTCCAGGAGCAGCACCTTTGCTGCGGCGCGACGGGCGGTCATGGCGGCGCAGAGAGCAGCGTTGCCGCCGCCGACCACGAGCACGTCGAAGGTGCGGGCGGCGCGGTCGCTCACTCCCAACCCGCCTACTTCGGCTCCACGTAGACCTTCATGAGGATCTTGCCCCACCCCCCCTTGTCCAGCTCTTCTCCGGGCACTCCCTCGTGATCAGTTGGCCGTTCCCGTCCATCACGAACTTCTGTCCCACCTTGTGACCCGCGTGGCACCCGTGGGTTTCGATGACCTCGGCGATGATGCGGGACTTCACGAACGCTGGGCTCTCGGTCACCATCTTCACCTTCAGTGGATCGGACCGAAAGACCTTCATCTCCTCGTCCGTGTAGCCCATGTGCTTCTGAAACCGGGCCCAGAGCTGCTCCTTGTCCATGGTCGACCCCTTTCTCTGGCGACCGGACCACGAAGCCCCTTCCTCCCCGCTCCCCAATCCCCAATGCCTACCGATACAGCGCGGACGACTCCGGCGTCAACGCTCTACGCTGAGGTTCGAAGCAGGTCGGCCAACACGTCGGGGTCCACGTTCCCGCCCGACAGCAGGACGCCGACCCGCGCGCCCTTGGGCAGCGTGAGCTTGCCGGCGAGCAGCGCCGCCGCCGGCACCGCCCCTGTCGGCTCGACCAGGAGCTTGGCCCTGAAGAGGAGGAACCGCAGTGCCTGAACAATTTCCTCATCGCTGACGAGAAGGATCCCCTCGAGATTCTTCTGGAGAACGGGGAAGGTCAGCCGGCCGGGGCTGAGATTCCGGATTCCATCGGCGATGGTGGGCGGGGGCGGGATCGTCACGCGCTCCCCCTTCTGGAGCGAGAGCCACGTGTCGTTGGCCGTCTCGGCCTCCACGCCGAACACGTGCGTCGCCGGGTCCACGGCCTTGGCCACGGTGCTGCACCCCGCCATCAGCCCGCCGCCCCCCACCGGCGTCAGCAGCGCGTCGAGGACGGGCACGTCCTCGAAGAGCTCGAGCGCCGCAGTCCCCTGCCCTGCCATGATGGCGGGGTCATCATACGGCGGCACCAGCACGCGACCTGTCTCGGCCTCCAGGCGGCGCGCGATCGCCTCCCGGTCCTCCTTCTGGCGGTCGTAGAACACGACCTCCGCTCCGTAGCCGCGGGTCGCCGCGAGCTTCAGGCGAGGGGCGTCGCTCGGCATCACGATGACGGCGGAAGTCCCGACGATCCGCGCCGCGAGCGCCACGCCCTGGGCGTGATTCCCCGAGGAGAACGCCACGACCCCGCGCGCCCGCTCGGCCGCGGAGAGGCTGAGGAGCTTGTTGAGGGCGCCCCGGATCTTGAAGGAGCCGGCGCGCTGAACGTTCTCGCACTTGAAGAAGACCGAGTATCCCGTGGCCTCGTCGAACGAGCGGCAGGTAATGACCGGGGTCCGGTGGATCCGGTCGCGGAGGCGTCCCGCCGCTGCCCGGACGTCGTCGAGGGTGATCACGAGCCTACGCGGGCTTGAAGGGCTGAGCGGTCGTCGAGCGCTCGAGCGGCGGCGCGTAGATGACGAGGGCCTTGAGCGGGCCGGGGCCGAGGGACTCCACGCGATGGGGCATGCCGGGAGGGAAGAAGCACGCCGTGCCGGGCCCGACCTCGCGCTTGTCGTCCCCCACCTCCACCAGCGCGCGGCCCTCGACGACGTACATGGCTTGCTCGACCTCATGGGTGTGCCGCTCGGCGACTCCTCCGGGCTCGACAGTGCCAAGGACCACTTCGACCCGAGTGGAACCGTTGACGTCCTTGCCCACGAGCCGGCGGTTCACGGTTCCCGCGTGAAGGGGCGGCGCGTAGGCCGGCACGTCTTCGGGTCGCACGATGTACTTCATAGCACCCCGTCCTTTCTCAGTCGCTCGATCTCGGCGGACGCGAGGCCAAGCAGATCGCGCAGCACCTCATCGGTGTGCTGGCCGAGCAGCGGCGGCGGGCTCGTGATCTCCCCCGGCGTCTCCGAGAATTTCACGGGAACCCCGACGAGCCTGACCTTCCCGGCGGTCGGATGGACGACCTCCTGGACCATGCCGCGATGGAGCACCTGGGGGTCCTGGAAGACGTCGCCGACGTTGTTGATGGGCCCCGTGGGAAGCCCTGCCGCGCCGAAGGCATCGACCCACTCGTCGCGCGTCCGGGCCTGGAGGCGCTCCTCGATCATCCTCACCAGCTCCTCGCGATGCTCCACGCGCTTGGCGTTCCCGTTGAAGCGAGGGTCGTCGGCCCACTCGGGCGCTCCGATCACCTCGCAGAACGTTTTCCACAGCCGCTCGTTCCCCACGCCGACCATCAGGTAGTCGTCCTTCGCCTTGAAGGCCTGGTACGGGACCACCGACGCATGGGCGCTCCCGTACCGCCCCTGGATCTCGCCCGCCAGGAGATACGAAATGGCGGCGTTCATGAGCGATGCCACCCCGGACTCGAGGAGCGAGCATTCCACCTTCTGGCCCTGACCGGTCCGCTCACGGTGGAGGAGGGCAGCCAGGACGGCGCCGTGGGCGTAGAGCGCTGTGATCTCGTCGATCAGGGCCACCCCCACCTTCACGGGCGGGCCGTCGGCCTCTCCCGTGATGGACATGAGCCCCGTCACGCCCTGGATGATGGAGTCGTAGCCCGCCCACTCGCGCTTAGGGCCCGAGGCGCCGAACCCCGAGATCGCGCAGTAGATGAGCCGGGGGTTTTCCCGCCGCAGGGTCTCGTAGCCCAGCCCGAGGTCCTCCATCGTGCCCGGCTTGAAGTTTTCGATCACCACGTCGGCCTGGCGGACCAGCGCCTTGAGGATCTCCTTGCCGCGGGGATGTTTCAGGTTCAGCGTGACGGACTTCTTGTTGCGGTTGATCGAGAAGAAGTAGGCCGCCGACCCATCCGGCGCCACGGGAGGCGCCCACTGGCGGCTGTCATCGCCCGTGCCCGGCTGCTCGATCTTGATGATCTCCGCGCCGTAGTCGCCGAAGATCTGGGTGGCCAGAGGCCCGGCGACGATGCGCGTGAGATCGACGACTCTCAGACCGTCCAGGGGGCGCGGCACACGCGCATTATATCCCAGGGTGTTATACTGACGCCATGCGGGTCTTCCGGCTCCTTCTCGTGGCGCTTTTCCTCGCCGGCTGCTCCGTCATCTCCATCGACTTCACACCCAGGATCCAACCGCTCCGGGAGCAGACTGTCGAGGGGACGGGCGCGGGGAAGGTTCTGCTCATGGATCTCTCGGGAGTCATCAGCGAGGAGCCGCTGATCTCGCTCGGCGCTCAGGCGCCCCGCGTCTCGATCCTCGCCCGAGTGCGCGAGGAATTGAAGAAGGCCGAGGACGACGATCGCATCCAGGCCCTTGTCGTCCGCATCAACAGCCCCGGCGGCACGGCCACGGCCTCCGACATCCTCTACCGCGAGCTCTCGGCCTTCAAGGCGCGGAAAAAAATCCCAGTGGTCGCGGCCATCATGGACGTGGGCGCTTCGGGCGGCTACTACGTCGCGCTGGCGGCCGACACCATCGTCGCCCACCCGACCACGGTCACCGGCTCCATCGGCGTGGTGATGCTCACCCTCAACGCCGAGGGACTCCTCCAGAAGGTCGGCATCGCGCCGCTGGCGATCAAGTCGGGCGCGAAAAAAGACATGGGCTCGCCGTTCCGGGGCCTCAGCGACGAGGAGCGCCAGATCTTTCAGGGCGTCATCGACGACCTCTACGGGCGCTTCGTCTCACTCATCGCGAAGGAGCGGCGGATGCCGGAGGATAAGGTGCGGGCCTTCGCCGACGGCAGGATCTACACCGCCCGGCAGGCCAAGGAACTCGGCCTGGTGGACCGCGTGGGCTACCTCGAGGAGGCCGTGGAGGCGGCGAAGCAGGCCGCGCGGCTCTCCGAGGCGCGCGTCGTCATGTACCACCGCCCGCGCGAGTACCGCTCCAACATCTACTCGGGCACCCCCGTCCCCGAGCCGATCCAACCGTCGCTCCTCCAGCTCTCCTCGCTCCTCATCGGCCCCGGCCCCCGTTTTCTGTATCTGTGGTGGCCCTGATGGTGCGCCTTTCACTTCTTCTCCTCTCCCCTCTGGGGAGAGGTAGGGTGAGGGGGCGGCGTCTTCTCGTAGCCGTCGCACTCTAAGACGGGCAGGCGCGGGTACTTGGGGAAGCGCGGATCGGTTTGCGATTTGGCGCAGCGCCAGAACTCAGAACCCTTCGCCGACACGACGCGGCGGCCGTGCAGGCAGTTCAGGCAGAGACCGACCCGCTTCGCTTCTTTACGCAAATACGCATGCCTGACCCCAGGCCCTCCCTTTGCCTCTTGACACGCTCGTCACCCGGGGGTACGGTGAAATTGCCCTGAGGAATCGGACGCCGGTCCTAGAACCGGAGGGCCACTGGACGAGAGGCGGGTCAGTTGGGGCCGCAAGGTCCCAAAGGGCAGGTCGCTCACCTCGGCTGAACGTGCGGCCGGAGGTTGCCAGCCCAAAAGCAGACTTCCTCAGGGCTCTTCGTTTCTCCGGACTACCGCCCGCTCCAGCGGGGCGGCCGCTTCTCGAAGAACGCGGCGATTCCCTCTTTCGCGTCGTCGGATAACCCCACCAGCGTAATCAGTTCCCCGAGGTATTTGAGGGATTTCCCGTATTCCATGTCCTGAATTGTGTAGGCGGCCTCCTTGGCGAGTCCCAGGGCCGTCGGGCTCAGCCCCGCCAGCTTTTCAGCCAGAGTCCGCACCGTTTTTTCCAGTTCTCCCCGCGGCACGACCTGAGTCACCAGACCGATCTCATAGGCCTGCCGCGCCGTGATCTGCTCGCCCGTCAGCACCAGCGGCAACCCCCGTTTGATTCCCACCGACCGGAAGACTGGCGCCATGACAATCAGGGGGAGGAGACCCACTTTGATCTCGGGCAGTCCGAAGACGGCGTCGTCCGAAGCGACGAGCAGGTCGCAGCCGGCCGCCAGCCCGCAGCCGCCGGCCAGGGCGTAGCCGTGGACCTGGGCGATCACCGGCTTCCGCATCCGCGGGATCCCCTCGAGGATCTTCACGAGCCCCCCGAAGGACTCGCGCGCCTGGAGCGTCGTGCCGCGGTCGCCCAGGCCCTTGAGATCGGCGCCGGCGCAGAAGGCCTTCTCCCCGGCGCCCCGGAGCACGGCGACCCGCACCTCCCCATCGGCCTCCAGCGCTTGCAGCGCCTCCCAGATCTCCCCCACCATGGTCTGGTTCAGGGCGTTCCGCACCTCCGGCCGGTTCAGCGTGATCGTCCCCACGCCGCCCGCCGCCTCGACCAGCACCGTCTCGTAGCTCACCGTGGGGCCCCCTCGGGGAAGACGAGGTCGAGGAACTGCTTCAGGATCCGCGCCGTCGCTCCCCAGATCGTCTCGCCGTTGTACTCATAGAAGTAGACCGGGTGGATCTCGCCGTCTCGCTCCCACATCTCGACCCTGAAGATGGCAGGATCCAGCAAAGCCGCGAGCGGAACCTCCAGCACGCGCTCGATCTCTTTGCCGTCGGGGATGTAGTGCACCGGCTCGCGGATCAGCCCCACGAAGGGCGTGATCACGAACTGGGTGGCCCGGGTCTCCGTGTCGTCCAGCGTCCCGAGGATCTCCACGGCCGACGGCGGCAGGCCGATCTCCTCCTGGGCTTCCCGGAGCGCGGTCTCCAGGCGCGAGCCGTCCCAGGTCTCCACGATCCCGCCCGGGAAGGAGAACTGGCCCTTGTGGTGCGCCACGTCCTCGGTCCGCTTCGCGAAGACCACGTGCGGGCCGCCCCGATTCGTCAGGAGGAGGAGCACCGCCGCAGGGATCAAGCTCTCCGAATCCACCACCCTTCGGCGGCGGTCTGCCAACGCCGCTTCGACTTTCTTGCGAACTGCTTCCAGATCCACCTATCGCGCCTTGAACTGGGGCTTCCGCTTCTCGGCGAACGCCTTGGGCCCCTCCACCGCGTCCTCGGTCTGCCGGAGCGTGGCGGAGAGGAAGGCCTCCAGGCGGAGGCCGTCGGCGAGCGGCATCGTCAGTCCCCGGATGACGGCCTCCTTGGCAGCGCGCACCGCCAGCGGGCCCCGCTCGCAGAGCGTCTGGGCCCACTGGACGGCCGTAGGCATCAGCTCGGGGAGCGGGACGACCTTGTTCACGAGGCCGATCCGGTACGCCTCGGCGGCGTCGATGGTCTGGGCCATCAGGATCATCTCCAGGGCCTTCGCCAGCGGCACGGCGCGGGGGAGCCGCTGGGTCCCGCCGGCGCCCGGCATGATCGCCCAGCGCACCTCGGTCAGCCCGAAGGTCGCGTTGGGCGACGCGAGCCGGAGGTCGCAGGCCAGCGCCAGCTCGAGACCGCCGGCCAGGCAGTGGCCGTTGACGGCGGCGATCATCGGCTTCCAGATCTCGAGCCCGCGAGTGATGCCGCCCAGCCCCGCGTCCCGGTCGCGCCGCTGGCCCGGGGCGAACGTCCGGGGGATCAATTTCTTGAGGTCGGCCCCCGCGGAGAACGCCTTCTCCCCCGCCCCCGTCAGGATCGCGACCCACGCGGTGTCGTCATCCCGGAAGCGGGTCCAGGCCTCGATCAGCGCCTCCTGGGTTTCGGGGTCCACGGAGTTCATGGCCTCGGGCCGGTTCAGGGTGATCGTCACGATCTTGTCCTTCTGCTCGTAGAGCACAGGGGGCATCGGATACCTCCAGTCGGATGAGTGCGGTGCTCAGCCCGCGGGCTGGACCTCCGGGATGGGCCGGAGCCGCTGGACCGCCCAGACAGCTCCGAGAAGCGCGAACCCGGCCACGTCGGTATAAATACCCGGCTTGATCAAGAGGAGGGCGGCGGCAACCAGGGCGAGCCGCTCCACCCAACTGGCGCGACGCACGAAAAAGCCCATGGCTCCCGCCGCCAGGGCGATCGTCCCGACGCAGGCCGTAACGGTGGCCCAGCCGATCTCGATCCACGCCCCCTGCCAGAGGAGAGCCGGGGCATACACGAACATATAGGGGACGATGAACCCCGCCAGCCCGAGCCGCGTGGCGATGATCCCCGTCCTGACCCAGTTGGCGCGTGCGATGGCCGCCGCCACGAACACGGCGGCGCAGACCGGGGGCGTGATCGCCGAGATGATGGCGAAGTAGAAGACGAAGAGGTGGGCCGCCAGCGGGAGCGTCCCGAGCTTTATCAGGGCCGGGGCCACCACCGACGCGGCCAGGACGTAGGCCGCTGTCGTCGGCAGCCCCATCCCCAGGATGATGCAGACGAGCATCGCGAAGAACAGGGCGGCAAACAGGCTCGCGCCGCTGGCCCCGATGATGAACTCCGAGAGCTTGATCCCGACGCCGGTCAGGTTGATCATCCCGATGAGAATCCCCGCCGCCGCGATCAGGGTGGCGATCAGCACGATCCCCTTCCCGCCGGCCTCGAGGGCCTGGACGATCCCCCAGCAGCGGGTGCGGAAGTCCTGCCAGGAAGTCGCGGACACCAGGAAGATGACGAGCGACGCGATGATGGACCAGAAGGTCGAGGTCCCGGCCGTGTAGCCCTGGAGGAGGAAGTACGTGAGGAGGATCACCGGCACGAAGAGCGCGGCAGAGCGGCGCCAGGCGAAGACTTCCCGCGCCCGAGGCAGGAGAGCCGGCGGGATCGTTTCGAGCCGGAGGCGGCGGGCCTCGAAGTGGATGGCCGCCCCGCAGCCGAGGTAGTAGAGGATCGCGGGCAGCGCCGCGGCGACGGCCACCTGGGCGTACTGGATCTGGAGCAGCTCGGCCATGATGAAGGCCCCCGCCCCCATCACCGGCGGCATGATCTGCCCGCCCGTGGACGCCGTCGCTTCCACGGCCGCCGCGAATTCGGCCTTGTACTTGAGCCGCTTCATGAGGGGGATGTTGAAGATCCCGTCCACCACCACGTTGGCCACGGCCGAGCCCGAGATCGTTCCGAAGAACGCGGAGGAAAAGACGGAGACCTTAGCGGGCCCACCGTAGGAGCGTCCGGCAATGAGCTTGGCCAGGTCCACGAAGGTCTCGCCGCCTCCCGTGTGGTAGAGGACGGCGCCGAACACGAGGAAGATGGCGACCAGCGTGGCCGAGATGCCGGTGACCGTGCCGAGGATCCCCTGGGTGGAGAGGTAGAGCAATTCCTGGATGGAGATCCAGGAGAATCCCCGGTGGCCCCAGGTCCCCGGGATCCAGGCCCCGAAGAGGGCGTAAGCGATTCCCAGGGACGCGAGGACGGTGAACGTCAGTCCGATGGTCCGCCGGGCCGCTTCCAGCGTGAGGATCGTGACGATGGTCCCGAGAACGATCGCCGTTCGGGTGGAATCGGACGGGTTCTCCATGATCCAGTTGTAGTGGACGACGATGTAGGCGAACGCGATGAGGGCGAGGCCGGCGAAGGCCCAGTCGAAAATGGACGGGCGCCGGCCGGGAGAGCGGCCCGGGCGGGCGGGATAGAGCAGGAAGCAGAGGACGAACGCGAAGGAGAGGTGGATCGAGCGCTGGATCAGGTCGGGGTAGGCGCCGACGAAGGGAGCGGCCGTCCAGATGTGGAAAAGGGCAAAGGCGATCGCGACGAGGCCGGCGCTCCCGCCGATCCAGCCGGAGAGCGTCCGGGCTTCCGCCTCGTCGGTCTTGACGCCTTCGGGAAGCTGGGCCGCCTCGACGTCGGCCACGCCGTGCTAGCCCTCACGCCGGGCCGAGAACCGAGCAGCCCAAGGCCCGAGGGAGGAGGGCACCGGAGGCGTACGCGGTTGTACGTTGAGGATGCCCGACGACCGAGAACGCCGGGATGCGACGGTTATCGGCACGGCGCTAGCGCGCCTCGGGCGGGACCAGGTGGTCGGGAACCTTCAGCCCCTTCTCCTGGTAGTACTTGATCGCGCCGGCGTGAAGCGGGGAAAGCGACAGCTCCAGCGTGACTTTGGCCATGTCCTCGGCGAGCCCCTTGAACGCCCCCTTCTGGTGCTCTTTGTCCTCCATCACCGCCTTCACGAGCTTGTACGCCAGGTCGTTGGGCAATGATTTGGGGGCCGCGAACCCGACGACCACCCCCTCGGTCCAGAATTCCCCCATCCCCTTGATGGAGCCGGCCGGCACCCGGAGCCACGGGAAGTAGGGATACTGCTCTTTGACCTTCTTGACCTGGTCATCCGAGTAGGACAGGACGCGGAGCGGCGTCGTGGTGGCGATGTCCATCATAGAGGCATCGAGCCGAAACCCGTCGGCCGCTTTGGCGTAGCCGACGATCCGCTTATCCTTGATCGCGTCCACGAGGTCCGACGCGCCTCCCCGCACCCATTCGGGCTTGATCCCCAGGTGAGTCAGCGTCGCTTCCGTCATCTTCTCCGTGGCGGTCCCGCGGAAGCCGGGGCTGAACTTCTTGCCTGTCAGGTCGGCGATCGTCTTGATCCCCGTCTCCTCCCGCACGCTGATGTACACGGCCGACACCGTGTAGTACCAAAGGTTGCGGATATCGGCGAACGGGGTGTCCTTGAATGTGCTCTCCCCCTTATGGGCGAGATACACCTGGTCGCTGGTGATCAGGCCATAGTCGATGGTGTTCTTGAGCATGCGCTTCAGGTTGTCCACCGTGGCGCCGGTCTCGACCACAGTCACGTCCACGTCCGCCACGACGCTGTTGATGGCCTTCGCCTGCCCTACGCAGTAGGCGAAGTGACTGGAGGCGTTGGCGGTGCACCCCATGGCCAGTCTCTTCTTCTGGGCCTCCGCCTGCCCCGCCAGCGCCAGACCCAGCATTACCGTCCCCGCGACGATCACGCGCCAGTTCATGCTAATCCTCCTCTGGTTATCCCGTCAGCCGGGCCAGGACGGCCTCGGCCTCAGCCATGATCTCCTCGACCACCTGACGGGCGGGCTTGATCACGTGGATCAGCCCCGCCGACTGCCCGCAGGCCGCGCTCCCGTGCTCCACGTCCCCCAGCTCCCGGGCGCGGATGGTCGCCTCGCGCCCCACGGCATAGATCTGGGCGGGGAACGGCTGGATCTCGTGCTCGCGCCCCTCCCAGGACTTCGTGAACGCGTTCCGGATGAGCCGGCACGGTTTGCCGGTCGCCGCCCGGGTCACCACGGTACCCTCTTCATCAATCTGGACGATCCGGTCCTTGTAATTCTGATGGCTGTACGCCTCCGGCGTCGCGATGAAGCGCGTGCCCATCCACACCCCGGCCGCGCCGAGCGCCAGCGCCGCCACTAGGCCGCGGCCGTCGGCGATCCCTCCCGCTGCGGCCACGAGAGTCGGTGAGACGGCATCCACCACCGCCGGAATCAGCACGAGCCCGGCCACCCGCCCCGTATGCCCCCCGGCCTCGTGCCCCTGGGCGATCACCACATCCACCCCGTTGGCCGCGTGGTCCTTGGCTTGCTTCACGTTCCCGCAGAGCGCCATCACCTTCATCCCGCGCCGATGCGCCTCGGCGGTCACCGGCCCCGGATTCCCGAGCCCGGCGATCAGCACCGGCGCCCGCTCCTCCAGCGTCACTTCCACCCAGCCCCCGACGTCGTCGCTGAACTGCTCGGCCTCCTTGCCGGTGCTCCGAACCGCCGCGAAGAGGATGTCCACGCCGAAGGGTTTGTCCGTGGCGTCCCGGACCTGGCGGATTGCCTTCCTCAGCTGGTCGGGCGTGTGGTAGACGGCGGCGATGACGCCCAATCCCCCGGCCTCGCACACCGCGGCCGCCAGGTCGGCGCGGGCGACGAAGCCCATCCCCGCCTGGCAGATGGGATAGCGGATTCCCAGGAGATCACAGAGCGGGGTGTGCAGAGAGAGCCTTGCCGGCATGGCGTTGGTGAGCATATCGGAAACCCGCGGCCGAGTAAAGCGATCCCCCTTACCCTCCCCTCTCCCCCATCGGGGGAGAGGATAAAGGTGAGGGGGACGGGTCGTGGTGAGGGGGAGGCTACTGGATTACGTCGTCCGTCCGAAGGCGGAGCGATTCGGGAATCGTGAGGCCCAGGGCCTTCGCCGTCTTCAGGTTGATCACCAGCTCGAACTTGGTCGGCTGCTCTACGGGCAGGGTCGCCGGGTTGGCCCCCTTGAGGATCTTATCCACGAAGGTCGCGGCGCGGCGGCAGTTGTGACGGAGATCCACCCCATAGGCCATCAGCCCGCCCGCCTCAACGTGCTCCCTCAGCCCGTACATGGCGGGGAGACGGTGTTTCGAGGCAAGCTCCGCGATCTCGACTCGGTGGGAAAGAGACACCGGATCGGGCAGGAGGACGAACGCCCCGACGCGCCTCTGAACCATCGCCGTAAATGCGCCGTCGAACTCGTCTGCCTTCCTCACGGCCACGAGGTGCAGTTCGACACCCAGGGCGCGGGCGGCAACCTCCATCTCCTTCACGAGCGGCGTGAGGGCCGGGTTGTCAGGATTCCGGATGACGGCCATGCGGGATACCCGGGGGACGGCCTCCCTCAGCAGCTCGAGATACTTGCCGCCGATCTCCGGACCCGCGATCAGGGACAGCCCCGTGAGATTCCCCCCGGGACGCCCGAACCTCTCGATGAGCCCCGATCCGATCGGGTCCGCGGCGCTGGCGAAGACGACGGGCGGGGCACCTTTCGCCTGCTTGGCGCTCTGGGCGACGACGGTCCCTGGCGCGAAGATCACGTCAACCTTGAGGCGGACCAGTTCGGCGGCGAGCTCCCCCAGCCGATCGAACTTCCCCTCCCCCGCCCGAACCTCGAGGAAGACGCTCTTGCCTTCGATATACCCAAGCTCGGCGAGCCCCGCCCGAAAGGCCTCGTCGCAGCGGTTGACCCCATGGAGGGTGCCGACGTAGAGCATGCCTACCCGCGGCGGCCTCCCCGCCCGTTGCGCGTCGGCGGCGAGCGGTGCCGCCAGGAGAGCCAGTGCGACGATTGTCCAGAGGGGTTTGACTTTCATAGGTCCCTCACCCTCCCCTCTCCCCTCACCTTTATCCTCTCCCCAGCGGGGAGAGGGAACCGAGGCGAGCCTACCGGCCCGCGGCCAGCGGGTAGAGGCGCGCGCAGTTGTCCCAGAGGATCTTCGCCTTCGT
>LDXP01000019.1 GCA_001443385.1 Candidatus Rokubacteria bacterium CSP1-6
TCCCCCATCGGCCGGGTTCTCGTGGCGGTCCGGGAGAACGAGGAGCGGACGCGGCTGCTGGGCTACAACACCTCGTCCTACAAGCTGCTCGCCCTGATTGTCTCGGGCAGTCTCGCCGGGGCGTCCGGCTCGATTTACACCCTGATGTTCTCGTACGTGGGCTCCTCCTTCGCCTCCATCCTCTTCTCCATCTACCCGCTGCTGTGGGCGCTGCTGGGTGGCACCGGGACCACCCTCGGCCCGTTGCTCGGCACAGCCCTGATGACCTACGTTGTAGACATCGCCAGCGGGCTCACGTCCAGCTACCTGCTGGTGGTGGGAGCCACCCTCGTCATCCTGATCATGTGGTTTCCCGCCGGCGTGATGGGAGGGATCCGGGCCCGATGGGTGAGGTGGCTGCCGTGACTCGGCTCCTGGAGACGACGGCGCTGTCCAAGACGTTCGGCGGGCTCGAGGCCGTGCGCCGGGTGGACTTCCGCCTCGAGAGGGGCGAGATCAGGGCCATCATCGGGCCCAACGGAGCCGGAAAGACCACGCTCGTCAGCATGATCAGCGGACGGATCGGCCCGACCTCGGGACGAGTGCTGTTCAAAGGCCGAGACATCACCGGGCTGAAAGCCTGGGATCGGGTCGCCCTCGGGATCGTCTACACGTTCCAGGTCACCAGCATCTTCAAGAATCTCACCGTGTATGAGAATGTCGCCCTCGCTGCGCAACGGAGGCTGATGAAGGGAGCCCTCGGCCGGCTCACCCTCCCCCAGCACATCCTGGCGGAGCCCGTGAATAGGGCGCTGGCCCAGGTGGGGCTGGCGGACGTCGGCGAACAGGACGCCGGTTCGCTGCCGTACGGCCATCAGAAGCTCCTGGAGGTGGCCATGGCGCTCGCCCTCCGGCCGGAAATGCTGATCCTGGATGAGCCCACCCAGGGCCTGGCCCCTGAGGAAATCACCGCCCTCTCCCTGCTCATCCGAGCCCTCTCACGCGGGGTCACCATTCTGCTCATCGAGCACAACATGGCGGTGGTGTTGGACCTGGCGACGAAGGTGACGGTGATGGACAAAGGCGGCCTCCTCGCCGAGGGAACACCCTACGAGATCGAGACGCATCCCGACGTGCAGAAGGTGTATCTGGGCCTGTGATGCTGAGGCTGGACGGCATTCACTGCTACTATGGGGACGTCCACGTCCTCAAGGATGTCTCGCTTCAGCTTTCGCCGGGGGAGATCCTCTGCCTCCTCGGTCGGAACGGCGCGGGCAAGACGACGACACTCCGAGCCATTATGGGGCTGGTGAAGCCACGGTCCGGGAGGATCGCGCTTGACGGGCGGGAGTTGACCGGGCTTCGGCCGCACGAAATCCCGCGCTTCGGGATCGGCTACGTGCCTCAGGGCAGGAGGATTTTCCCCTTCTTGACGGTCGGGGAGAATCTCAAGATGGGACTTCTGCTCAAGGGCAGCGGTGACGAGGCGCTGGACTGGGTTCTCGATCTCTTTCCCGCGCTTCGCCCGCGACTCCGACAACGCGCGGGGACGTTGAGCGGCGGGGAGCAGCAAATGCTGGCCACCGCCCGTGCCCTCTGCACGGGCCCGAAGGTGTTGCTGATGGACGAGCCGAGCGAGGGACTCATGCCGACCCTGATCCGAAGGCTCCTCGACACCATCAGGGCCTTGAAAGCCCGTCAGGTGGGGGTGCTCTTGGTGGAGCAGAAGATCGATCTGGCACTCCGCGTGGCCGATCGGGTGGTGTTGCTGGAGAACGGGTCCGTACGGTATGAATCGACGCCGGAGGCACTGGCCTCGAACCCGGAGGTTCTGCTGAGGTATTTGGGCGTCAGGCGGTGAACATCCGCACCGGGTGCCCGCCCCAGGTGAAGGAGAAAGCGAGATGAAGACCGTTATCCGAGGGATCGGCGCGATCGTTTCTGGCGACCTCCAGCGCCCGCTGCTCGACGGCGACACGATCGTGATCGACGGCGGAAAGATCTCCGCCGTGGGCAAGGGGCTGGACGGCGACGCCGACACCGTCATCGATGCCAAGGGCACCACGGTGATTCCCGGGTTGCTCGACTCCCACTGCCATCCGGTCTTCGGCGACTTCACGCCCCGCCAGCGCACGCTGGACTTCATCGAATCGGGGCTCAACGGCGGGCTCACCACCATGATCTCCGCCGGCGAGGTCCACCTGCCGGGGCGGCCCAAGGACGTCGTCGGGCTCAAGGCGCTCGCCATCGTGGCGGCCAAGGCCTACCAGAACCTGCGCCCGGCCGGGGTGAAGGTCCACGCCGGGGCGCCCATCCTCGAGCTGGGCATGGTCGAGGAGGACTTCGCCGAGATGGCGAAGGCGGGGGTGAAGCTGGTCGGGGAGATCGGCCTCGGCTCGGTGAAGACCGGCCACGACGCGGCCCCGATGGTCACGTGGGCCAAGAAGCACGGCATGATGGTGACCATCCACACCGGCGGGCCCTCGATCGCGGGGTCCAATCCCATCAGTGCCGAGGTGGTGCTCGAGGCCGACCCCCATGTGGTCGGGCACATCAACGGCGGGACCACCTCCATGAGCGAGCGTGAGATCGACTCGTTGGTCGCGACCGAAATGGCGCTCGAGATCGTCCACTGCGGCAACGGCAAGACCGCGCTCTATACGCTCCGCCGCGCGACGGAGGCCCGGGCGCTCCACCGGATCATCATCGGCAACGATGCCCCGTCCGGCACCGGGGTGGTGCCGCTCGGCATCCTCCGCGTCATCGCCCATCTCGCCTCGCTGGGCGACGTCGCCGCCGAGGAGGCCATCTGCATGGCGACCGGGAACACGGCGCGCGTCTACCACCTGCCTGTGGGCGTGATTGCGCCGGGGCGAGAGGCCGATCTCTGCATCGTGGACGCGCCGACGGGGTCCGTGGGCAAGACGGCGCTCGCGGCCCTGAAGGCCGGGGACCTCTGCGGCATCTCGATGATCCTCATTGACGGGCAGATCAGGATCGGACGGAGCCGGAACACGCCGCCGGCGATGCGCGCCGCCGAGGTGGTAAAGGGCCAGGGGCCGTCCGCGGGAGGGCACTGATGAAAATTCGCAAGCTCGTGACGGTGACGGAGGACATTCTCGAGGACGGGGGGAAGCCGGCGGCGCGGCCCGTTCGGAAGGTCGCCGCGGTGGCGGTGATCGAGAATCCGTTCGCGGGGCGCTTCGTGGAGGATTTGCAGGAGCTGATCAAGACGGGCGAGGAGCTCGGGGATCTTCTCGGGCGACGCGCTGCCGCCGCCCTGGGGGCGCCCGTGCACTCCTACGGCAAGGCGGCCGTGGTCGGGGAGAACGGCGAGTATGAGCATGCCGCGGCGCTCCTTCATCCCACGCTCGGGGCGCCGTTCCGGGCCGCCGTCGGCGGGGGCAAAGCCATCATTCCCTCGGCCAAGAAGCTCGGCGGGCCGGGCACGCCCATCGACGTGCCGCTGCATTACAAGGACGCCGCGTTCGTGCGCACCCACTTCGACGCTATGGAGGTGCGTCTTGTGGATGCGCCGAAGGCCAATGAGATCCTCGTCGTTGTCGTGGTCACCGATGGCGGGCGCCCGCACCCCCGCGTCGGCGGGCTGACGGTGGCCGAGGCGAAGAAGGAGGACGGGCTCCGATGAAGTTCGGACTGCGGCTCCCCAGCTTCGCCCTCGGACCGAAGACGGCCTCGCTCCACGAGATGGGCGCCTACCTCCGGCGGGCCGAGGATCTCGGCTTTGACTGTGCCGTCAGCATCGACCACCTGCTGCTCACGCCGCCGGCGTACGCCTGCACGTGGCTCGAGCCCGTGGCGCTGCTGGCGGCGCTCGCCGGCGTGACCCGCACCATCAAGCTCGGCACGATGGTGCTCGTGCTGCCGCTGCGCAACCCGGCGTACTTCGCCAAGGAGTGGGCGACACTCGATCTCCTCTCGGGCGGCCGCAGCATCCTCGGGGTGGGCGTGGGCTGGCATGAGGAGGAGTTCGCCCTCATGGGCGTGCCTCATAAGGAGCGCGGGCGGCGCATGGACGAGATGCTCGAGGCGGTCACGGCCCTCTGGGCCGGCGACAACGTGACGTACCAGGGGAAGTACTACCAGTTCAGGAACCTCACCATCGATCCCAAGCCGGCCCAGCGCCCGCACCCGCCCATCTGGATCGGGGGCGGCAGCCAGCCGTTCGAGAAGGTGTACGGCCAGACCGTGACCAACATCGATCCGGTCCTGAAGCGCATCGCGCGCTATGCAGACACCTGGGTCCCCCACTCTTCGGCGACGCCCGAGATGGTGCGGGGCGACTGGGAGAAGCTCCTGACATTCTCCGCCCAGGTCGGGCGTCGGACGCCGCTCACCAAGGTGTACTCCAATTTCGTCTACGTGCTCCGCAAGGGGGAGCGCCCCGACGCTGCCGCGCCGCACTTCCAGACGTTCTCCGGCATGGACCTGGACTACTGGCGCGCGTACTACCTCCTGGGCGAGGCCGAGGAGCTGGTGGAGCGGATCCGGGCGCGGATCGAGGCCCTCGGCGGAATGGACTGGGTGGTGCTGAACCCGCTCTCGTTCGACGTCGGGCAGCTGGAGCGGCTGGCGAGCGAGGTGCTCCCACGCCTAAGCGGGTAGCGCGGCGGGTTGGACCCGGGCGCCCCCCGGGCCCTGTGCGAGTCCGCGCCATCGAGGAGCGGGCGCTCCCCCTCGTCAAGGAGCTGGCCCGCCTGGCCAAGCGGGGAGATTCCCCCGCCGTCAAGCTTGAGGGCGCCCTGGACGTGCTCTTCGGTGCGTTCGGCGCCAGCGACGAGCGCTTCGCCGGCCTGCTGCTCGAGGGATGGCTCCGGGCGCGGCGCGACAAGCGCTTCAGGCTCGCGATGGCGTGGCTCCGGGAGCAGCTCCGGCTGTCCGTGGAGGAGATCCTCGTCGAGGGCATCGCGGCGGGCGCGTTCCGGCGGGACCTGGACCCGGTCGTGTTCTCGGCGGTCTGTCTGGGCGCGGCCGAAGGGTGCTTGCTTCAATCGCCGTCCCAGGGCGGAACGGTCTCCCCCGACCAGCTCCTCAAGATCCTGCTTCGCTTTGCCCTCAGCGAGGCTTGAGCTCGATCCTGTAGCCGTCGGGATCCCGCACGTAGAGCGAGGGCCCGTTCCCGAACGCCCCGCGCCGCTTGACCACCTCCCCTTCCACGGTCACGCCCCGAGCGCGCAGGCGAGCCGCCACCTTTTCGAGGTCATCGCAGCGGATGGAGAGACAGAGGTGGTCCATGCCGTGCTCGGGGGCCGGCGCGGGGGCGTTCGGGCGGAGCGGCAGGAGATCGATCAGGTGCTGCCCGAAGCGGAGCTGGACGAGGGAGAATTTCGCGTTCAGGTGCTCCAGGGTGCAGCCGAGGACCTCGGTATAGAAGCGCCGGGAGGCCGCCTGGTCCCTGACGTGGAGGACGACGTGATCGAGCCCCAGCGGCTCGAAGAGGGGATCCATCGGTCATCCCCGTGAGCGAACCGCCTCGAGACAGATCAGGGCGAGGCCCGCCAGGAGGGTCACCCCGTTGAGGATCACCGAGATCCTGTGGAGCCCCGCGAAGGCCTGGGCTTCGGGAGCCCCGCTGCCGGGGACAATCCCCGCCGAGCGGAGCGCGAGGCGGGTGCTCTGGATCTGGGGCTCGAGGACCAGCATGGCGTAGAGCGTCAGGCCCAGCATCAGGAGCAGGAGGGCCAGGGTTCCCCAGGGGGCTTGACGTCCTCCGCTTCCGAAAAACTGTCCACCCACCCCGACGAGCCCCACCACGCCCAGGACGGCGCCGAAGAGGTAGTAGCGGGGAAAGACCGTCGTCACCAGACGGCCGGCGCTCTCCCGGTCCAGGACGGCAAAGGCCGCCGGGGCCACGAAGATCGAGAAGAACGCCATCGCCCCCAGCCAGATGGAGACGGATGAAATTGTCAACACTTTCAGCGGGTTCACATCTTCCCCTTTTCGAGTCCCTTTAAAAAGTTGAGAAGCAGCGCGTTGACCCGCCCCGGGACCTCCTGCTGGACCCAGTGGCTCACCCCGGGAAGATAGCGGACCCTGAACCTTCCGGTGAAGTGGCGCTTCATTCCCCGGGTCAGCTCCTTGCCGAGGAAGTGGTCGCGCTCCCCCCAGATCACGAGGGTCGGCGCGCTGATCGGGGGAAAGAGCCGCGCGGGGGGGAGCGGGCGTTTCAGCATCGCCCGGTACCAGTTGATGCCTCCGGTCAGGGCCCCCGGCTTGGAGAAGGCCTCCGTGTACGCCTTGAGATCCTTCGCGGAAAACGTGCCCCGGCGCGCCTGGGAGTAGGCGAACGCTTTCAGCAGGCGGAAGTTATCGGCCGCCAAGACCTGCTCGGGAATCTCGGGGAACTGGAAGAAGAACATGTACCAGCTCTTCTTCATCTGCTCGAGGTTCTTTCCCCCCATCAGCGCCTGGCTGAAGTCGGCGGGGTGAGGGCAGTTCAGCACCGCCAGGGCCCGGGTCATGTCGGGGTTCGCCATGGCGAAGGCATACGCCACCGCTCCACCCCAGTCGTGCCCCACGACCACCGCCTGCTCACGGCCGAAGGCGCGGCAGAGCCCGGCCACGTCTTCGACGATCGCGCTCATCCGGTAGGCCTCGATCCCCGCCGGCTTGTCCGAGTCGTTGTAGCCCCTGAGGTCCGGGGCAACGACCATGAAGCCCGCGGCGGCGAGCGCCGGGATCTGGTGGCGCCACGAGTACCAGAACTCGGGGAAGCCGTGCAGCAGCATCACGAGCGGCCCCTCCCCCGCCGTGACGCAGTGGAAGCGCAGGCCGTTGGTTTCGACGAAGCGGTGGGTGGGCGCTCGAACGTCCGCGGAGTCTGTCATCGTTCAAATGACCCCGTTTTGCTGGAGGGCGGCGAGCTCCTCGGCGGTCAGTCCCAGGCGTCCCCGGTAGATCTCGTCGTTGTTCTCGCCTGCCCTCAACGGCCCGACACTCCGGATACGGCCGGGCGTGAGAGTTAATCGTGGGACGACGCCGACCATGTGGAGGAGGCCGCCCAGGGGATTGGGGACGGCCACGATGTTCTCGCGCGCCTTCAGGTGCGGGTCCTCGAACAGGTCCTTGACGCTGTACACCAGCGAGGAGGGCACTTCAGCCGCTTCGAGGCGGGCCAGCGCTTCGCCGGCGTCGTGCCCTCCGACCCACTGCTGGATCAACCCGTCCAGCTCTTCGCGGAGGCGGAGCCGCTCCGCCATCGTGGCGTAGCGCCCTCTCACGTCCTCGCGCGCCATCGCGCGGAGGAGCCGCTCGAACATCCGGTCGTTGGTGCAGGCGATGGCGAGCCAGCGGCCGTCCCGCGCCCGGTAGTGGTTGTGGGGAACGACGTACTCGGTTCCCGAGCCGATGCGCTCGCGGACGTGGCCGGTGGCGCCGAAGACCGGGATCAGCTCGTCGAGCATGCGGAGAATCGGCTCGTAGAGCGCGACGTCCACCACCTGCCCCTCGCCGGTCCGCTGGCGATGCTGGAGCGCGATGAGAGCCCCCAGCGCTCCCATCACGCCGGCGAGGTAGTCGGGAATCGTGGGCGTTCCCGGCGTGACGGGCGGGCGATCGGGGTGGCCGGAGAGGTAGCTGATCCCGCCGACCGCCGCCGCGATCCGCCCGAACCCCGGCCGCTCGCGGTACGGTCCCGTCTGGCCGAAGGCCGACACGCGCACCATGATGAGCCCCGGCTTCACCGCCTTCAGCGCCTCGTAGCCCAGATTCCAGCGCTCGAGCGTGCCCGGGCGGAAGTTCTCCGCCACGATGTCACTCTGGGCGGTGAGCCGCCGGATCAGGGCCTGCCCCTCCGGCGCGCGCAGGTTACAGGTGATGGACTTCTTGTTCCGCGCCTCGCTGAGCCACCAGAGCGACACCCCGTCCGTCCGGCGCCCCAGGCGGCGGAGGTCGTCGCCCACGCCGGGCTGCTCGACCTTGATCACCTCCGCGCCGAACTCCCCCAGGAGCGTCGCGCAGACCGGGGCCGCCACGAAGGTGGCCAGATCCAGAACCCTGAGCCCTTCCAGCGCCGCCGCCATCCTCCTCCTTATCGGGCACCCCCGCCGAGAAGTCAAGCGACGGTCCTTACTCCTCCAGCCCTGGCCGCAAGCGCGAGCGAAGGCGAGCTACCTTTGCGGGCACCCGACCCTTGCGGTCGGGTCGCGGCGTTGACAGCGGCGGGGTCCGACGGTAGATTGACCCATCATGCGCGTGGCCCTTGCCCTCCTGGTGCTGCTCCTCGTCGCCCTGCCCGTCCCGGCCCAGTCTCCGATGGAGGAGGCGCGCGCCATCCTGGCCACCTACCATGAGGACGTCACGCGCCTGGACCGCGCCCGGGACGGCCTCGAGAAATTCCTCAAGGCCGATTCCCGGGTGGAAGCCATGATTCTCCTTGCGCGGGTGTACTTCCAGTGGGGCGATGTGCGCGCTAAGGACGACGGCGAGAAGCTCGCCGCCTACGACCGCGGGCGCGAGCTCGGCAAGCGGGCCGTGGAGCTGGCCCCGAAGAACCCCGAGGCCCACTTCTGGTACGCGGCGAACACGGGCCGCTGGGGGACGACGAAGGGCGTGTTCCGCTCTCTCTTCCTTCTTCCCACGCTGAGGGAGGAAGTGGACGTCATTCTGTCCCTGGCGCCGGACGATCCCGGCGCCCTCGGGCTTTCCGGCAACATCGAGCTGGCCCTCCCGTGGGGGGACCTGGACAAGGCCGAGGCGAACTTCCGGAAGGCGCTCAAGGTCGATCCTCACTACACGGCCGTGCGCGTGGACCTCGGCCGGCTCCTGATCAAGCGGGGCAAGTACGACGAGGCGCGGAAGGAGCTCCAGCGCGTCCTGAACGAGAAGGAGCCGCGCTTCGTCGCCGACTGGACCGTCAAGCACACCAAGCGCGCCCGCGAACTGCTCGACTCCGTCAAGGACAAGTCCTGAAGCGCGAGCCCCCGTGGCTGGCCCGGGCGCTCCGCGCCCCGATGGACGCCCGCACCCTGAGCCGCGTCATCGCGCGGCTCCGGGCCAAGGCGCCGGAGTGGAACCCCACGGTCCTGGCGGAGGTCGCCGACGAGACCGAGCGCGACCCCTTTCGTATTTTGATCGCCTGCCTCCTCTCGCTCCGCACGAAGGACGAGACCACCGGCCCGGCGGCGGAGCGCCTCTTCGCCCTGGCCCGCGCGCCGGAGGCGATGCTCGGCCTCACTCCCCGCCGGATCGAGCGGGCGATCTTTCCCGTGGGGTTTTACCGGACCAAGGCGCGGGTGATCCGCGGCGTCTGCCGCGACCTCTTGGCGCGCTTCGGCGGCAAGGTGCCGGGCGACCTCGACGCGCTCCTCACTCTCAAGGGGGTGGGGCGGAAGACCGCGAACCTCGTCGTCACCATGGGCTTCGGACGTCCGGGAATCTGCGTGGACACCCACGTCCACCGGATCTCGAACCGGCTGGGCTTCGTGAGGACGAAGAGCCCCGAGCAGACGGAGCAGGCGCTCCGGAAGAAGCTCCCGCGGCGCCACTGGATCGAGCTGAACGACCTCCTGGTCGCGTTCGGTCAGAACGTCTGCCAGCCCCTCTCGCCCCGGTGCTCCACCTGCCCCGTCCGCGCCCTCTGCCCCCGCATCGGCGTCACCCGCTCCCGCTGATCCCCCTCGTCCCACTCATAATCCCCTCACCTTCATCCTCTCCCCCCCGAGGGGGAGAGGGCAGGGTGAGGGGGCCTCATGCGCGACGCTTCTGGAGGCGGCGGAGGGTGCGGAGGTTCCGGGCGTCCGCGGCGTCGTCGTCCTTGGGGGTCTCCAGGACCATCGGCACTCGCGCAAAGCGGCGGTCGTTCAGCAGACAGCGGAAGGCGCCCAGCCCGATCCGGCCCTTGCCGATGTGTTCGTGGCGGTCGAGGCCTGACGCGAGCGGCGCCTTGGCATCGTTCAGGTGGAAGGCGAGCACGGAGCGCGCCCCCACGGTTTTCTCGCACGTCTCCATCGTGGCGTCATACCCCTCCCGGGTCCGGATGTCGTACCCCGCCGCGAAGAGATGGCAGGTGTCGAGGCAGATCCCGAGCCTGTCCGGCGCGGCGGCGCGCTCCAGGATCGCCTGGAGCTCCCCGAGGCGCGCCCCCACGGTATGGCCGGCCCCGGCCGTGTTCTCCAGCGCGATCCTGACGCGATAGCCGCGGATGCGCCCCGCCAACTCGTCGAGCGCCGCGACGATCCGGGAGATTCCCGCCTCGAGGCCGCTGCCCTTGTGGGAGCCGGGATGAATCACCACGAACCCGAGACCCAGCGCCTCAGCGCGCCCCAGCTCGTCGGCGAAGGCGTCCACCGCCCGCCGCCACTCGGCCTCGGCGGGAGTCGCGAGGTTGATCAGGTAGGTGGAGTGGGCGAAGACCTCGGTGATCCCCGTGGTCCGCCGGGCCTTCTTGAAGCGGCGCACGTCCTCGTCGGTCAGCGGCCGGGCCGCCCACTGGAGCTGGTTCTTGACGAAGAGCTGGACGACCGAGCAGCCGGTGGTTTTGCCGCGCTCCAGCGCCAGGTGGAGCCCGCCGGCGATGGACATGTGGGCGCCGAGCCGGTCAGCGGGCACCGGGGAAGAGCTCGCTCAAGCGCCGGTGCCGGTAGGCGAAGACCCCGGCGAGCTGTCGCCCGATCCAGAGCGAGTGCAGCAGGCGGCCCAGGGGACCCAGCGGGAGGCGGTAGGTGATCCGGTCCTCCACCCACGTGCCCCCCTCGGCCGCGCGGAAGAGGTGCCGGTGCTCCCAGCGCGCGTAGGGGCCGCGGACCTGGACATCCACGAAGCGATACGGCGGATCGTACTCGCGGATCAGCACCCGCCACCGGAGCGGGATTCCCAGCCAGCGGATGCGGAAGTCGAAGACGGTGCCGGCCTCCAGGGGGTTCGGCGGCGGGGAAAGCAGCTGGAGGCCGAGCCAGGGGGGATCGAGGCGGGCGAGGTTCCGAGGGTCGGCGAAGAACGGGAAGACTTCCTCGCGAGGCCGCGGCAGCCAGACGCGAAATTCCAGGACGTAGTCGGCCATGATCCCCGCGCTATCATAGGGAGGTGCCCGCGCTCAGTCAAACCCGCGCCTACCTCGCGCTGTTTCTGGTCGCCGCGCTGTGGGGAAGCTATCCCGCAGTGACCAAGCTGGCCCTCGTTGACCTCCCACCCTTCGTCCTGGCCGCCGTGCGCTGCGTGCTCGGGTCCGCGTTTCTGGGGATGTTGCTCCTCCGGCGCGGCCTTCGCGACCTGAGGGCGCTGACCCCGGGCGACCTGAAAGATTTCGCCTTTCTGGGGTTTTGCGGGATCCTCATCTCCACGACCTTCACCTACGTCGCCATCTACCTCACGACCGCGTCCAACGCCGTGATCCTCCAGGCGTCCACCCCCGTCATCGTGGCGGTGGGGGCGCGGTTCTACCTCGGCGAGCGCCTCCGCCCGATCCAGTGGCTGGGGGTGGCGGTCTCGGCCGCCGGGATGGTGCTCGTCGTGACCCGCGGCCAGTGGACGGCGCTCCAACTCTCGAATCTCCATGCCGGGGACTTCATCGTCATTTTTTCCCTGATCGGGTGGAGCGCCTACACGATCTACGGCAAGCGCGTCCTCGGGCTCCACTCGCCGGCGTTGGTCACCACGGTCTCCTACATGCTGGGCACGCTGATGCTGATTCCCCTGGCCGCCGCCACGCTGCCGCTCTTCCCTCCGCCGCGCTTCGCCTCGGCGACCGCCTGGGCCGTGGTGCTCTACCAGGCGATCCTCGGCGCGGTGGCCCACGTCTGGTGGTACGAGGGCGTGCGGGCGGTGGGGCCGAGCCAGTCGGCCATCTTCATGAACGTCCAGCCGGTGGTGGGAGTGGTGCTGGCGGCCGCCCTCCTCGGGGAGACGATCGGCGCGGCGCAGGTTGTCGGAGGGATCGGGGTGCTGCTCGGGGTGGCGCTGACCACCCGCCAGAAAAGGAAGGCGGGAGTGGAGCGCCCCCCTCACCCTCCCCTCTCCCCCCGAGGGGGAGAGGGCAAAGGTGAGGGGGCTGGCTAGAGCTTTTTCACCTCGGCGAGGATCTTCTCCGGGTCGGGGATTTCCCCCTTGCCGTAGCGCTCGACGAAGCGTACCTTGCCCTGCTTGTCCACGACGTAGGTGGCCCGGTAGTTGGCGTTCTGGTCCGGCCACCAGATCCCGTACTGCTTGACCGTCTCGCGGTGGATGTCGGCCAGCAGCGGGTAGCTGATCCCGCCGCACGCGCTCTTCGCCCACGCGTCGTGGGAGAAGATGCTGTCGGTGCTGATACCCATGACCTGGGCATTCGCCGCCTCGAAGTCCTTCAGCCGGGCTTCGAAGGCGGGCATCTCCTTGGTTCAGCCCGGGGTCCAGTCGAGGACGTAGAAGAGGAGGACGACGTTCTTCTGGCCCTTGAACTCGCCGAGTGCGTATTCCTTTCCCCCGATCCCCTTGAGCTTGAAGTCCGGGGCCGCGTCGCCCACCTTCACTTCGGGCTGCGTCGTCATCGCTGCGTCCCTCCTTTCGCGCGGTGTGGACTGGTCTGGCGGTTCACTATAGCCGAAGGTCGTGGGGCTTTCAAGCGGGGTCGCGCCGCGCGCGCCTCGGGTTTTCGCCTTCGCGCCCAGAGGGCGTGCCGGTGCGCCTCCAGCGGCTCGTCGGCGGCGCCGAGATAGCCGGCGGCGGTCACCACCTGCTTCGTGTCCCAGAGGCGGCGGAGGCGCTCGCCGTGGCCCGGGTCGCGGAGGGCGTGGTGATCCATGATCACCCGGCAGCCCGTGGCCTCGATGATCCTGAGGAGGTTGTCAATGCCTTGATCAATGAGCCGGGCTCCGATCTGACGCTCCAGGTAGCAGGGCGGCCCGGAGAGGAACAGGAGGCCGGGCCGCTCGCGGATCAGGTAGGCCGTGGCCACCGCGGAGAGCGGCCCCTGGACGTCCGACGCGTGGACGAATCTGAGGCCCTCGGCGCGATCCGTGACCGAGAGGGCCACCACGTACCCCAGCGCGCTGCCCTCGACGCCGTGCGGCAGCGGCGGCGAGACCGTGAGCAGCGCGTCCGGGGACTGCCAGCGCCGCCCCTCGGCCGAGTCCAGCCGGCAGTGGGGCCGGATCGCCTTCCAGAGCTCGCTCGCGCGGCGGCTCTGGGCCGGGTTGATCATGCGCGCCGGATCCTTTGCCCAGACCCGCCGCCCGGCGTACAGCTGAGGATCGTAGCGGAAGTGGTCCTCGTGGTAGTGGCTGAGGAAGATCGTCTCGGCGCGCATGGCGTACGCGGAGATCCGGTCGTTGGCGCGCTTGAGCGCGTCCCACTCCTCCTCGGCGGGCGGGAGGCGGTACCGACTGGGCGCCAGCGACGCCCCGGGATCGATGAGGATCCGCGTCCCGCCGCACTCGGCGTAGGCGGCCATGGAGCGGACGCCGAGTGACTCCGCCGCCAGGGGAATGACCTTCATATCAGATGCAGCGGCCGCCGTCCACTTCGAGGCAGGTGCCCGTGAGCATCTGCGCGTCGTCCGAGGCCGCGAAGAGCGCCGCGCGAGCGATGTCCTCGGGGGTGTTCAGCCGTCCGAGCGGGATGGTCCTGACCATCGCCTCGCGGCCCTTGTCGTCCACGACCGTCTTGCCCATGAAGGTGGGGAGCATCGGCGTGTCGGTCGCCACCGGGGCGATGGCCACCACGCGGATCTTGCTCGGCGCCAGCTCGAGCGCCAGCGCCTTGGTCCAGGCGATGACCGCGCCCTTGGAGGCCCCGTAGGCGTTCAGCCCAGGGCGCGGCCGGATGGCCGCCGTGGAAGCGGTGTTCAGGATCACGCCCCCGCCCTGCTTCTTCATCACCGGAACGGCATACCGGCAGCCAAGATAGACTCCCCGCACGTTGACAGCCATGATCTTGTCGAAGGTGGCCTCGTCGAGGTTCTCGACGGGCGTGGGCGCCTGGGGGACGCCCGCGTTGTTGAACAGAATGTCCAGCCGGCCCCACGTGGCCACCGTCCGCTCCACCATGGCCTGGCAGTCTTCGCTCCGCGACACGTCCGCCCGGATCACAAGGGCCTGCCCCCCCGCCTTCTCGATCTGCTGGGCCGTTTCCTTCGCCGCGCCCTCGTTGATGTCGGCGCAGGCGACCCGCGCGCCTTCACGGGCGAAGAGGAGCGCCGTCGCCCAACCGATTCCGGACCCGGCCCCCGTGATCAGCGCCACCTTCCCTTGCAGTTTCATGGTTGGCCTCCATGCTCTTGCCTGATGTCCACGACTTGGCCACTGGTCGCCCGGAGCAGTTCCTGAGGAGAAATCGGGAAGACGCATTCGGGAACCCCGCCAGCGGGGTAGATCACCTCGTGCTGGAGGAGGTCGCGGTCAATATAGGTCGGCAGCGGGGTCGCGTGAGCCAACGGTGGGACCCCGCCGATGGCGAATCCCGTCGCCTGCTTGACGGTTTCCGCGTCGGCCTTTCGGATCTTCCCCCCGGTGAGTTGCTCCAGCTTCCGCTCGTCCACCCGGTTGGCCCCCGAGGCAATGGCGAGGACGGGGGTGCCGTTGGAGGTAAAGACCAGCGACTTGGCGATCTGGGCCACGTCGACTCCCAGCGCCCCTGCTGCCTCGCGTGAGGTCCTGGCGCTCACCGGCAGCTCGATGAGCGTCCGGTCGATGCCGAGAGCCAGGAGCGCCTCCTGCACCTTCTGAGCGGCCGGCTTCATCGCCTGCCGCTACAGGACCAGCTCGGCCATCAGCCGGACCGCCTCCGGCTGGGAGGTCCCGCAGATGAGCGTGGTGACGCCTGCTTCTTTGTAGGCGGAGAGCCGGTCCCGAATACGCTCGCGCGGGCCGCAGAGCGCGACCTCGTCCACCAGGGCGTCGGGCACCGCCGCCACCGCCTCGGCTTTTTTGCCGCTGAGCCAGGTCGTTGTAGAAGTTCTTCCCCCGCGCCCCCATCCCGCCGATGTAGAGGGCCAGCTGGGGCTTCATCAGGGTGCGGCAACTCGCGACGTCATCGCCGAGCGCGATCCGCACGGTGGGGGCGATATCGAACATCGCGAGCGATTTCTTTCCTCCCGACTGGGCGAGGCCCGCATCGAGTGACGGGCGATACATCCTCATCCGCTCCGGCGAGAAGAAGATGGGGAGCCAGCCGTCGGCGATCTCGGCGGCCAGGGCCACGTTCTTGGGGCCGATGGCCGCCAGGTAGATGGGGATGTCGGCCCGGCCGTGGAGGATGGACTTGAGGGGCTTGCCGAGTCCCGTGGCGTCGGGGCCGGCGTAGGGGATCTGGTAGTGCTCGCCCGTGTGCTCGAGCGGCTTCTCCCGCTGCCAGATGGCCCGCACGACGGCCACGTACTCGCGCGCCCGGCCGAGGGGCTTTCCGTAGGCCACCCCGTGCCACCCCTCGATGACCTGGGGGCCCGAGGCGCCGATCCCCAGGAGGAAGCGCCCGCCCGACAGCTGGTCCAGGGTCGTGGCGGTCATCGCCGTCATGGCCGGGGTGCGCGCCGGCATCTGCATGATGGCGGAGCCCAGGTAGATCCTCTCGGTGCGGGCCGCGACGAAGGCGAGGGGGGTCACCGCATCACTGCCGTAGGCCTCGGCGGCCCAGACGGAATGAAAGCCGAGGCGCTCGGCCTCCAGGATAAGGGGCAGGTTCAGCGTGAAGGTCGAGCCCGAATAGCCGAGATTGAGTCCGAGCCGCATGGCGTGTCTCTCCTTCACCTGGGCACGGGCACCCGGGCTGTCTTCATCCGCTCGTCTCGGACGGCGGGGCCCCAGCCCCGCGACGTCCTGCGACTCGCCCGGCCGTCACGCCCGCCCCCTCCGGATTCTCGCGCTTCGTCAGCTCCCGTGCTCAATGTGAGTCCCCGCAATCGCGGCGCAGCCATCCCCGACCGCGTGGCCCTGACCACCATAGCGCCCCGGGCGCCTTCTGTCGAGCCCCCCACCGGGGCCCGATTCGGGCAAAATTCCTGAGGCACCTCGCCCGATGGGCTCGAAAAGCAAGGAGTAAGGACAACCGGAAGAATCAAGAAGGACGGGCAGATACAATGGCGTCCCGAACCTGGCATGCCGTCTGCTACTTACAGGCCGGGAGCCCTGGTGTGAACCGGTCCGATCAGAAGGAGGAAGGCGATGTTTGAGTGGTACGACCTTCGAATGATCGACCTGTATCCGGAAGACGAAACCCTGGACGGCAGCCCAACAGCCCCCGCGGGAGTCATCGGAGAGCCCCGGGAAGAGATCGCGGAGGACGAGGGGGACCTCGCCCCCGAAACGATCAAGGCCGACTAGCCCGACTTGGGGGTAATGACGAACTCCAGGCGGCCGTTGGCCTCCCTCAAGGCCGCCTCCACTTCCTCCGGAGTCTCCCTCCGCGCGAAGATAAACCCCAGGTAGCGCGACCCCTCGGGAAGCGGCACCACCTCCTGCCCCTGGTGGATCGTGATGGTGATTTCTTCAATCCCCGGCACCGCCTTGGCCGCCTCCTGCCCCCGGACCTCCTCCAGAATTCCCCCCCGCGGGATCGGGATCATCATGACGCCGGCCGGCCGGCGCTCACGCTCGAGGCTCTCAATCTCGATCCCCAGGGCGTGGCGGAGGATCAACTCCTCCAGGGTGAGGCCGGTGCCGAAGCGGAGCGTCCGGGAGCAGAGTCCGCCAATCGAGCGCGCGGCGATCTCGATCACCCAGGGCCCGGCCTCGTTCACCCTGAGCTCGGCGTGGAGGGGCCCCTCCCTCAACCCGAGAGCTCTCGCCGCCCACGCGGTGAGGTCGGCGACGGCGGTCTGGGTCTCCCCCGGCAGGCGCGAGGGCGTGACGTAGATCGTCTCCTCGAAGAACGGCCCATCCAGCGGGTCGGGCTTGTCGAAGAGCGCCAGGACGCGGAGCGCCCCTTTCACGAGCAGCCCTTCCAGCGCCACTTCGTTTCCGGGGATGAACCCTTCAACCAGGATCTCGTCGCTCCCGGAGCCCAGCGCCACGACGTCTGCGGTCTTCAAGATGGCTTCGATCCTCCTGAAGGCGGCCACAAACTCGCCCTCGCTGTCGGCCCGGATCACCCCGCGGCTCGCAGCCAGGATGGTCGGCTTCAGCACGCAGGGGTAGGGCACCGTTCGGGCGGCCCGCGCCGGGTCGTCGGCCAAGGTGAAGAGGAAGTATGGGGGCGAGGGGACGCCGGCCTTGCCGAGGGCCAGGCGCATCTGGTGCTTGTTCCGGGTCGTGGAGACGGCGGCGACCGGGTTCGACGGAAGCCCCAGCGCATTGGCGATGGCGGCGCCCACGACGGTCGTACGGTCATCGACCGGGACCACAGCGCTAAACGGGTTGAGGCGGGCAAGGGCCGCCACCTCGCAGGCGGCCTTTTCGGGATCGTTGAAGTCGAGGGTCAGGAGGTTATCGGGGAGCCGCTCGCCGAAGACGTTGGGGCGCTCGGAGGCCACCGCCAGGTCCACGTCCAGTCTGGCTGCCGCCTGGACAAAGTCCTCCGTCCGGTACGTCGTGGTGGGGACCAGGAGGAGCAGGCGCAGCATGACGGAAAACCCCCCTCACCCGACCCTCTCCCCCCGCGGGGGGAGAGGACAAAGGTGAGGGGGGGCGCAAGGCAGGATGACGCGTGGAACCGCTAGCCCTTGGACGGCGAGTAGTACGGGTTGCTGCCCGACGCGTGGTCGGTGACGTCGAGGATCTCGGTCACCTCGGGGATCTCCTCCTTGATCATCCGCTCGATCCCCGCCTTCAGCGTGACGTCCGCGGCACCGCACCCCTGGCAGCCGCCGGACATCTGGATGTACACAGTGTTGTCCTTGACGTCGATCAGCTCGATGTACCCGCCGTGACCCGCCACCGCCGGGTTGATGGAGTTCTCGATCAGGGCCTGGACCCGTTCCTTGAGCTCAGCCATTGTTTCCCCCCTGTGGTTTGTGTCCCTGGTTCCCCTCGGATGCTCCCGAGGAACCTCATAATACCACACCCGCCACCCCTTCGCGCATCGCCGGCTGGAGAGGGCCGAACTGGCCCTCGGTGGGCTCCGCTCAGCAGAACCACGCCTCGGTGAGCCTGGGCGGGCGCCGCCTGTCGGGCGTGAGGGCCGACCCGGGCGGGGCTGGCGCGCCGAGCGGCGCGTAGGCCAGAGCCTTCAGCCGATAGAAGGTCACCCCCGGATCCTCCTCGGCCTTGGTGGCGGCCGCCACGAGGCGGCTCGCCTCCTGCTGGAGGCGGCCCATGCGCGGGTCCGGATGGGTCCAGCGGTAGCTGAAGGAGGCCTGGTCGAGTGGGCCCAGATACGGCTTGATCGCCTCTCGCGCCAGGAGCGCCGAGGCCGGCGGAATCAGGAGCCGCAGGGAGAACTGCACGGGGTCCACGTGGTCGATCAGCCCCTCGTGCTCCACGAACTCCAGCATGTCGACGTAGTCCTCGAGGGTCGTCCACGGCGTGAACGGCACCCAGGTGGGGCGGAAGGCGATCCCCGCGTCCCTGACGATCCCGAGGGCCCGGCCGACGTCGGCCCGCGTATGCCCCTTCTCCAGATTGGCGAGCACGGTGTCGCTGAGCGACTCCACGGCGGAGATCATGAACACGCACCCGAGCCGCCTGAACTCGGGGAACAGATCCTCCCGCTCCAGAATGTGCTCCACCTTTGCCGTGAAGTCGAAGGTGAGGGACGGGAACTCGGCGTGCATGGCCCGGACGATCGCGAGAGAGTGGCCGGGGCCGTTCAGGAAGTCGGGGTCTCCGAAGCTGATGTGGGTCGCCCCGTTCCTCACCAGCCTGCGGATGTCCTCCAGCACGATCTCCTTCGGCACCACGAAGAAGCGCCCCCCGTACACGGGCGGGATGGGGCAGTGCAGGCACATGTGCAGGCACCCGCGGCTGGCCTCCACGTAGCCGACACGCCTGCGCTCGCCGTCCTTCTCGAGGTGGGCGTACTTCTTGAGGCTCGGCAGCGCCCCCCGGCTCGGCAGGGCGAAGGCCAGGCGCTCCAGCACCGGCTCGGCGGGGTGACCGCGGAGGTGGACGCCCTCCACGGGGCCCCCGGCCTCCAGGTTCTCCACTAGCATCACCAGTGCCGACTCGAACTCGCCGCCGATCACCGAATCCCCGCCGTGGGCGAGGAGATACTCCGCGTTCAGCGACGCGTAGAGGCCGTAGAAACAGATGTGGCAGCGGGGGTTCACCCGGCGCGCCTCGGCGGCCACGCGCATCCCCAGGCGGAGGGCCGTGTGCATGGGGACCGAGATCCCGACGAACCCGGCGCGCGCGACCTTTCCGGCGTCGAAGTCCTCGACGGAGATATCGAGCGCATCGGGAGAATACCCCGCCTGCTCGAGAAAGCCGAGCGGCGAGGCTAGGGCCAGCGGCTGGTGGCCCAGCTCGTAGCAGGAGATCAGGAGGACGGCGCCGCGCTCCCTGAGGTTCACGGGGGTCAAGTATACCGCGGGATCAGGGGAGAAGCGCGGCGACAGGGATACGAGCTTCCGGAGCGGCGAGCGGCGAGACGAGGTCGGTCGCGCCCAGCGACTGGACCTCGTTGTAGGCCCGGCCGAAGGGCGCTTCAGAGGACGGAGCCGGCCGTCGGTAGACCTCGAGGACCCGGTCCACGAGGTTGAGGATCCAGTAGTCGGCGAGGCCGGCGCGGGCGTAGAGGCTTCCTTTGTGCGTGCGGTCCAGGGCCAGGCTCGTCTCCGCGACCTCCACAACGAGGACCGGCCGCGAAGGGTGAGCGGCCAGGTAATCCCGCGGCCCGCCCGGCACCACGGCGACGTCCGGCTCGGGCTCCGACTCGTCATCCAGGGCCACCGGCAATTGGACCCGAACCGCCCACCCTGCGCCGAAGGCTTGTCGCAAAGCATCCTCCACGAGCTGGATTCCTGCGGCGTGAGGCGTCTTCTGCGGCTCCCGGACAACCAGTTCGCCGGCCAGCAGCTCGAGCCGCTCATCGGGCAGGAAGATGCCCTTTTCGATCAGCCGGTCATACTCAACGCGGCTCCACCGCCGGGTTTTAATTGCTGGGACGCTCATGGAGTACTCCTTCACCCCACAAGGTACCCGGACAGGAAGCGGGGGTCAATGTCCACAGCCGGATACACCCCAGGTTTTTTCTTGACTTGTGAAGAGCACATGGAACAGAGTGGGGCAACTTATCAATCCTGCCGGGGGAGCGATACCCGATGAGCCTCGAAGAGAAGGTCCAGAACATCCCGGAGGACGAACGGCTGGCCGCCGCTGTGTACGCCCTGAATACTGTGCTCATGTCGCGGGGCATCATCACGAGGGAAGAACTGGAAGAAGGATTCGATTCCTGGGTGCACCGCAAGGAACTACTTCGAGAAAGGGCGACCGCTTCCTCCCAAGCCTGAATGCTCGTCCCCCGATGTTCATGCGAATGTGCCGCCTGTGATATCGGGACACATTGCCGCAGGAAAGCCAGGGGGTGAGAGTTCTAGCCCCTCGTCGAGGGGAACTGCCTCCGCCGCCGAATAGATACGCCCTCCTCGAGAAGCGCGTGTAGCTCCGTCAGGGATGCGACGCGGAGGTGGGGGCGGATCCCCGCCTGCGTCTTCGAGCGCGGCGGCGCCACCCAGACCGTGAACATCCCCGCCGCACGCCCTCCCCGAATATCCGACCTCAGGCTGTCCCCGACCATCGCGGCCTCTCGCGGGCGGCAGCCCAGGCGCTGGAGGGCGGTCTTGAAGATCGGCGGCTCGGGCTTGCCGATGACCAACGGCCGGACCCCCGAGGCCACCGCCACGGCTTCGGCCAGCGCCCCCGCCCCCGGATCGAATTCGCCCTTCTCGAGCGGGAGCCTGGGATCGAGATTGACCGTGACGAAGGCCGCGCCGCGGGCCACGGCCTGCGATGCGGCCTTGAGCTTGGCGTAGTCGAACGTGGGATCGTTCCCGACGGCCACCACCCGGGCCTCGCGCCAGCGGGCCGATGGGACCACGCGGTGGCCGCAGGCCGCCAGGGCGCGTGCCATCTCCCCCGCCCCCACGGCAAGCACCGCCGTCAGGCCGAAGCGCCTGGCGATCTCATCGCCCAGGAGGTCGAGCGCCGTCACGACCTCGCGCGGGCTGGCCGCCACGCCCAGGCGGTTCAGCTTGCGCGCAACGGAGCGAGGCAGCTCGCGCGAGTTGTTGGTCAGGAAGACGACGCGCTTGCCCCGCCGGCGGAGCGCCGCCAGCAGCGCTCGCGCTCCCGGAAGGAGGAGGTCGCCCGCCCAGACGCAGCCGTCGAGGTCGAGCGCGAACCCGCTGAGGTCGGCGAGCCTCACGCTTGGGCGCGGCCCAGCTTCCGTTCGGCAAAGCCCTCCTGCATCGCCTCGCCGACCCCGTAGAGCTCGAACCCCGGCCCCCAGTCCTTTTCCTCCCAGCCCGCGTCGTCGGGATCCCACACATATGGCAGCGTGAGCAGCATCCCCGGCGCCCAGAGCACCTCGAACGCGCGCAGCGCGTCCAGCAGGATCCGGCGCTGGAGCCCGGGATCGTTGGCCTTCCCGGTCTGGTGGTTCAGGGGGAAGTTCACGAAGACGGCTCGGGGCGGGCGGACGGCAAAGGTGATATCCCAGGCCGAGCTCATGCTGAGGGTGGGAATCCCCGCCCGCTCGATCTCGCGCGCGATCAGTCCCACGGACTGATGGCAGACGGGTCAGACGGGCACCAGCAGCGCGGCCTCGGCCCCGGCGGCCTTGAGCTCCGCGACCATTTTGGGGGCGCGCTCCTCACGCTCCCGGCGGGCGGAGTAGACCATGACGTAGGACAACGCCGGGTCCACCAGCGCGCCGAGCGCCCCCGCGGCCTCCAGCTCGCGCAGGCGATCCAGGGGAAAGACGCAGTTGGGGTCCAGGTCCACGTCGGCATCCCGGTAGCCGTGATGATGGATGCGAAGCTCTTTGAGAGGCGTGCCCACCGGGATCGTCCGGTACGAGGTATCGTCGTCCTGGAACGGCGGCTGGGTCTTGAGGTAAAACCCGCCGGAGCTGACGAGGGCGAGCCGGCACTCCTTGATTGGCTTCAGGAGGGGGGTCCAGGGGGCCTCGGTGTTGACGGCCCACTTGTAGGGGAGGTGGCCGGCGTAGCGCTCGCGAGTTCTTGCAATGTAGGAGATCGGCATCGTCTGCCTCCTCGGGAAGTAGTAGTGCGTCCCTCAGTGTAGCGGATTCAGGCCGGCACCGCGACAGCCCCGGTCCGGATCAGCCGCTCGACCCTCTCAGGCGTGTAGCCGAGCAGCTCGGACAGAACGGTCCGGCTGTGCTCCCCGGGACGGTACGGCGCCTCCCCCCGGGGACCGACCGGGCCGCTCGAGAGCCTGAACGGCGTGTTGACGATCCTGACGGCGCCGCGCGCCGGGTGCTCGACTGCGGGGAAGACGTTCCGTTCGGCCAGGTGAGGATGGGCGATCACTTCCTCCGGGGTCAGGATTGGCGCGCAGGGCACGCGCCCCGCGCGGAGCGCGGCGAGAGCCTCCTCGGCGGTCGCGAACCGGGAAATCCAGTCGTTCACGATCTTTTCGACCTCGGCCCGGTTCTGGCGGCGGGCCTCACGGGTGGCAAAGCGCGGGTCCGAGGCCAGTTCGGGCCGGCCGATCAGTGCGGTCAGGCGCGGCCAGAACTGAGCGCCGCCCACCACCTGCAGGGCGAGAAACTGGCCGCCGACCTGGCAGATCATCAGGCCCGCGCGCGGCCCGGGCGTCCCGGGCCAGCCGTTGAGCACGCCGCCGAAGTACATGTCCTCCGTGGCGATGAGGCACTCGAGCATGGAGACGTCGATATGGGTTCCCCGCCCGGTTCGGGACCGCTGGTAGAGCGCGGCCAGGATGGCGCCGAAGGCGTGGGTCGCGGCCAGGACGTCCGCCGTCTGGAAGTACCCGACATGGGGAGCCGCGTCCTGGTTGGCCTCCAGGTGGGTGATCCCCGCCATCGCGGCGATCGTGTGGGCGAAGGCGGGCCAGTCGCGGAGGGGGCCGGTCTGCCCGTAGCCGGAGATGGAGCAGTAGATGAGGTCCGGTCTGATCCGCGAGAGGCTTTCGTAGTCCAATCCCAGCTTCAGCATCACGCCCGGGAGGAAGTTCTCCACGACCACGTCGGAGACCCGCGCCAGGTCCTCCACGACGCCTCGGGCCAGGGGGTGGGTCAAGTCCAGCGCCAGGCTCTGCTTGCCGGCGTTGAAGCGGACGAAGTACGTGCTCTGATCGTCCCGCCCGGGCTCGAGCTGCTCGGGCGATTGGCGCATCTCGTCGCCCACGCCCGGTCGCTCCACCTTGATCACCCGCGCTCCCAGGTCGGCCAGGAGACGGGTGCAGTACGGCCCGGCCAGGACGCGCGAGAAGTCCAGCACCGTGACCCCGGCAAGCGGCCGCGCAGTCGCACCTTCTCCCCCGGGGGGAGAAGGTAGGGATGAGGGGTTCATTCGATCACCTGGTCGGCCCGGAGGAGGAAGGAGCGGGGGATCGTCAGCCCGATGGTCTTGGCAGCCTTGAGGTTGATAATCAGTTCGAACTTCGTCGGTTGCTCGACGGGCAGGTCGCCCGGCTTGGCGCCTTTGAAGATCCTGTCCACGTAGGTAGCGGCGCGGCGGAACAGGTCGGGCAGGCTCACCCCGTAGGACATAAGTCCACCCGCGTCCACAACCTCCCTAAATCCGTAGATGGCAGGGAGCCGGTTCTTGGCCGCCAGTGCTGGGATCTCAGCTCGAAGAGGAGAGAGCGCCAAGGCGTCGGGGATCACAATGAGCGCCTGGGCGCGCTCCCGCTTGATTCTGGTGAACGCGCTTTCGATCTCGCCAGGCGCCCGGACCTCCACGGACAGGAGCGTCACGCCCAGCTTCGGGGCAGCCTCCTGGATCGCCTTCCAGAACGGCGCGTTTTGCGGGAGGTCGGGATTCCAGAAGACTGCCACGCGCGAGGCCCTGGGAACGGCCTCCTTCAAGAGCTGGAGGCGCTTGCCGGTGATCTCCGGGGCAACAATGCCGCTCAAGCCGGTCACGTTGCCCCCCGGCCGCCTCACGCTGGCGATGAGCCCGGTCCCAATAGGATCTTACCCCGACCGCCATGACAATGGGGATCGTCGTGGTCGCTTGCTTGGCCGCTATGGTTCCGGGGTCGGTCCCCGTGACGATGACATCCACCTTGAGTCGGACCAGCTCGGCGGCGAGGTGAGGCAGCCGTTCACGCTGTCGGTCCGCGAAACGGTACTCACTAACAAAGTCCCGGCCCTCGACGTAGCCAAGCTTACGGAGACCCTCTTCGAACGCCTTAAGGAGGTAAGCGACCCGCTCACGTGCCTCGATCTGAAGAACACCGATCCGGTACACCCTCCCTGACTGCTGAGCATCGGCCGAAAGCGGCGTCAGGAGGATGCTAAGAAAGAGAGCGGCGATGATCCCCGCTGTTGTTTCTCTCATCCTGGTCTCCTCGTCCCCTCCTCCCTGATCACTCGTGCCCCCAGATCGGCCAGGAGCCGCGTGCAGTAGGGCCCCGCGAGGACGCGCGTGAAGTCTAGCACCGTGATGCCGGTCAGCGGCCGCGTAGTGGCACCTTCTCCCCCGGGGGGAGAAGGTCGGGATGAGGGGTTCATTCGATCAGCTGGTCGGCCCGGAGCAGGAAGGATTGGGGGATCGTGAGCCCGATGGCCTTGGCGGCCTTGAGGTTCACGACCAGCTCGAACTTCATCGGCTGCTCCACCGGCAGGTCGCCCGGCTTGGCGCCCTTGAGGATCTTATCGACGTAGGTCGCGACGCGCCGGTACAGGTCGGCGAGGACCGGCCCATGGGACATCAGACCACCAGCCTGCGCGTACTCTTTCGCACTGTACATTGCCGGCAGGCGGCCCCGTCTGGCGAGGTCGGCGAGCCGTGTTCGTTGGCCAAAGAACATCGGGTCCCCCAGGACGATGAACGCGCCGGCGCGCTCTCTGGCCATCGCGGCGAAAGCATCCGCGAACTCGTCGGAAGTGCGCGCCCCCACGCGCTGAAGTTGCACGTGCAACGCCCGGGCTGCGATCTCCGCTTCTCTCAAATAGGGTTCGCTGCCTGGGGTGGCGGGATTCCAAAGGACAGCGACCCGAGAGGCCTTAGGCACGGCTTCCTTGAGCAGCTCCAATTGTTTTCCGGCTATCTCTGGGCTCACAACCGCGGTCAATCCCGTGATGTTCCCCCCTGGTCGCGCCAGGCTGGCGACGAGGCCCAATCCCACAGGATCGCCGACTGCACCCGTGACAATGGGGATCGTCTTGGTTGCGTCCTTCGCGGCCAGGGCCGTCGGCGTATTCGGCACAACAATGAGGTCGACTCGGAGGCCGACCAGCTCCGCCGCGAGCTCGGGGAGCCGCTCGGCCCTCCCTCCTGCAAATCGCCACTCGATGACGATGTTCTGGCCCTCAACCCAGCCGAGGTCCTTCAACCCTCGCCGGAATGCTTGGACGACAGGCTCCGCGACCTCGCGGGTGGGAAAACCTAGCCAACCTATGCGCGCAACTCTCGTAGCCTGCTGTGCGTGGGGTACGGGCGGTCCGGCGACGATCCCCAGGACGAGAGCGGCGATGATCCCCGCTGTTGTCCGTCTCATGCTGGTCTCCTCCCCCCTCACCTTTATCCTCTCCTCCTCACCTTTCCCCTCTCCCCCAGCGGGGGAGAGGACAAAGGTGAGGGGGAGAGGGAGGGGTGAGGGGGCTCACGCCACGCGCTTTCTGAGGGAGGCGGAGAGCGCCTCCGAGACTATCACGACGCCCAGGATCACCAGGAGGATCAGCCCGACCCGGCTCCACTCAAGACCGAGGATCGCCGTGTTCAAGACGAAGCCGATCCCGCCCGCCCCGACGATCCCCAGGACGGTGGACTCCCGGATGTTGATGTCCCAGCGATAGATGCAGACGCCGGCGAAGACGGGGCGGATCTGCGGGACGATCCCGTAGAGGAGCACTTTGAAGCGCCCCGCGCCGGTGGCGGTGATCGCCTCCACCTGGCCGCGGTCGATCTCCTCGATCCCCTCGGCGAAGAGCTTCGAGACGAACCCGATGGAGCGCACGGCCACCGCCAGGGCCCCGGCCAGCGAGCCCGGCCCCACCACGATGATGAAGATCAACGCCCAGATCAGCGAGTCCACGGAGCGACTCACCGTCATGACGACGCGCCCGAAGGCGTAGGTCGCCCGGTTGAAGGTCGTGTTCCGAGCCGCCAGGAACGCGATCGGAATGGAGAGCAGCACCGCCAGCGTGGTCCCGAGCGTCGCGATGTTGATGGTCTGGAGCAGCGGGTCCACCACCTCGCCGGCAAAGCCCCAGTCGGGAGGGAACATCCGGCCGAAGAGGTCGCGCACCTGGGCCGGCGAGTCCGCCACGAACTCCCAGCGGATCCCCATCCCGGCGAGGGCCCAGAGGAGAACCGCCGCCGCCGCCAGGCGCCCGGCCAGGCGGAGGACGAGCTGAGCCGGGGAGAACCGCCGCCACTGTCTCATTGAATGCGCTGGCGCGCCACGGCGCTGACGACCTCGCCCAGGAGGACGATGGCGATGATCACCAGGAGGATCGCCAGCGAGAAGTCGTAGTCGTAGCGGGCGAAGGAGTTGTAGAGGGTGGTGCCGATCCCGCCGGCCCCCACGATCCCGATGATGGTGGACTGGCGCAGGTGGACGTCCCACTGATAGACCGTGAGGCCGATGATCCGGGGCAGGACCTGGGGGAGGACGCCGTAGAGGAGCACCGCCCCCCGGCTCGCCCCGGTGGCGCGGATCGCCTCCACCTGGCCCCGGTCGATGTTCTCGATCTGCTCGGCCAGGAGCTTGCCGAAGAACCCGAGAGAGCCCCACGTGAGCGTGAGCATCCCCGCGAAGGGCCCGAACCCTACGGCCTTGACGAAGAGGATCGCCACGATGATCTCGTGGAAGGTGCGCCCGAGGGAGATGATCCCGCGCCCCGCGGCGTACAGAGGGAGCGGAGCGAAGTTGCGCGCCGCCATCACCGCGACGGGGATCGAGATCAGGATGCCGAAAGCCGTGGCGAGGGCGGCCATCTGGAGGCTCTCGACGACTCCCTCGACGAGGAGCTCCCAGCGGGTGAAATCAGGCGGGAAGGCGCGGCCGAAGACGATCCACGCCCGGCTCAGGCCCCGGCTCACCCGCGCCGGGTCCACCTGGAGGCTCAGCACGTTCCAGAGGACGAACGCCGCGAGCCCCAGCCCGAGGGCAGGCCCCATCCACCGGGCGGGGAACGCCGACGGCCGCCGCCACTCCAGCGCCAACGAGGTTCCCTCTCCACGGGAGGGAGAGGGCTGGGGTGAGGATGTCACCAAGTCAGCTCCTCCCCCGCCCCGCAACCAATCGAGTCATTCCTGGTTTCGAGCAAACCCGGTGCGGCTTAGGGGCCGCTTCATTCCTCGGTATCTTCGAGCTTCACGCCGCGTCCTGCTCGCAGGCTCCGTCTTGCCGCCTCCACTCGCCCAAGAAAGCGTGGATCGTTCTCGAGGCGAAAGTCGAACCAGTCATCCTCCGACTCGAACCCGATCAGGACGCCAGCGGGCTTGCCGTGTCGAGTGATGATCACCTCTTCCTTTTCCGCGAGCCTCAGGAACCTCGAAAGGTCGTCCTTAACTTCTGAAAGGGCTGCCTTCTTCATGCGCGCTCACCTTCCTTCTTCAGCCAGGCGTCAGCACCTGACTTGAGGATAATCGCCAAGACTTCAACGGTCCGTTCCGACACATCATAGAAGACCCGCAGCTCGCCAACCCGCAGGCGAAACTGAGGACGGGAGAGGCCCCTCAGCCGTTTGATTCGGCTCTTGGAGGTCCTCGTCGGCTGCTGCCGCAGGTGCGCCTCGATCGCATCACGCACCGTAGCACGCACATGCGCCTTCAGACGCTTCAGATCTTGGGCGGCCTCCGGTGCGAGGACGATCTCATGATGCATTCTGGCTATATAATAGCCAGATTCATACGAGAGGTCAAGCCGAGTCTTTCAGGTTGCGCGCCTAACGGTAATTGGGCGTGGGGCGAGGGGGTTCATCGGCCCCCAAGCGCGGAGGTCAACTCTTCGCCGGCCCCGGCGTAGATCAGGTCCAGCACCGCCGGCGTCAGGTCCTCAGGCGTTCCCTCGAAGACGAACACGCCCTGGTTGAGCCCCAGGATCCGCTGGGCGAACTGCCGCGCCAGCGGCACGTCGTGGATGTTGATGAGCGCGGGGATCTGCTCCTCCGCCGCCAGCCGGGTGATGAGGGCCATGACCGCTTCCGAGGTCTTGGGGTCCAGGCTCGACGTGGGCTCGTCCACCAGGAGGATCTTCGGCCGCTGCACCAGCGCGCGCGCGATCCCCACGCGCTGGCGCTGGCCGCCCGAGAGCTCGTCGGCGCGCTTGTTCTCGAAGCCGGCCAGCCCCACGCGCGCCAGCGTCTCGAAGGCCAGCTCCACGTCCTCGGCGGGGAAGCGCCGCCGCCAGGCCCGCCAGAGGCCGACGTACCCCAGGCGCCCCGAGAGGACGTTCTCCATCACGGTGAGCCGCTCGACCAGGTTGAACTCCTGGAAGATCATGGCCATGTGGCGCCGGGCCCGCCGGAGGTCTGCGCCCGTGAGGCGGGTGATCTCGACCCCGTCCAGGCGCACGGAGCCGGCGTCGGGCTCCACGAGGCGGTTGATGCAGCGGATGAGCGTGCTCTTGCCGGCCCCAGAGGGGCCGATGACGAAGACGACCTCCGTGGCCTTGACCGTGAGCGAGACGCCGCAGAGGACCTGGTCGCCGCCGGGGTAGGTCTTGGCGAGCCCCGCGACCTCGAGCATGGTCGGGGCGGACTACTCTCCTTTGGAGGGCGGCTTCGAGAGCTTCTTGTAGTCGGGCGATTCCTTCGTGTAGGCGACCCCGTTGGCTTCCTGGATCCCCACCACGGCGTCCCAATCCTTCTTATAGGAGACCGAGGCGAAGCGGGTCACGTCCTTGAACTCCTTGCCGACGCTCGACCCCTCGATCCTGAAGGTGAAGAAGGCTTCCTTGATTTTCTCCGCTAGCTTCGGATCCAGGTTATGCGCGTAGGCAAAGCCGGCCCGGGGGAACACGGGGGAAGTGTAGACCACCTTGTAGTCGGTCTTCTTCACGAGGCCGCGGTTGACCATCCGCTGGAGGACCGTGTCCGCCACCGCCGCGGCGTCGTAGTCGCCGGTCACGACTCCGAGGATGCTGTTGTCGTGCTTGCCGGTGAAAGCAATCTGATAATCCCTCCCCGGCACCACCCCCAGCCTGGAGAAGAAGTAGACCGGCGCCTGGTGGCCGGAGTTGGAGGTCTGGGACACGTGGGCGACGCGCTTGCCCTTGAGGTCGGCCACCGAGTTGATCTTGGTGTTGCTGGCCTGGGTGATCACGATCAGGTGGTAGCCGGAGCCGCCGCCCGCGTCGTCCGCCATCACGGCGAACGGCACCGCGCCCGCCAGGTTCACCGCGAAGGGCACCGAGCCCGTCGAGTAGCCGGTGACGTGTAGCCGCCCCGAGCGCATCGCCTCGATCTGGGCCGCGTAGTTCTGGGGGCCGAAGAACTGGACCTTCTTCCCGGTCGCCTTCTCAAGGTGGCGCATGAGGTCCCCGAACGTCGCCGTGTACACCGCGGGGTCCTCCACGGGGACGTAGGCGAAGATCAGGGTGTCGGGGTTGACGAGCTTCTTGGAGTCCTTGGGCGGGTCGGCGACCTGGTCGCCGTCCTCGTCGCAGTAGAGGACGTCCAGCTTCCCACGGTCGGCGCACTGCTCCGCGGCCTCGGGGGCCAGCGCCGCGAAGAGCACGAGAAGGCTGAGTCCGAAGAGCCACGGGACGACGCGAATTGCTCGCATCGCCCTATAGTGTACACTAACGGCCGATGAACTGGGCGCTCGAGGGCGTCAAGGTCATAGACCTCACGGGCTACATCGCCGGCTCCTACGCCGCGATGATGCTCGCCGACCTCGGCGCCGAGGTGATCAAGGTCGAATCGCTGGAGGGGGACTCCTTCCGCGAATTGCCCGGCTTCTTCGGCTGGAACCGGGGCAAGCGCTCGATCAGCGTTAACCTCAAGGAGGGAGACGGCCTGGCCATCGTCCACCGGCTGGCAACGAGGGCCGACGTGCTGATGGAGAACATGCGCCCCGGTGTCGCCGACCGGCTCGGCGTGGGCGAGGCCGACCTCCGCGCCATTAACCCACGCCTCATCTACTGCTCGGTCACCGCCTTTGGTAGCGAGGGCCCCGACCGGGACCGGCCAGGCTTCGATCCGCTGCTCCAGGCCATGGCCGGCGTGATGGCCCTCCAGGGGTTCGGGGGTCCGCCCCAGTACGTTAGGATCGCCATCACCGACTACTACGCCGCGGCCCTCGCCTGCCAGGGGGTGCTCGCGGCCCTCTACGTCCGGGAGCGAACCGGCCGCGGCCAGCGCGTGGAGACGTCGCTGGCCCACGCCGTCCTCGCCCTCCAGTCCGGCAACGTCGCGGACTTTCCGGGCCGCCCGTCGGTCTTCCGCGACAACCCCATCTACCGCCTCTACCAGGCCGGCGACGGGCAGTATTTTTTCCTCGCGTGCGGCAACCAGAGCTTCTGGCTCAATCTGTGCGAGGCCCTGGGCCGCCCAGACGTCGCGGCGGATCCGCGCTTCGGCTCGTGGCTCAGCCGGCTCGATCATCGGGAGGCCCTGATCCCCGTCCTCGAGGCGACCTTCAAGACCAAACCGTGCGACGAGTGGCTCGCGCTTCTGACGTCCCACGACATCCCGTGCGCGCGGGTGCAGACCCTCAAGGAATTCATGGCCGGCCCCTTCGTCGCCCACCACGGCATGGCGCGCCGCTACGAGCACCCCGAAGTCGGTCCCCTGACGCTCATGGGACTGCCGATCTCGCTCTCGGACACACCGGGCCGGGACGGCGGCCCACCGCCCACGCTCGGCCAGCACACGGCCGACGTCCTGAAGGAACTGGGTTATTCCGCCGCCGCCATCGAGGATCTGGCGGCGCGCGGCATCATCAAAGGAGAAACGCTATGACCGGCAACGACCTCGTCCAGGAGTTCGCCGCGGCCTTCAACCGCCAGGACCTGCCCGGACTCCTGGCCTGCTTCACGGAGGACGCCGTTTACCACGACATCTTCTACGGTCGGCACCAGGGACAGGCGCGACTGCGCGAGCTGTTTGAGCGGATGTTCAGGGATGGCCCGGACTCCACCTGGAGCATGCACGTCGTGGTGGCCGACCCTCTCCGCGCTGCCGCCGAGTGGACGTTCAGCTACACGGTGAGCGACGCGATCCCCCGGAGCGCGGGGAGGAAAGTCCGCTTCTCGGGGATGAGCCTCTTCGAGCTCAAGAGCGGCAAGGCCGCCTCCTACCGAGAGTACTTCGACTCGGGGGTGGCGTTCCTTCAGCTCGGCTTCAAGCCGGAGAGTCTGGCCAGAGTCCTGGCGCGCCGCATACCGGCCTAGATGCCGTTCGCGTACTACGCTCGCCTCTCCAGGCGCCAGAGAGCCATCTACGACAAGAGCGCCGGCGTGACCGAGGTGCGCCTCCCAGGGGCCGAACCGCTGCGCCCCGTGGTCGCCGCGCTCGCCGAGGCGCTCGCCCGGGAGGAGCGGGCCGAGACCCAGCTGGCATGCCAGCGTCTCCTGGACGGACTCACGGGGGCGCTCGGCGTTGGCCCCGTGAGGGTGGAGGTGCTCGAAGCTCGCCCCCACGCCCACTGGGGAGAGCTCCACGGCCTCTACACGGAAGCGCGCGGCGCCAGGCCGCCCAAGATCACCCTCTGGATGCGCACGGCCCGCCAGCGGCGGGTGGTGGCCTTCCGGACGTTCCTCCGGACGCTGCTGCACGAGCTCTGCCACCACCTGGATTACCAGCGTTTCAGGCTCCCGGACTCCTTTCACACGGAGGGGTTCTACAAGCGGGAGTCGAGCCTCTTCCACCAGTTGATCCCCGACACGGAGGACTCACATGGCAACGGGAGCCGAACAGATCGAGCGGCTGCGCCGGACAGCTGATGACCTCGCCGCCGCGCTCAAGGGGATGCCGGAGGCGATCGTGGCCAAGCGTCCAGCGGAGAAGGCCTGGGCCGCCAAGGAAGTCGTCTGCCATCTCCGGGACGTCGAGGAGCTCTGGCTCAACCGGTTTCAGACGATCCTGGCCAACGACGAGCCCAAGCTCCTCCCCATCGACCCTGACGCCTGGGCCCTTGACCGCCAGTACCTGAGGAACGACGCGGGCGAGGCGCTCTCCAGCTTCGGCCGCCGACGCCGGGAAACCCTCGACTTCCTGGCCGCGCTCAAACCCGAGCAATGGGAGCGCGCCGGCCTCCATCCGAGCCGGGGGCGGCTGACGCTGAAGGACTTCGTCGCCTTCATGGCGTGGCACGACGACAACCACCTGGACCAGCTGAAGCGCGCCCTCGACGGCAAACCCTAGCCGCCGCTTGACATTCGGCGCAACGTGCCCAGCTGGTTCCGGTCGGCGCAGCCGATGAGGACGTCACCCGCGCTCAGGCGGGCGTCGGGGTTCGGGTTGAAGAGATAGCGCCCCGATGCCGCTTCGCGGAGGCCGAAGATGATCACCCCCACCCGCTCGCGGATCTGGGTTTCGGCCAGGGTCTGCCCGACCCACGGGGATTCGGCGGGGATCTGGATTTCCTCCACCCGCACCACGCTGCCGGTCTCCCGCAGCATCGCGTCGAGGAACGAGACCACATGGGGCCGGAGCATCTCCGAGGCCATCCGGAGGCCGCCGATCAGGTTCTCGGAGACGACCACGTCGGCCCCCGCCCGGATGAACTTGGACCGGGACTGCTCGTCGGTGAGCCGCGAGATGATCCGGAGCGTCGGGTTCAGCTCCCGGGCGCAGAGGATCACGAAGAGGTTGTCCTTGTCCGAGGGAATCGTGGTGATCAGCCCCCGGGCCTCGCCGATCCGCGCCTGCTCGAGGACGGCGCTGTCCGTGGCGTCCCCCAGCATGTAGAGGATCGAGCCGAGGCGCTCGAGGGACGCTACCCGGGCGGCGTCCCGCTCGATGAGGACGAAGGGGGTCGCCGTCTTCGAGAGCTCCTCGACGATGTGCTTCCCCGTCTCCCCGCCTCCAACCAGAATCACGTGGTCCTTGAGGCCGGCGATCTTTCGCTCCATGCGTCGTTTCCTCAGTGCGTCGGTGAGCTCCCCTTCAACCAGGAACGCCGTGACCGTGCTGAGGCCGTAGCCCATGATCCCCAGCCCGGCCACGATGAGCCCCATCGTGAAGATCCGCCCGTTGGCGGAGAGCGCATGGACCTCTGCGTACCCGACCGAGCCGATGGTGATCACGGTCATGTACATGGAGTCCAGGACCGGCCACCCCTCGAGAATCATGTACCCGAGCGTACCCGCGGCAACGACGCCCCCGAGGGCGAGCAGCACCCCCCAGATCCGCCGCTTGAGCGCTCCCATGGCGGGCCGGCGTGCTAATAGCCTCTCGTGCGGGACGGCGTGGGCGAAGGGGTCGGCGCGGGACGATCGGGATTCATGGGTACCCAGCCCCTGGCTTTCATGCATTCGTCGTCCAGTTTCTTGTTCCTCGTGCACGCATCCACGTCGCGGTTGAACTCCACGGTGGTGTACTCTACTCCCATCTTCTGCCACCGGCGTTCATCACCCGTTCCGCACCCGAATGTGCTCCCGAGCAGCAAAAGGAGCAAGAAGAAAGCGCCGCGCGTTGGCATTGCTTCACTCCTCCTGACCGGTCACTCCGAGCTGAGCCAGCTGCTCTTTCAACCGATGCCCCTGGTCCACGCGGTAGAGCAGCGCCTGCATGCCGACCTCCTCGGCGGCCTGGATGTTCGGCTCGTAATCGTCCACGAAGAGACAGGCGTCGGGGGGGAGACCCAGCCGGTCGGCGGTGAGCCGGTAGATGGCGAGGTCGGGCTTCGCCAGGCCGACTTCGGCGGAGCAGATGATCGCGTCGAAGAGGTCGTGGATGCGGAGCTCCCGTTCGATGCGGCCGCGGAGGGAGATGTCAGCGTTGCTGAGGATGGCGGTCCGGTAGGGGGGACGGAGGGCCCGAATGAGCGCGACGTTTTCGGACAGGAGGTGCTGCCGTTCGCGCCAGACCTCGTGGAGCCGCGGGAGTGGGCGGCCAGCCCGTTCCTCAAGCGCCCGGTGAGCCTCGTCCAGCCAGGCCCGGCGATCTCCACGGCCGCGCTCGACCGCGCGCCACGCCTCCGTCCGGTAGAGGGTCTGGAAGACGGCCCCACGCGGGAGGCCGTGCTCCTGCTCCAGCTCATGACAGGCGTCCCAGCGCATGTCCCAGATGACGCCTCCGAAGTCGAAGATCAGCCCTTGGATGTCCATGCCGGCCGGCGGAAGTGTAGCACAATCACTTGGCATTGCCGCCGCGGTTTTGGTTAGAATAGGAGCCATCCCATGAAACGCCCTACCAAGCCCCGGGGGAGAAAGGCCCGCCCGAGGCGGATCCTCAAGAAGCCCGACACCCGCCGCTTCCCGCGCGCCGCGGTGGAATGGGACGTCACCCTGGAGACTCCCGGCCGCCGGGCGCAGAAGGCGAAACTCTCGGGACTCAACCCCTTCGGGGCAAAGCTGCACCCGAGGGCCAAAAACCCCGCGCCGCCGGAAGGGACCACCCTCCAGCTTCACTTTGCCCCGCCCGACGGGGAGCCCCCCATGCTCATCAAGGGACTCGTGTGGCGGATCGACCGCGACGGGCAGGCGATCGTCTTCATCAATCTCAGCGGGAGCGATTTCATCCGCCTCAAGAAGCTGGTCAACCCCACTCCGACCCAGCCCTAGCCCGTCAGCCCAGTCGGAGCCCCATCCCGATCAGCGGGGCGCGATGCTGATCCAGGGCATGGCAGCCTCCTGAGTTTCAGGCGAAGGAGAATCGGGCGCCGAGGGTCTTGGCGTGGTCGAGCGGACCCGGCTTCCCCGAGACCGTCAGCAGCGTGGCGGCGTACGGGGACGGGCCCCGGGCCTTGAGCCAGCCGGTCAGCGGGGATCCCGCGCCCCGCGGCGCCACGAAATCGAGCACGTGGGGCCCGATCGTGAAGCGCGCGCCGGCCGCGGTGAGGTCGTCCCGGCTCACGTCGTGCCCGCCAGCGCCGAGTACGCCGGCGTACCACTGGCGGACGGGCGCGACGTCGCTCACCGCCACCGTCACCGCGCCGATCCCTCTCACCTGGTTCCGGTGGGTCATCTGCCGTGGAACGCGCTCCTCCCGCGGCGTCTGGTCCTGGATCAGGAACGGCGCCACGCCACGCTGCGCATCGCGGGGGATCGAGAGCACCCAGCTGAGCTTGTAGCCGTCCGGCCGGACACGCGACAGCGGCTTCGGGTCGTCGATAGCCACGCCAGCCTTACGGAATGCCGCGGTGTCGCGCCGCAGATCGTCGGTCTGCATGCAGAAGTCCACCAGGCCGCCGCCCTTTTGAAGCGGCGCCCACCAGCGGTGGCCGGGGCTCGGCTCGTAGAACGCGATCAGCTCGACGTACGACCCGTCCGCGAACGAGATGAGCGCGTTGTGGGTGCCGACCGGGTGCCGGCCGCCCGGCACCACGGTGAAGCCGAGCTCGGTGTAGTTCCGGATGGCCGTGTCGAGGTCCGGCACCGCGACGACGAGGTGGTCGATGCCCCGGAGCATCAGCGGCCTCCGAAGGCCGGCGCGATCTCCGAGAGGAAGCGCTTGAGCTGCCCGCGCTGGTCCCAGGAGGTCAGCCGGAGCGCGATGTGCTGCATCCCGGCCTCGAAGTATCGGGCGAGCTCGGCGATGCACTGCTGCGGGCTGCCCGCCGCCGTCCAGCCCTCCACGAAGGCCGGGCTGAAGTTCGACGAGTAGTACCGGTCGAGAAACGCTTTGCTCTCCTCGAGCGCCGCCCGCCGGTCGACGTTGATGTTGAGGTTGTGGTAGAGCGCACTCCCGAGCCGCGCGGGATCCCGCCCCTCCTCCCGCGCCATGGCGGTGATGCGCGCCCACTGCCGGCGGAACTGGTCGGGGCTCACCTTGTTCGTCATCCAGCCGTCCGCGTAGCGGGCCACGCGGCGGAAGGCGCGCTCGACCACCGCCTCCGACGCGCTCGCGCCGCCCTTCCACGTCAGCCCGGTGGGATTGCTCGCGATCCAGATCGGGCACGGCTGCTGGACGGGGGCGGGCTCCAGCGTGACGTTCTCGAACCGGTAGAACCGTCCGTCGTGGGAGACCTTCTTCTCGTGAAAGAGGCGGCGCAGGATCACGATGCCTTCCTCGAGCCGCCCGACCCGCTCGGCGGACCGGATGCCCATGACCAGGTGCTCCTGGGCCTGAGCGGGGCTCTGCTCGTCGGGCCCGCCCAGACACACCGCCAGCCACGCGCGGCCGCCGGAGAGCACGTCGAGGCTCACCCACTGCTGGGCGAAGAGGACCGGATGGCGGTGCACGAACGTCGCCAGGCATCCCACGCCGAGGCGGAGCCGCCGGGTCGCGCCCGCAAGAGCTCCCAGCAGGGTCACCGACTCCAGGCGTGGCTTGGCCAGCAAGCTGTCCCCGACCCAGACCGCGTCGAAGGCGCCGGACGCCTCCGCCTCCTGGGCCAGCTCGATCAGGTCCCCGGCCTTGACGATCCCGATGATCACACCGCGATTGGCCAGCGTGAGTCCGAAGGAAGCCACGGTGCCCTCCGCCTAGCCCTGCGCTTGACCCGCGCCGAACCCGCGCGCTATCATGCCATCATGGCGCTGCAGATCCGCCTCTCGAAGGACGTCGAGGACCGGGCCCCGCGCGGGCCCATGACCGTCGACGAATTCCTCGCCCGCTTCCCCGAGGTGCCGCGCGACCTTCGCGACGAGCCCCTCGTGGCCGAGTACGTGAGCGCGTTCGGGCATCTGCTGCGCCTGGCCCAGAAGCCGTCCCCCTGCGTGGGCGGCGGCGGCGACGCCCCGCACCAGTTCTACCTGCGGCTCGTGAACGACCTCGCCGTCTACGGGATCGGCCTCGCCCGGCGCGACCGCACGCTCGCCCGCCTCCGGGCGACGCTCGATGAGTACAAGAAGCAGCCCGCCACGTTCGCCTGCACGCTCGTGCCCCCGCGCGCCCCCGGCGCCCCGCGCCCCGGCTGCGCCTGATCCCCCGCCCTCCGCGGTCACGGGTGGAGTGTAGGCGGCGGGGCAAGGACTGTCAACACGCCCCAGCACGGCGGCTCGACCTGTGCTACATTAAGAGTGTCGTCCCGCCAGTCGTGCGCTGGCCGTTCGGGAGTCACGCCTGATTCCCGGCAGGAAAATCCAGAATGGAGGAAACCTGATGATTCGTGTTGCGCATGTGGCGCTGGCCCTCGCCGGGCTGTTGATCCTCTCCGTCGCTCCGGCCTGGGCGGTCACGCCGACCGAACAGCTGAAGGGCTCCATTGACAAGATCATCCCGATTCTCGAAGACCCGACCCTGAAGGGCGACGCCAAGCTCAAGGAACGCCGCGCCGCCATCCGCCGGGTGGCCACCGACGTTTTCGATTTCACCGAGAGCGCCAGGCGCGCCCTCGGCCCCCACTGGGAGCGCCGGACCGCCGAGGAGCGGCAGGAGTTCGCCCGGCTCCTCGGGGATCTGCTGGAGCGCGCGTTCGCCTCGAGGCTGGAGCAGTACGCCGGGGAGCGGATCCAGTACACCGGCGAGGCCGTGGACGGGGACCTCGCCACCGTCAAGACCCGCATCATCACCAAGAGCGGCGCGGAGCTGCCCGTGGACTACCAGGTCCTCCGGCGAGGGGATCGCTGGTTCGTGTACGACGTCTGGATCGAAGGCGTCAGCCTCATGAACAACTACCGCGTGCAGTTCAACAAGATCATCCAGACCTCTTCCTATGAGGACCTCGTCCGGAAACTGAAGGCCAAACAGCACAGCCTGTGAAGTTCGGGGTCTTCCTTCCCGTCTCCGGCCGCGCGGCCGGCCCCGTACTGATGGAGGCGGCGCGCGGGGCGGAGGCCCTCGGCTACGATTCGGTCTGGGCGGCGGACCGCATCATCATCCCCTGGGAGATCAAAACCGTCTATCCGTACAGCG
>LDXP01000020.1 GCA_001443385.1 Candidatus Rokubacteria bacterium CSP1-6
CAGGTGAGACAGCCCTTGGTCTGCACGAGCTGCTGTCCCTGGACGCGGCCGAGGGCGGGCTGGTCGAAGTAGCGCGAGACAAAGAGATAGGCCACCACGTCCGCCATCTCCTGGCCGGTCAGGCGAGGCACCTGGATGCCGCGCTCCTTCATCTTGGCCCACATGGTCGGGCCATGGTTCCACATGAGGGCGGCGAACTGGGTGAGGCTCACGTGGTGTGCGCGCTGTCCCAGTTCCGGCCCGATGGTGCCGCCCTTGCCCGCGACGCGGTGGCAGACGATGCAGCGCTTCTCGGTGAAGACCTTCTGGCCGCGCTCCGGGGTGCCGGGAACGACCTGAGCGGTGTCACCGCCCACATCGACCTTGGCCGCCGCCACGATGTAGGCGATCAGATCCCCGAGCTCCTTCCCCTGAAAGGTGGGGCGCGCGATCCCCCGGGCCTTCATGGTCTCCGCCATCTCGGGGCCATGGTTCCACATCGCCGCGGCCACCAGGATGGGCGAGTTGGCGCGCTTGAGGAAGTCGAGGCCCGGCCCCACGCGCCCGCCCTTGCCCCCGACCTCGTGGCACTGGACGCACCCCTTGCCGGTGAAGAGCCCTTCGCCGACCTTCGGGTCGCCCTGCTCGTCGTAGTATTGGGCGGTGAAGAGGAAGGCGATCAGGTTCGAGAGCTCGGTCGGCGTGAGGGTGGGGCGACGGATGCCGACCTCGAGCATGCGGGCGCCCATCCTCGGCAAGTGGTTCCACATGGCCGCGCCCAACTCGAAGAAGCTCGTGCCCGTCTGGATCCGCCCCAGGTCTGGGCCCACGCCGCCGCCGGTCCCGCGCAGGGCGTGGCACCTTCCGCATCCCTTCTCGGCGAAGACCTTCCCCCCGGCGAACATCGCCCAGTCCGGCGCGAACGGCTGCGGGGGCTGGGGCAGTTGCGGCGCCTGCTGCGCGTCAGCGAGGGAAGTCAGGCCGAGGAGCAGGAGAGAAACGCCGGCGGCGCCAGCGGCGCGTCGCGTCAGTCGAAGCATAGCACCAAGATACGGTGCCTTCCCCGAGCCGTCAAGCCGCGGGCCGCTCCGCGGGGGTCCGCCAGGTCACCGTGCCGTTGGCGGTCAGGGCCCAGCGAGGGAACACGGCGCGGGACAGACCCCACCTGACGTCGGCGAACCGCCGGCAATCTTTCTTGCAGGCGATCCTCGCACGGTTCGGGAACGTCGTGCACGAAGCCACTTCGGCAGGGTGCTTCGCTCCCTCCGGCACCAGGAACTCCGCGGTGACGACCTTTCCGGTCACGGGGCACTCGAACGTCTCCCGGAGCCGTCGAGGGCTACCGGAGAAGATCGCAGCGGCCAGGACCAGGAGACCGACCGCCCCGATAACGAGGAGCGGTCCCACTAGCAAGAGGACAACCGCTGTGCCGACCAGCGCCATGACTCATCCCCCCTCTCTGAGTGTCTGAATGAAATCAGCCTGATCTTATTCATGTGTGCAAGGAGAGTGCCGCAGGGGGAGGTTGGAAAGGAGCGCCAAATCGAGAACTTGCCGTGGGGAGGCCCGCTCGGAAGAGACGCGCCCGGACGCCAAGGTGTCCCACTTGGGGAACCCGTGCCACAGAGCCCCGGATCTTCAGCCGCCGGCGAGGCCGTACTTCTTCAACTTGTACCTGAGGACGCGCTCGCTGATTCCCAGGATCTCGGCGGCTTGGGTCTGGACGCCGTCGGCCCGGGCCAAGGCCTCGCGGATCATTCGCCGCTCCAGCCCCTCCACCAGCACCGTCAGGCTCGTCTCCCCGGAGGTTTCGCCCTCGCGCTCCTTCACGCCCAGGGGGAGGTCCTCGAGGCCGATGACCTCGTCCCGCGTGAGGATCACGGCGCGCTCCACGAGGTTCTCGAGCTCCCGCACATTTCCCGGGTAGTCGTAGCGGAGCAGGGCCTCGCGGGCTTCGCGGGTGAGGCCGCCGATCCGCTTGCCGTTGCGTCGGGAGAACTTCTCGACGAAGTGATCGAGGAGGAGCGGGATGTCCTCCCGGCGCTCCCGGAGCGGCGGCAGCGAGATGGTGACGACGTTGATCCGGTAGTAGAGATCGTCGCGGAAGCGGCCGGCCCGCACGAGGGCCTCCAAGTCGCGGTGCGTGGCGGCCAGCAGGCGGACGTTGACGGCCACCGGCCGGCTGGATCCCACCCGCTCGAACTCGCGCTCCTGGAGCACGCGGAGGAGCTTGACCTGGAGGTGCAGCGGCAAGTCGCCGATCTCGTCGAGGAAGAGGCTCCCCCCGTCGGCCAATTCGAAGCGCCCTTTCCGGGCCGCGACGGCCCCGGTGAACGCGCCCTTCTCGTGGCCGAAGAGCTCGGACTCGAGCAGCGTCTCCGGGAGGGCGGCGCAGTTGACGCTGACCAGGGGCGCGCCGGCCCGCGGGCTCGCGTAGTGGATCGCCCGGGCGATCAGCTCCTTGCCGGTCCCGCTCTCGCCCTGGATCAGGATCGTGGCGTCGCTCCCCGCGACCCGGCGCACCAGCGAGAGGACTTCCTGCATCCGGCCGCTCTCCCCGATGATCCCCTCCACTCGGTGCCGTTCCTGGAGCGCCTCGCGCAGCTCGCGGTTTTCCATGATGAGCCGCTGGCGCTCGCGCACCTGGGCGATCCGGTGGAGGAGCTCGTCCAGGTTGACGGGCTTGGTGAGGTAGTCCGCCGCCCCGCCCTTGATGGCGGCGACCGCCGTCTCGATGGTGCCGTAGGCGGTCATGATGATCACGGCCACCGCGGGGGTGACGGCGCGGGCCGCCTCCAGGAGCTCGAGACCGGAGAGCCCCGGCATCTTCTGATCGGTGAGGAGAAGGTCGAAAGGCTCCTTCCTGAACCGCTCCAGCGCCGTCCTGCCGTCGGGCGCCTCGGCCACGTCGAAGCCCTGCTTTCTCAGAAAGCCCCCGACCAGCTCCCGCTGGGCCGGCTCGTCGTCCACCACCAAAACCCTGAAGGTGTCAGACACGGGTGTCAGACCCGCGAGGCCTCGACCCGCGAGGCCTCGAGCGGGAGGATCACGCTAAACCGGCTGCCTCTGGCGGGCTGGCTCTCCACTTCGATCTTCCCGCCGTGATCCTCCACGATCCTGCGGGCGATCGCGAGGCCGAGCCCGAGCCCCTTGGCCTTGGATGTGAAGTACGGATCGAACACGCGCGGGAGCGCCTCGGGCGGGATGCCCTGGCCTGTGTCCGCCACCGCGAGCGTGAGCCCGTCGCGCGTCCTCGCCGCTTCTAGCGTGAGGGTTCCGCCCTCCGGCATGGCCTGGAGCCCGTTGAGGATGAGGTTCAGCATCACCTGCTTGAGGTGATCCCGGTCGGCGACGAAGCGGGGGAGATCCGGCGGGACCGACAGCGTCACGCGGACCCCAGCGGTCTTGGCGTCGGCCTCCACCAGCGCCGCCAGTTCTCCCAGGAGCTCGTCCACACGCAGGCGCTCGGGCTTGAGAGGGAGCGGCCGGGCCAGCGAGAGGAACTGCTCCACGATGGCGTTGAGCCGCCGGACCTCTCCCTGCATGAGGTCGAGGAAGCGCCCGTACTCCGGAGCCTCAGCCGGCCGGAACTCGCCCCGGAGGCGCTGGAGCCCCATCGAGACGGCGTTGAGGGGGTTCTTGATCTCGTGGGCCAGGGCGGCGGCCATGTCTCCCAGGGAGGCCAGGCGCTCGCGCCTTGTCATCTCCGCTTCCAGGGCCCGGCGCTCGCGCAGGTGCGAGTGCTGGGTGTAGAAGATCACGCCCATTCCCAGGACGCCGATGGCGACCGCCGCCAGCCCCAGGATGATGATGGAGCGGAGGTCGCGCCGCCAGATCTCCTCGGAGGGCGCCAGGGAGAGGTCGATTTTCAGGACGCCCAGCGGCGAGTCGCCCAGCAGCACCGGCGTGACCACCTCGTACACGCGCCCCTTCCCCTCGGGCTCGACGATCCGGCTGAGTGGTTGCCGCGTGGTCTGAATTTGTTTCAGACCCTGATCGACCTCCCGCTGGCCGACCCTCCGCGGGTCCGTGTGGGCCATCACGATCAGCTCCCGGTCCAGGAGGGCGACCGACACGATCCCCGGCTGGCGGCCCAGCTCCTCGATCTGGCGCTGGACCCCGATCTCCTTCCTGAAGTTCAGGATGTAGTCGGCGTCGGCGTGGACGGCGATGATCCCCGGAAAGCTCCGCGCCCCCACGGCCACGCCGAAGAGGCTCCCCTCCCAGAACTTCCGGTCTTTCAGCGCCGGCGGAGCGGCCTGCTCTCCGGGCGGCGCCCAGCGGCGCCCCCACATGTACAGCATCATCTCCCGCATCTCGCGGCCGGACTCGGGAGACTCCCCACGGTCTCGCATCATCATGCCCATCATCCCGCGGGGCGGGGGCGGCGGGGTGTAGGGGCGTCCTTCGAGGTCGAGCAGGTCCACGCGGTGGAGGCGGTTCATGGCGCTGATCTGCTTGAGCCAAGCGGCGTTGAAGGGCCTCGACGCGAGGAGCTGGTCGATCAGCCGGGCGTTGTCCAGGAGGCGCTGGCCGATCATCTCCTCTAGGAGGGCGTTGCCCTGGATGGCGTTCCTGCTGCTGACCTCCAGGACCTCGGCGAGGGCCACGCCCTTCTCTTCCACTTGGCGGATCAGATCCCCCTGGAGCCGGCGCGCCTCGGAGAACGCATAGACGGCCACGGCGGCCAGGAGGACGAGGACGGAGGCCAGGAAGTAGCCCGGCGGGAAGAAGCGCTTCATGGAGGCACCACCGCTGCCATTCTACCATCCGCCCCGCTGTACCCTCTCCCCCGGGCGGGGGAGAGGGGCAGGGTGAGGGGGTGTTATCACAAACGGACTGTCTGGAAGAGAGGAGGGGAAAGGAGCTTATGCGCCGTAGAGGATCGCGGGAACGAGACGGCGCTGGACCGGGTCCACGGCCAGCCCAAAGCCCTCCAGGGTGTAGGCTCCCAGGACTTCGAGATCGCCGCCTTCACCGAAGAGACAGAGCGTATACATGGTCCGTCCCTCCAGCGTGATCAACACCTCGGCCGCACCCCGCTCCACGGTCTTTCCCTCGATCGTGAGGATTCGGCGTCGTTCGCCTGGCTCGATTCCCAGCCGCCGAAGAAACGCGGAGGAGACCCACGTGTAGGCTGACCCCGGGTCCACGAGGAGCTTCGTCGGTTCCTTGCGCTCGGGCTCTCGCGGGGAAGCGAGAAAGGCTTCCACGAAGAATGTTCCCATATGCCCTAGGCTAGACTCTATCAGAGGACAAGGAAAAGCGTCAACAAAGCGAGGGTGTCTTGTAAGTGTGACACCCTCGGGGAGACGACGTGAGGCGTGCCTACTTGAAGCGGAAGCCGAGCGTCAGGGCGACGATGTGGGCATCGTAATTCTTCAGGTCGTTGCCAAGCCAGATCCCTCCACGCGTCACGGCGGGGGTGAAGGGGTTGAGCGTATCCGTCCGCCAATCGTGCTTCTCGAAGGCCTCGAAAATATAGCCAACCTTTGCCGTCCAGTTCTTCCAGAAGTGGTATTTGAGCGCGGTTTCCACCGCCATGAGGCTGTCCTCGAACGCCGGAAAGCGCCGTGCCGTGGCGGCGATCCGTTGGGCGGCGGTCCCGCTCGCCGGCGATACGGGGTTCCGCGTATGAACCGTGCCGAGGGCGTACGAGTAGTTGCCGGTGGCGGACCAGTCGAGCACTTTCGGGATCAGCGTGACCTTGAAACCTGCGTGGAAGGTCTCGACGGTGTCCGTGTTGTTGGAGATCCACTCGAAATCGGCGAAGTCGAACGTGGTCGTGCCGGTCACCGGCCGGTAGCGCGAGCGCTGCTTGGCGAAGTTCGACTCGTGGACATACCCGGCGAAGAAGGAGAGCCGCTCCAGGGGCGTCCAGTTGACATCCATGCCAGCCGACCAACTGATCTCTCGCTGGAGGCCGAGCACCGACCGGATGTAGTCGTCGTGGCGGTAGCCCGCGGTCGGCGTGATGGTGAGGGTATCGGTCGGGGTGAACTGGAGGAGGAGGTCTAGGCGCTGGCGGTCGCGCTCGCCCTGGTCGAACTTCCTGAGCAGGGCGGTTTGTCCTTGCGACAGTGCGGCAGCGTCTTCCAGGACCGTGTGCTCGATGTGGGCGTGGGTGTTGTAGAGATTAATGCGCCGGAACGAGGGCACGTACTTCGCTCTCACGAGGAGCCAGTCGAACGGGGTCAGGTCCAGGACGGCCTTGCCAAAGAACTCGTCGCTCTCGGGGACCTCCCGGTGCTCGTTGCGGTCCCAGCGCTCCCAGCCGGCCCCGAGGGTGAGCGCCACCGGCTGGATGATTCGCCACCGGGCGTCGACGTCGCCATTCTGCTTTCTGTAGCTCCAGCGGCCCGGCCTACGGACCTCCGCCACGATGGTGGAGTCAGTTTCCACGGTGGCGGGGAAGGCGATCACGTCGCTCTTGTCCTTGTAGTCATAGAGCCGGTACTTCAGCGAGAGCGTCAGGGGTGGGAGCGGCCGGCTCGTCACGTTGAGGTTGTAGAGGAAGATCTGGACGTTGCCGTTCAGGCCGCTCTGCGGCAGGGCGAGGTCGACCGGAGCAGCGTTGAACACGAGGGGGTTCCGCGTATGAGGGAGGAAGTCATCGTTCTGAAGCCGGAGGCTGTATGAGAAGTTGGAAGTCACGCGGGTGCGCCACCAGGGCAGATTGACCCCCCCCGCCAGGCTGAACGTATGGGCCGTGTTGTCGGGAGGAAGGGACATGCGGCCCGCGGCGGACGCGGCAGCCGTGTCCGCGGCCACCGAGGGGTTGTCCGCGGTGAGCGAGCTCACGGAATTCTCGAAGAGGGAGAACGTATAGCTGAACTGGAGCTGCCACTGCTCCCGCGCGATCGTGGCCTGGAGTCTCATGTCGTGGATCGTCTGCTCGATCGGCTCCAGCACCTCGATGAAGTTGAATCCGAACGGCACCCCCATCGGGCGGTCGCCGTCCTTGTTGATGCGGGTGTACGTGGTCTTCAGCTCCAGATCAGGTGTGGGCGTGAGCCGGAAGAAGATTTGCGACGTATCCCAGCGGGTGCTGATCTCGTCCAGCTCCCGCGCCGTGTTGTAAACGTTCCCCTGCGCATTAGTTGGACGGGGTACCGGCAGGGTGAAGACGCCGCGGGAGGTTTCCCTGGCGAGCATCCGGGCGTTGGTCGAGAAGATGTGGCGGAGCTGGTCCCAGTCGAAGCCGAACTCCCAGAGGCCCAGGCGGCCTGTTCGAAGGGAGAACTCCTGGTCTTGCTGCCCCCACTTGGAGCCATCGAATTCGAAGGAGTAGCTCTCGTCGGGGCGGAAGAGCCTCAGGTGGAACCGCTCCAGGTACGGCAGCTGGGGCAGGTCCCGGTACTCCTCGAACTTCGCCGATTCCCTGTCGGAGGGCCTATCGCCGTAGAGGCGGACCCCAGCCTCGATGTCGCCTTCGACGCCCAGCCCGAACATCTGGGTCTGGGCCGACGCGGGCGCCGCCAGGCCCAGCACTACCAGAGCTGCAGCGACCAGCCGTGCTGTTCGCGTCGCCTGCATGGCGGTCTCCTATCGCTTAAAGGAGTTGCCCGACGGGTGATTGGAGCCGTGGATGTTCGCGTGGCAATTCGTGCACGAGCGCCCCAGGACGAATCTTGCGCTCTCGAGGCGTGTCCCGCGCGGTTCCGTCGGATGCCGCGACTCGATGTGGCACTGCTGGCAGAGGCGCGGCTTGGCGAGCTTCAGCATCTTCTCGTGGTTCGAGCCGTGGGGGTCGTGGCAGTACGCGCAATTCTCGTTGACGGGCGCGTGGACATAGAGGAAGGGCCCGCGCTTCTCAGCGTGGCATCTGTAGCACGTCTCGTTCGTGGAGTTTTCCCTGAGGAGGGTGGGCGTCACTGTGCCGTGAGGGTTGTGGCAGTCGGTGCAGGTCATCTTCCCCTCGCGGAGCGGCATGTGGGAGGAGCGCATCGTCTGGGCGCGCTTCTGGAGGTGGCACTGGCCGCAGGTCTCGATCACGGTTTCCTTGGCGAGCTGAAACTTCGGGGAAGCGTCCTCCATGACCCTGTGGCAGTTCGTGCACGCCACGTCGCGCGACTCGTGCTGGCTTCCCTGCCAGAAGAGGCGAGCGCCCTTCTGGTGGCACTGGAGGCAGACGGCGTTGCGCTTCTCGACGGGTGTGGGGTCCTGCTTCGTGAACGAGATGAGGCCACCCACGCCCCTCCCCCCGCCCGCGTCGACGTGGGCCTTGCCCGGGCCGTGGCAGCCCTCGCAGCCCAGGCCCTCCTTGGTGTTTCGCGGGTGCCTGAGCATGAGGCGCCCCATCTTCGTCCTCGCGAACTTCTGGTCCAGCTCCTCGTGACAGCCCTTGCAGGTGTCCGAGCCGACGTAGCCGTCGGTGGCCTGAGCCGCCGCAGCGGGCTTGGGAGAGGCTTGCTGGGCCAGGGAGGATGAAGGAAACGCGAGGACGAAGAGGAGAAGCAGGACTCCGACGCCGCCAAGGATCCCCAATGGCCGACTCATGCGGTGCCTCCTCCAGCGACGATGAGGGCACACCTGCGGAAACCGCACTCGTAAAACTGCTTATTAGTCCAATTGAATCAGTTCAAAATCTCAGGCGGCGCCACTTTAAAGGCGGGTCCCATCCGTTGTCAAGAGAAAATGTTCACTTCCTCTACTTGGCCAGGGTCTTGAGGTAGGCGATCAGGTCCCGGATCTCTCCATCCTTCATCTTCGAGCCGAAGGGTGGGATGAGCGGGGATTTCCCGACGGCGGCTCCTCCCTTCTGGATGAGGTCGAAGAGGTACTGGTCCTTCAGCCCCGCCATGTAGGCCTTGTTCGTGAAGTCGTTGGGCTTCGGGTTGATTGCTTTAGCCGCGGGACCGTCCCCTTTGCCGGTCGGCCCATGGCAGCCGGCGCAGTGCTTGGCGTAGAACTCCTTGCCCTTTGCCGGGTCCCCTTGCGCCAGCGCGACGGTCGGAAGCAGCAGAACGGCTACCAGGATTCCCGTGCCCTTCACGATCGCTCCGGTCATAAATGCTCTCCTTCTTTCAGGTTGGGGGATTTCCCCCAATGGGTTGGGGAAATTCCTCACTCCGCGTCCTCTTCGGATTTGTGGTTCAACCCGAACTTTTTCACCCGGTACCGGAGTTCATCCCGCGTGAGGCCCAGGAGCCGGGCCGCCCGAGTCTGGTTCCCCCGGGTCAGTGCCAGGGCCTGGCGGACGAATTCCCGCTCGACCTCCTCCAGCACGACACCGGTCTCGGGGAGCCGAAACGCCGGGGCCGGCAGAACTGCAGATGGGGCCAGCCCGCCGATTTCCGGCGGCAGGTGACCCGGCAAGAGATCGCCGGTGTCCTCCAGGATCATGGCGCGCTCGATCACGTTCCGGAGCTCCCGCACGTTCCCGGGCCACTCGTACTGGACGAGGAGGCGCTCGGCCTCGGACGAGAGGTGAGGGAGCCGCTTCTTGAACTCCCGGCTGAAATACCCCAGGAAATGGCGGGCCAGGAGCGGGATGTCCTCACGCCGGTCCCGAAGCGGCGGGAGGGTGATCGTGACGACCTGGAGGCGGTAATAGAGGTCCTTGCGGAAGGTGCCGCTGTCCACGGCCTGTCGGAGGTCCCGGTTGCTGGCCGCGATCACCCGGACATCCACGGTGATGTCCTTGGTGCCGCCGACCCGGCGGAAGCTCCGCTCCTCCAGGATCCTCAGCAGCTTGGCCTGGAGCCCCCCGCTCATGTCCCCGATCTCGTCCAGGAAGATCGTGCCCCCATGGGCCACCTCGAACAACCCCTTTTTTTGGGTCTTGGCGTCCGTGAAGGCACCCCGCTCGTGGCCGAAGAGCTCGGACTCGAGGAGCGTCTCCGGCATCGCGGTGCAGGCGATCTCCATGAACGGCTCCTCGGCGCGGGCGCTCTCGTAGTGGATCGCCTTGGCGAGCAGGTCCTTCCCCGTTCCACTCTCGCCCTGGATGAGGACCGTGGTGGCCTCGCTCCGGGCCACCTTTCGCGCCACGGCGATCACCTCACGGATCCCCCGGCTGGTCCCCACGATCCGATCGAAGTGGAACGGATAGAGGTGTTTCTCACTGAGAAGCTGGACTTTCCGCTTGAGCTGGCTGGCCTCCAGCGCGTTGCGGATCGTGACGGCCAGGTTCTCGAAGTCGATGGGCTTCGGCAGGTAGTCGTAGGCCCCCAGCTTCATGGCCTCCACCGCCGTTCCGACGTCGGCGTAGGCGGTCATGATGAGGACCTGGAGATGGGGGCTCAGCTCCTTGATCTGGCGGAGCACCTGGAGCCCGTCGGTGTCAGGGAGCTTGAGGTCGAGCAGGATCAGGTCGGGCGGATCCTCGCGGATCGCGGCCAGCGCCGCTTCTCCCGTCGAGGCGCTGGAGACCTCATAGCCCGCCTTGGCCAGGGTCTGCTCGAGGGACCACCGGATCAGGCGCTCGTCGTCAACAATGAGAAGCTGGGAGCTCATGTATGCTCCTCCTCCGCGCACGAGCGCTCCAGGTCGAGCATGGTCGTGACGCCCACGTACGCAGTGCTTGCCGCGCGCCGGAGCGTCGGGAGGCGCCGGATCAACTGCTCGATCTTGCGGATCGCGGCCTCGGCTTCGGCGAGCGCTTCGGCCTTCTCTGGCTGGGCGATCCCGTCCTGCTTGAGAACTTGCAGGGCCCCCAGGACGCCTGTCAGCGGGTTCAGGATCTCGTGGTGCAGCCCYACYACGACCTGCCCCGCTGCGGCCAGGCGCTCCTTCTCCACGATCGCCCGTTGCTCCTTCACCGAGGCCTTCCAGACGATGAGCCCCAGCGCGACGTAGAGGAGGAGGCCCATTCCGCCGCCGGCCCCCCAGATCAGCCGCTGGGTCCGGCGGATTTCGAGGACCACCTGGGTGACGTCCCGGTAGGTCTCGATCACGCCGACCACGCCGGCGGCCTGAGGAAACGTGACGGGGACGTAGGCCTCAGCGGCAGAGCCCTTAAGGACCGTCGCCACGTTGCCCCTCAGGGCGTTCTCGAGGGAATGGTCGGCAGGAAAGGTCTTCCCGATGAGCCGCGGCTCATCAGACCAGACAAGTCGCCCCGTCCTGTCGTAGACCTTGATTCTGAAGATCCCCGGGAGCTCCTGGGCGAACGCCTCGAAGACCTTGCGCGCGCCGGACCAGCGGGGCAGATCGAAGTCGGCCGGGACGAGGTGCTGGCGCGCCTGGCTCTGGACCACGTTGACCGCGTGCTCTTCCTCGTGAGTGAGCACGTGGTGCTCGAAGAACCAGCCCACAGCCAGCCCGGAGACGATCACGACGGCGCTGATCAGCGCGGCGCTCGCGAGCAGGAACCCCTGGAGCCAGCTGAGGCGCGGCGGCCTCATGGCGCGATCCCACGGCTCGGCTTGGCCAGAGACTGCTCCAGGGAGGAGTCGGTCGCGGGCGCATCGTCGTGAGCCGGGGCCCGGTCCTCGGCAGGAACCGGAAAGACGATCCGAAACGTCGTGCCCTTTCCCACTTCACTTTCCACCGCGATTCGCCCGCCGTGCTGCTCGACGATCCGGGCCGCAATCGCCAGACCGAGCCCGGTGCCCTGGGCCTTGGTCGTGAAGAAGGGCTGGAAGATTCGGCGGAGGTTTTCCTCGAGGATGCCGACGCCGGTATCGGAGATGGCCACCTCCACGACCTTCCCCTTGCCGATGAGGTTCTGGCGAAGGCAGGTGCCGACCGTGAGCTGGCCGCCGTTGGGCATGGCCTGCCGTGCGTTGACCAGGACGTTGAGAAGGGCCTGGTGGAGAAGGTTTGGATCCAGACGCAAGGGCGGGAGGCCCGGCTGAAAGCGCTTGAGGATCTCGATCCCCGTCCCGGATGACATGGGCAGGAACCAGAGGGTCTGCTCCACCACCTCATTCACGTTCAGGGGGAGGTACTGAGGTGTGGGAGGCCGCGCGTGCCAGAGCAGGTCGGTGAGCGTCTTGTTCATCCGGGCGATCTGGGACTGGATCTCCGCGAGCAGGGCCTGCCTGGGGTCGGCGTTGGGGAGCTGGCCGGCCAGAACGTGGAGGGCCCCCGAAACGCCGGCCAGAGGGTTTCTCAGGTCATGGGCAAGCCCGGCGGCGAGCTCCCCTACGGTGGCCAGCCGGTCGGACCGGATCAGCTGCTCCTGTGCCTCGGTCAAGTGATGCTGCTTCTCTTGGAGCTCCCGGTTGAGCTGCTCCACGAGGCGCCGCTCTCGGTGTTCGCGCTCGGCCAGGCCACCCATGCAGAGGCCGACCAGCAGGAAGAATCCCACGCGAAGGCCGAGATCGCTCAGGCCGATCGGTGGCGGCCAGCTATCCACGAACGGGTAGAGAAGGCCGGCCAGGAGGGCGGCGATGCCACCCGTCGCGAGGCCGAAGTAGAAGGCGTGGAGCGCGATCAGGACGTAGAAGGCGAGGTAGAAGCTGCTCGCCATCCCCCCCGTGATCCGCACGAGGACGAAGATGAAGGCCAGGTCGAGAACCATGGCGATGCGGTAGAGGAGCAGAAGCCGCCCGGGACGGAGCGCGTTGATGACGTAGAGGAGCGCGCTGTACGCGGCGAAGGTCAGAAAGAGCCACACGACCTGACGGTGGGCCTCGTGGTCGAAGGGATGATCCAGGGGGTGCACCATTCCCCAGACCGCGCCACCGAGGAGCGCCACGCCCCTCAGGGCTGCCAGCCAGCGATCCGCCGGGTCAAGGCCGGACCAGAACTCGGGCAAGCGGCGAGACGACTCGGTCACGAGGGGACCTCCTCTTGTTTGTAAGAGCCGGGCAGCAAGGCCTGTGCCACGGTAGATCCCAAAACCATGCCGCCGGGAAATTAGGTACTTAGAATGGCGAGGCCGGGGGGCTATTCGCTTCGGACGCTCCCGGTTGAGGAGAGTCCGCCTCACCTGTGGGGAATTTTTCCCACTTCCCTCAAAGCTTCGAGAGCTCCAGCTGAGCGAACCACCCGCTGAATGCTGAGATTCTGAGTGTTTGGCGGGTTGGCACCTGCCTTGCTGACCCGTGCTCTTGAAATGAAGTGGCTGGCAGTGTTGGGAGTGGTGGTCGTGGCCCTCTTGACGTGGGGCTTCTGGTGGGTCGAGCCCGCCGTCAAGCAGCCGATCGAATACCCGCACAAGATCCACGTCGAGCAGCTGAAACTTCCGTGCACGAGCTGCCATCAGCGGGTAGAGAAGGAAGCCGTCGCGGGCCGCCCTCCGACCGCGCTCTGTCTTGCCTGCCACTCAGGAGGAGAGACCGAGAGCAACGAAGTAAAAAAGATCCGGGCCTTCGGGGAGAAGGGCCAAGAGATCCCGTGGAAGCGCGTCTGGCGGCTTCCCCCCCATGTCTTCTTTCCGCATCGGACCCACGTGGTGGTGGCGAAGTTGAACTGCCAGACATGTCATGGGGCGATGGAAACCCTTGATCGGCCGCCCGCCCGCGCCCTCAAAACGCTCACGATGAACGACTGCATCGGCTGTCACGAGCAGTGGGAGGGCCCCAAGGAGAAGGGAACAGGAGTGGTGAAGGTAGCGGCAAGGCGCGTCTCCACTGACTGCAACGCCTGCCATCGCTGAGGGACACGATGCGAGTCACGCGACGGGGATTCTTTCAAGCAGCAGGCGGAACGGCCGGGGCCGCCGCCCTGATCAGGGGCACGCTGGCCAAGGCCCAGCAGGCGGGAGAGGATCTCACACGCTGGGCCACTCCCGAAGAGGTCCCGGTCCCCTCCATCTGCCAGCAGTGTCCGGGCGGGTGCGGTCTCATGGTCCGAACGCTCGACGGCGAAGTGGCGGGGCTCTCGGGGAATCCCCTCCATCCCATCAACCGGGGAGCCCTCTGCCCCAAGGCATTCGGGGGGCTTCAGCTCCTCTACGATCCGAACCGCCTGAAGGGGCCGATGGCGCGCGACGGTGAGCGCGGGCGCTTCCGCCCCATCGGATGGGACGAAGCCCTCTCGATGCTGACCGCCCGGTTGGCCGACCTCAGAGCCAAGGGTCTCTCTCACACGGTGGCGATCCTGGGCGGGCAGTACCGCGGCTATCGGGACACGCTCTGGAAGCGCTTCGCCGAGGCATACGGCACGCCGAACTACATCCGGGTTCGCTGCTTGCCGCCGGAGAGACCCGCCCTCGCTCATCAGCTCATGCAAGGGGTGACGAGCCCCCTGGGCTATGACCTGGGGGAAGCCCACTTCATCCTGTCCTTCGGGGCCGGCCTCCTGGAGGCCTGGCTCGGTCCAGTCCATGTCTCGCAGGCCTTTGCGCGTTTGCGGCGAAGCGGCGAACGTCCCCGCGGCAGGTTCGTCCAGGTGGATCCACGACGCTCTCCGACCGCGGTCAAGGCGGACCGGTGGGTCCCCATCGTCCCCGGAACCGACGGGATCCTCGCGCTGGGGATCGCCAACGCCCTGATCCGGGAGGAGCTCTACGACAAAGAGTTCATCGCGCAGCATACCTTCGGCTTCGAGGACTGGGTGGACCAGCGCGGTGCCCACCACGAGGGGTTCAAGAATTTCGTTCTCAAGGAGTACGGGCTCCTCGCGGTGTCGGCGGCCACCGGAGTCCCCGTCAGGACCATCCTCGAGGTCGCCCGGGACCTGGGGACGACGAAGCCCGCCATGGTGATCGGTGAGCGGGGCACCGCGTACGGTCCCGACGATCTCCACACCCGGATGGCCATCCACAGCCTCAACGCCCTCGTCGGCAGCATCGGCGTCCGGGGCGGGCTCCTGATTCAGGGGGAGCTGCCGCTGAGCCCGCTCCGGCCGGTTCAGAAAGATGAGGCGGCAGCGCGCGCCCTGGAGCGCCCCAGGATTGACGGGGCGGGCCGGGGCCAATATCTCCTGGCCTCCGATGCTCCGCAGGCCCTTCCAGAGCGGATCCTGAGCGCGAAGCCGTACCCGATCAACGCGCTCCTCCTCTTTGCCACCAACCCGCTGGCCAATCATCCGGCGAAGGAGGCGTTCGCCAAAGCCTTCGAGGGGATCCCCTTTATCGTGAGCTTTTCGCCGTTTCTCGATGAGAGCTCGTCCAGAGCCGACCTGATCCTTCCCGACCACACCTATCTCGAGCGGTGGCAGGACGATCAGGTGACGCACCTGGCCGGCTTCACTTGCTTCAGCCTGGCCCGGCCGGCCACGGCGCCCCTTCACCAGACGCGCAACACCGCAGACGTGGTGCTTCAGATCGCCAAAGCATTGGGCGGGACCATCGCGAAGAACGTGCCGTGGCAGAAGTTCGAAGATTTTCTCCACGAGCGGGCGCGGGGGCTCTACGAGGCCGGGCGTGGGTATGTGGCCTCTGCTCCCGCAGAGGAGTCGCTCAGGAAGATCCTGGAGCGCCAGGGGTATTGGACGTCGGAGTTCAAGTCATACGACGAGTTCTGGGCCGCGCTCGGCAAGCGCGGAGCTTGGTGGGACCCCACGGGACTGCCCGTCAGCCTGGAGGCGCTTCACACGACACCGTCTCGGAAGTTCGAGTTCTATGCGAGCGGTCTCAAGCGGCTGGTGGACGAGGCCGTGAAACGGGATGGAACGGGCGAGGCCTTCGTCCAGGCGCTGGGGGGGCGGGACCGGGGCGATCTCCTCTATCTCCCCGCCGTGGCGATCCCTGCCGTGCGGGAGCCCGGCGCGTTTCCCTTCCGCCTCAACACCTATCGCCTGATGAGCCGGCCCACGGGCGGCGGGAGGAACCAGCCCTGGCTCCTGGAGCAGCCGGCGGTTCACGTCCGAGCAACCTGGGAAGGGTGGGTGGAGATCCATCCTAAGACGGCGGCGGAGGTGGGAGTGAAGGGCGGGGACTGGGTCTGGGTGGAGTCGGCCAAGGGGAGGATCAGGCTCAAGGCCAAGCTCTATGCCGGGACCCTTCCCTACGTGATTCACATCCCCCTGTTCGGCGGGGAGGGGCCGAATCCCAACGACCTGATCGCCAACGAGACTGATCCCTTCAGGGGCTTCGGTCTCCTCAACACCACCCGCGTCCGGATCCTCAAAGCGTAGGGTTATGGCGCTCTGGGGGATGGTGATCGACCTCGACCGCTGCACGGGCTGCCAGGCCTGCGTCATGGCCTGCAAGGCCGAGAACAACGTGCCCGCTGTCGGGGCGAAGGAGGCCGTCCGGGGGCGGATCATCAGCTGGATGCAGGTGCTGACGGAAGAGGACGAGGAGCACCCCGGCGAGGTGAAGCGGTTCCTCCCGCGACCGTGTCTTCAGTGTGATGACCCGCCGTGCACCAAGGTCTGTCCCGTCTACGCCACGTACCGGGACCCGGACGGGATCGTCGCGCAGATCTACGCCCGCTGCATCGGCTGCCGCTTTTGCATGGCGGCCTGCCCGTACAACGCGAAGTACTTCAACTGGTACCGCTACCAGAAGGAAGCCCCTGGTCAGAACCCCGACGTTTCGGTGCGCCCCAAGGGCGTCGTGGAGAAGTGCACCTTCTGCCATCACCGCCTCCAGAAGGCGCGGGAGCGGGCGTTGGCCGAGCGGCGGGAGGTGGCTCCCGGGGAGTACGTCCCGGCGTGCGCCGAGGCCTGCCCGGCGCGCGCCATCATCTTCGGAGATCTGTCCGACCCCGGCAGCGAGGTCTTTCGGCTGGCCCGGAGCCCCCGGGCTTTCAGGCTCCTGGAGCAGCTGGGGACCAAGCCGAAGGTGATCTACCTCACCGAAGGAGAAGGCCGTGGCTGATCCCGCCGACACCCGTGACGCCGCTCTGCTCGCTCCCATCGAGCGGACGGGGCGGGGGTTCTACTGGACCGTCGGCCTGCTCTCGCTCCTCATCCTCTGGGGAGCCGTCGCTTACTGGACGCAGTTCGACGAGGGGCTGGGGGTCACGGGCCTTCACCAGCCGGTCTCCTGGGGGTTCTACGTCACCAACTTCGTCTTCTTCATCGGGATCAGCCACGCCGGGACCCTCATCTCGGCCATCCTCCGGCTCTCGAAGGCCGAGTGGCGCCGTCCCATCACGCGGATGGCCGAGGTCATCACCGTGATGGTCCTCTTCATCGGCGCCGGTCAGATCCTGGTGGACCTGGGTCGTCCCGACCGCATGATGAACATCATCCGCTACGGCCGCTACCAGTCCCCGCTCCTCTGGGACGCCACCAGCATCAGCGCCTACCTGACGGCGAGCATGATCTACCTCTACATCCCCATGATCCCCGACATCGCCATCCTGAGAGACCGCGTGCGCAAGCGGAAGCTCCTGTACTCCGTCCTGGCCATGGGGTGGACCGGGAGCGAGCACCAGCAGAAGGTCTTGAACCGCGCCATCGCCATCATGGCGGTCCTGGTGATCCCCATCGCGGTCTCAGTGCACACGGTCGTCTCCTTCGTTTTCTCGATGACGCTCCAGCCCATGTGGCGCTCGACGATTTTCGGCCCCTACTTCGTGGTCGGGGCGATCTTCTCGGGGATCGCGGCCCTCATCGTGGCGATGCTCGTCTTCCGGAAGGCCTACGGGCTCCACGGCTACCTCAAGCCGATCCACTTCCGCTACCTGGGACAGCTCCTCCTGGTCATGTCGCTCCTCTGGTTCTACTTCACCTTCGCCGAATACCTCACGGCGTACTATGGGAACGAGCCGGAGGAGATGCACGTCTTCTGGGCCAAGTTCTCCGGCCCCTTCTGGCCGTTCTTCTGGGGGATGGCCGTCACGAATTTCGTCATCCCGGTCCTCTGCCTCGTGAGGCTGGGCCGCCACACCATCGGGAAGGTCCTCACAGCGTCCCTCTCCGTGACCGTGGGGATGTGGCTCGAGCGCTTCATCATCGTCGTCCCGACCCTGTCCAACCCACGGCTGCCCTTCGGGGAGGGAATCTACTTCCCGACCTGGGTGGAATGGGGAGAATTGGCGGGGAGCTTCGCCCTCTTCGCCCTCTTCTTCGTTCTCTTCACCAAGCTCTTCCCCGTCATCTCCATCTGGGAGATCCGGGAGGGGCGGGAGGTGGGGCTCAAGGAGGTCGAGGAGCGGCTCTTGACCTATCTGCCTGAAACGGCGGAGCCGCGACATGCCGAGCCCGAGCGGGGGTGGTGACATGCGCCGCTTGACTTCCGCGCCTGATCGAACGGTGAGGGCCCTCCAGTGGGGGATAGCCGCGGGGACCGTCCTCTTCATCGGGGCGATCATCCTGTGGATCACTCACCTGATCCGGACCGCCTGGCGGCTCGGGGACGTCCCCTCGGCCTCCATCGGGATCTCGCTGGTGGCGATCCCGGTATTTCTCACCGTCCTCGGCGTGGGCCTCTACGTGTTCTGGGGACTCCTGACGGATCGGAGCGAGCGATGAGCGGACGGCTCCGGGCTGCCTGGGCCGGGATCGTTCTGCTGGCGGTCGGGCTCGCGGTCGCTCCGGCCTTCGCCAGCCACGAGAGCCTTTCCGTCCTGCTCCCCGGCGATCCCCTGGAGGGGAGCCGACTCTTTACCGGGAAGGGGTGCCTCCGCTGTCACGCCGTTCATGGAGTAGGAGGGACCGCGGGGCCCGATCTGGGCCGGCGAGTCATGAACCGCCCGCTCCTCGAGATCGCCGGGGTGATGTGGAACCACTCCCCCGGGATGGAGCACGTCTTCCAAGAAAAACGGGTTCCCCGTCCCAGGTTCGAGCCGTCGGAGATGGCGAGCCTGCTCTCGTTCCTCTACTACCTCGGCTCACTGGATCCGCCGGGAGACGCGGCGGCCGGGGGGCGCCTCTTCAGCCAGAAAGGATGCCAAACCTGCCACTCGTTGGGAGGGAAGGGTGGGAACATGGGCCCCCGGCTGGACAAATACAGCGGCTACACCTCCCCCCTCTTCCTGACCGCTGCCCTCTGGAACCGCGGGAAGCCAATGGCCGAGGCGATGGAGAAACAGAGCATTTCCCGCCCGACATTCCAGGGAACCGACATCTCCGACCTCCTGGCCTATATCCGGAGCGCCGGTGGAGGAACGGAGCGCGTGTACGTCGCGCCGGGGAAGCCAAAGAGCGGCGAGGCGCTCTTCAGCAAAAAGCGTTGCGTCGAATGCCACTCGATCAGGGGCCACGGCGGAAACGTGGGGCCCGACCTCGGGATCACCCTCAAGGGGAGCCTCATGCGGATCGCCGGGTCCATGTGGAACCACGGCCCCAAGATGTGGGTGAAGATGGCCGAGCGCGGGATCGAGGTCCCGGGTCTCAGCACCCAGGAGATGTCCGACCTGATCAGCTATCTCTATTTCTTCCAGTTCATCGACCCGCCGGGCGATGTGAGACGGGGGTTGGTCGTGTACAAAGAAAAACGCTGCGGCACCTGCCACGCCCTCCGGGGCGTGGGCGAAAAGGTGGGACCCGACCTCGCGGCCGTGGAAAAGCTCGACACGTCCTTGGAGGTCATCACCGGGATGTGGAATCACGCCGCCACGATGGAGGAGGTGATGGTCGGGGCGAACGTCGCGTGGCCGATCCTCAAGGGAGGGGAGATGGCGGACCTGATCGCTTATCTGCTCCAGGCCCGCGGAGGAGCGCCCCGGCCGGCCGCGGCCAAGGGTCCCGAGCCGAAAAGCACCCGACGATGAGAAGCCGGCCCGAAGGAGGTACGCGATGAAATGGTCAACGGGATTGCTTGTGGTCCCCCCGGTCTTCGCGCTGATCGTCGCGGGAGCGGCGTGCTCGCTACCGACCGCGGCGCCGCCCGCGGCCTCCGCCAAAGTTGACTTGACCAGCGTCTCCCGGGGGGGACTGCTCTATGACAAGTGGTGGAAGGCCGTCCCGGGGGCGAGCGAGCCTAAAGAGAACCACCCCCTCTGGGCATCCCAGAGCACCAACAAGTCCACTGGGAGCGCGACGTGGCGCTGCAAGGAGTGTCACGGGTGGGACTACAAGGGCAAGGACGGCGCGTACGCCAAGGGACGCCGCTATACCGGCTTCCCGGGGGCATGGGACGCGGCTCAGAAGAAGACCGTCGCGGAGCTTGCCGCCTTTCTGGGGGACCCCGCCAACCGCAGGCACAACGCCTTCACCGCCTTCCGACCCGCCGACATCGCCGACCTGGCGAACTTTCTGAAGTACGGGATGGTGGACATGCCCAAGTACGTGGACTACGCCACCAAGAAGCCCATCGGCGGAGACGCCGCCCGCGGTCAGTCCGCCTTCGACAAATTTTGCACTCGCTGCCATGGCGCTGACGGGAAGAAACTGAACTTCGGCGACGACAAGAAGCCCGAGTACGTCGGGACGGTGGCCAGGGAGAACCCGCAAGAGTTCCTCCACAAGAGCTGGGTGGGCCAGCCCGGAAGCGACCCGGCGATGCCCTCGATGCTGGTGGTGGGCTGGAGCATCCAGCAGGTCGTCGACGTGCTGGCCTATGCCCAGACGCTGCCCGAGAAGTAGGCCTCAAGGGCGAAGGGGGTGAGACGGCTGTTCGTTGTTGGGCTTGTTCTGGTGGTTGGCGTTGGCCCTTCCCCCGCCCGTGCCTCAGAGGAGGCAAAGAACGCCGAGGAGGTGAGCCTTCCCCCGACCCTGATCACCGAGGGGGCCACGCCTGCGACCGAACTGGAGGCGACCTTCACGATGGCCAAGTCGGAGGCGGAGCGAGGGTACGGGTTCGGCTTCAGCAGCATCCAGTATGCCCCGATCCCATCCTTCGGTCTCAAGCTGATCGTCCCGTTCGCGGTCCGGGACCCAAGGGATTCCGAGCCCACGGTGGCAGGGATCGGCGATGTCAGCGTGATGGCGAAGTACGCCCCTGTGTTGCTGCCCGCTCAGCAGTTTGCCCTCTCGGGAGGTGTCACGGTGACCTTCCCCACGGGGAGCGAGCGGCGGGAGTTGGGCGGGCAGTTCGCCGTCGCACCGTTCCTGGCGGCCGGCAAGGGGCTCGGGCCGTTCAGCCTCCAGGCCGACGTAGCCTATCGCTGGCAGCTCAACCGGCCCCGGCCGGTCGAGCCGGAGGAGGAGGGGGAAGAGCCCGTGAGGCCTCACAAGGAGCACGGGGTCACCGCCAACCTGACGTCGACCTATTCCCCCCTGAGGTGGCTGGCGCTGCTCCTGGAGCTGAACAGCGTGACGCTGCTCCACCGGGGCGACCCTCTGAGCGAGCGGGTGCAGCTCTATCTCACCCCGGGCGTGAGCGTCGAACCGGCCGAGGGCTGGAATCTCCGTGCCGGGGTCCACCTGCCCGTGACGAGCGCCAGGGAGCTCGACTGGAGCCTCATCGTCATCCTCACGAAAGGATTCTAGCGAAGCGCGTTGCTCCTGTCGCGGAGCGGGAGGCGGGCCATGAAGTGGAAGGTTGTCGCGGCGTCCGTCCTGCTTCTCTGGGGTTCCCAGGCGGCCTTCGCCCAGTCGCTCTTCACCCCCACGCAGGATCCACTTGCCGGCTCACGCGTCTTCGGAGCCAAAGGCTGCGTCAAGTGTCACGCGGTCAACGGCGTGGGCGGCAAGGTCGGGCCTGACCTTGGCCGCATCCCGCGTCCCCGGTCGTTCTATGAGCTCGCCGCCGGGATGTGGAACCATTTGCCGAAGATGGCCGAGCGTATGCGAGAGCTCGGGATCGCTCGCCCTCAGCTGGACCCGCGGGAGACCGGCGACCTCATCGGGTTCCTCTACACGCTCGACTATTTTGATCCGCCCGGGAACGTCGAGAACGGCCGGCGGCTCTTCACGGAGAAGAAATGCATCGTCTGCCACCAGACGGGCGGGACCGGCGGGGTGGTCGGCCCGAACCTCGACTTCCTCCGGCAGTTCGGTTCCCCCATCCTGATCGCGGCCGAGCTGTGGAACCACGGCCCCGCCATGGCCGAGGCCATGCGCGCCAAGGGGATCGTGCGCCCCACGTTCAAGGACACGGAGCTTCGCGACCTGATCGCCTACCTCAAGGCCGCCTCCCAGGCCCACGCGGAAGAGCCGCTCTACGTCCTGCCCGGCCGCGCCGACGAGGGCCAGCGGCTGTTCATGGACAAGGGCTGCATCCTCTGCCACAGCGTCCGGGGCGAGGGCGGCCGGGTGGGCCCGGACCTGGCCGAGCGGGGTCTCAATTGGAGCCTGACCCAGTTCGCGGCGGCCATGTGGAACAAGGCGCCCGCGATGATGAAGGAGATGAAGGCAAGGACCATTTCAGTCCCTCGTCTCCAAGCCCGCGAGATGGCCGACCTCGTCGCCTATCTCTACTCGGTCAGGTATTTCGCCGACCCGGCCGACGCCCGCAAAGGCCGGGAGCTCGCGACGGCCAAGGGGTGCCTGGGCTGCCACTCGATTGGAGGCACGGGCGGCAAAGTCGGGCCGGACCTCGCAAAGGCGAAGGGTCTCGACTCGACCGTGGCCGTCATCACGGCGCTGTGGAACCACGGCTTTATCATGGCGGAGCGCGCCGAGCGCCGGCAGGTCGCCTGGCCCCAGTTCCGTCCCGAAGAGATGGCCCACCTCGTGGCGTTTCTCCAGTCGCTCGGGCGTGCGGAAGCGAGGTGACGGCACGTTTATCAGAGAGATGATGTGGCGATCCGTATCCGTGCGGGGGGCCCGTCGTCAAGGTCTATCCTCGCCGGCAGGAACTGCTGAACGACCCACGCGACGGTCCTGAGGTGGGGCGAGAGGGTCGGACAGGTGAAGGTGGAGACCCCCGGCGTGAGGGCGAGGAACGGGATCAGTTGGTCCGCCAGGTGGTCGTCCACCAGGGCGCCGGTGGCCAGCCAGGCCAGGAGCGGGTCCACCGCCTGGTCAGCCACGGCTTCGGCCCTGAGACCACGCCGTCCCAGCGCGGAGAACCCGGCCCTGCCCGGCACGGCGAGGAAGAGGAGCGTCCCCGGCCCTAGCGCTGTGGCGTCCACCTCGATGGCGATCTCGGCCGCGAGCCCCGCGGCCCCGAGCCGCTCCAGCGCCCGGCAGCTCTGGCGCTCGGCGATCGAGCGCGGTAGGCGGGAGACGGCCGAGAGCCCCCTGATCGTCACGGCACGGCCGCCGGTTTCCTGCGAAAACGGTGAGAGCCCGCGGGCTGGGACGACCGTCACCTCGACCTCTCCGCCTCCGGCCGGATACCAGCCCCAGCGCTTGAGGGTGAGGCGCGCTTGGACTCCGATCTGGCCCAGGGCGGGGAGGAAGACCTCGGTGAGGTAGTGGACGGGCGGGCTCCAGGGCACATGGGTCCCGCCGATCAGTGTGAGGCGGCTTCCCCTTGGCGCGAAGGCCAGCGGCAGGAGCAGGGCCTGGAAGAGCAGTGAGACCGACCCGGCGCTTCCCCGGATCGCTCCCACGTCGAAGCGGTAGGTGCCCCCCCTCAGGGCGCGCGGGACGAACGTCACCTCGGTCGAGCCGAGGGCGTCGCCCTCCACCTCGGCCTCGCTGATCGCGGCGAGGGCGCGGACCACGGTCAGGTGCTGGGGCCGGAGCCCGGGCTTCGGCCGCCGCTGCCGGATCCGGGTCACGCTCACGGGCGCGCACAGCCGCACGGCCAGCGACAGCGCGGTGCGGAGGATCTGGCCGCCGCCCTCGCCGTGGGAGCCGTCGAGGGTCAGCAGACCGGGTGCTCCCCGCGGATCAGCTCAGCCTGGAACTCCGGCATCCGCTGGAGCTCGGCCTCCACGACGTCCCCGATCGTGCCCTCCACGTCGGCGAGCCCCATCCCGGGCGGGAGGATCACCTGGACGCCCGTCCACGGGCGGTCCACCGGCTCGCCGATCCGGCAGGCCAGATGCACGTACACCTCGAGGAGCCCGGGGCAGCGGGCGTGGATCAGGCGGGCGAGGCGGTGGCTCAGGACGCTGTAGATCTTTCCCACGTGGGCCACGGGGTTCTTTCCCGGCGCCGCCTCGCCGCCCGTGGGGCGCGAGAAGGCGATCAGGCCGTTCACGCGGTTGCCGCGGCCGACCTGGCCCGAGTCCGCGTCCTCGGCGGAGGTTCCCGTCAGCGAGAGATAGACGCCTTCCGTGCCCCGGCCGGGACGGTCGAGGCAGTTCAGCCCCCACTCGATGGAAAACGGAGCGTCCCGGAAGCGCTCGGCGAGGGCGGCGAGCGCTTCGGCTTTCCGCCGGAAGTAGGCGCTCTCCGATCCGATCTCGCTGCAGAGGAACGGCATGGCCACCGTGAGGGCGAGGGTGTCGTCGCGGCGGATCCCGAGCACCTTGACGTCCTGGCCCGTGTCGTGGAAGCGCCGCTTGAACTCGGCCGAGTTCAGGAAGCGCTCCACCTGGAGGACGATCGCCTCGGTGGGGGAGAGCGGGGCGTAGCCGGAGGCGCCGGCGGTGTCGTTGGAGCCGAGCACCGCGGGGCCGTCCTTGAAGATCCTTCGGAGCTCCTCCGAGCCCGGCGCCAGCGCGATCCGGGTCTTGAGGTCCTTTCCGGGGCGCACGTGGGGCAGGTGGGCGGCCACCCACTCGTCCACGGCGAGCCGGGCCGTCTCCTCCACCGGGAGCCGCATGCCGTTGACGGTGAAGGTGGCCCGGTCTCCCAGGATCAGCTCGATGGGCTGGGTCAGCTCGCCCCAGCCGAACCCCTTGGCGCACTGGCCGGCGACCAGGAGCGCCTTGTCGATGTTGTAGTGGCAGATGGACCCCGCGCGCTCCCGGTACATCCGGTTGAGCCCAAGCGAGATCGCCTCGACCAGGGAGTCCGAGAGCGTGTCGGGATGGCCGAGCCCCTTGCGCTCGACCAGCTCGATCCGCCGCCGCGCCACCGGCGTCTCGCTGAGCGCCTCAACGACGAGCGTCATTCGAGGGCCGCTTCGGGAGCGAGGCTCCGGAGGAAGGCCGCCGTCGCCTCGGGCGCGGCGGTGTTGATGAAGATCCGCGATCCCATCTCGAAGCCCGCGAGCATGGTGAGCCGCGGCAGGATCTCCAGGTGCCAGAGGTAGAACCGGCGGTCCTCCTCTCCGGCGGGCGCCGAATGGACCACGTAGTTGTACGGGAAGGGGCCGAGCCCGCGCGCGAGGAGGCGAAAGGTGGCGCGGAGGACCTGCGCCAGCTCCAGGAGCTCGTCGTCCCGGACGTCCCCGAACGAGGGGGTATGGCGCTTGGGCATGATCCACGTCTCGAAGGGGAGCCGCGAGGCGAAGGGATGGAACACGCCGAAGCCCTCGGTCTCGAAGAGGACCCGCTCCTTCTGGGCAAGCTCGGCGTCGAGCAGGTCGCAGTAGAGACAGCGCCGGTTCATGTCCCAGTACCGGCGGGCCACGGCGTGCTTGCTCTGGATCCAGAGGGGGACGATGGGGGTGGCGACCAGCTGCGAATGCGGGTGGGAGAGGGACGTGCCGGCCTCCTCGCCGCAGTTCTTGAAGATGATGATCAGCCGGGCATCATTGGGCGTGCGGCGCAGCGCCCGGTACCGCGCGCGGTACGCGCCGAGGACGGCGGCGATCGCCTCGCGGGACATGGTGGCGAGCCGCGCCCCGTGGTCGGGGGATTCAACGATCACTTCGTGGTGGCCCTTGCCGGGGCGCCGCAGGAACATGCCGACGGGATCGCTGGAAACCGGCGCTGCCTCTTCGGCGCCCGGCGAGAGCGCCGGGAACTTGTTCGGGACCACGCGAACCGACCACGGCCCGTCCGCGGGCTCGCGGTAGAGCTCGCCGGGCGTCATCGCTTCGCGGCCGGGGCAGAAGGGGCAGGTCTCCCGCGGGGTTTCGCCGGCGGCGTCCGCCCTTCGGAAATCATGGGGGCGCCGCGCCCGCTCGGTCGCGATGATGACCCACTCCCCCGTGGCGAGGTCGAGGCGCAGCTCGGACATGGCGGAGCCCTAGGCGGGGGTGGCCTGGATCGCCTCCGCCCACGCGGGGTGGAACCGACCCCGCGCCAGCGTCGCCAGCACGCGGCGCGGATTCCCGAGGTCGCTCCATCCCACCCCGCTGACCGGCAGGACGGCGAGATTCGCCGGATGCCCCGCCAGCGCCCGCCGGGAGAAGTTCGTGGAGGGGATGCGGGAGTAGAGCGTCCGGATGGCCTCGCTCTCCATGAGGGTGTCGAGCGCCGGGGTGACGGCGGTGAACGCATAGTACAGGTCGGGGATGGCCCTGCGGATCAAGGTGAGGAGTGCCGGCCCCCGCGCCACCATCACGAAGCTGTTCCAGAGACAGCCCCGGGTCAGGAGCATCCGCGCGCGCGCGGCCGACGGCTTCTCCCAGAAGCGGCGGACCCGGCAGAGGGCCACCCGCTCCGGCGCGGGAATGGGCTCGGCGGGCTCGATCCAGCCGTACTCCACCTCGGGGCTTTCGGGTGCGATGCCCAGCAGGATCACGAGGTCCGGGCGCGCTCCGACGGCGGTGAACGCGGAGTCTACATGGGCCATGAACGCGTCGTCGTCGCTGACGTAGTGATCCGAGGGGAAGACGGCGACGGCGTCCGTGGGGCCCACCGCGCTGATGCGGAGCAAGCCGTAGAGGATCGCGGGGGCGGTTCCACGGTTCTCGGGCTGAACGACCACGCAGCGCGACGGCAGGTCGGCCAGGAGGGAGGCGTAGAAGCGTTCGTGAGCGCCGGTGACCATCACCAGGGTCTGGTCAGGAGGGGCCACCAGCGCGCTCCGCCGGCGGGTCTCGTCCAGGAGGGTCTCCCGGCCGAGGACCCCGCAGAACTGCTTGGGCCTCTCGTCCCCCGCGATCCTTCGGGTCAGGGGAAGGAGGCGTGTGCCTTCGCCCCCGGCGAGAATCAGACCCCACCGCCCGCCCATGATCTTCACTTCCCGAAACAAATCGAGTGTGCAATCCTGCTGCCAGCGAACGAGGACGGCCGGGCGAGAGGATTTCCTTTTCTCGATGCTCGGATGGGGAGCGCGGGGAGTCTGCCTTGAGCCGGTTCCCATGGGGACGGCGTACCCCAGTGGGGAGCCGACGGGACACCTCCGGCGCGCCGCAACCACGCCGAACTCTGTAGATTCAGACAATTCCGCGGGGGACGTCGTTGGCAGACACGTTGCACCACTCAAGGAGCGTCTACGAGGAACGTTTACGTCGAGGTCTGCCCATGAACCCGAACCTCAAGGAATTCCTGGCGTTGAGGGGGGCCCAATACGAGGTCGTCCCCCACCCCGATGCGTTCACCTCCCAGGAGCAGGCGGCAGCCTCCCACATCCCCGGCCGGTCGTGGGCCAAGGTGGTGATCGTCAAGGAGCGGGACGGCTACGTGCTGGCGGTGCTCCCGGCCTGCTGCGTCGCGGACCTGGACCGGCTCAAGGGCCTCATCGGGCACGGCCCAATCCGGCTGGCGAGCCTCGAGGAGATCCTGGGTGTGATCTCCGACTCCGAGCCCGGGGCGATCGCGCCCTTCGGAGGGCGCTACGGGCTCCCCGTCTTCCTGGACCGCGAGCTGCTCCGGGACCGGGAGATCGCGATGCCGGCAGGAGATCACCACACCGCGATCCGGATGCGCGCCGCTGAATTTCTTCGGCTGGCCGCCCCCCGGATCGGCGACTTCGCCGTCCACGAAAAGGAGAAGCCATGAGTCACCCCAAGCGAGCGATCACGCGGGATATCCGCACGCGGAAACCCAAGCGCCCCGGGCGGGGGCTGGACGAGGTGGAGGCGCTCTCCTGGCCGGAACGGACGATCCGGGTCGAGGAGGTGATGGCGCGGTCGCCGCTGACCATTCGGTGGGACAGGACGATGGGGGCGGCGTGGAAGCTGATGAAGGATCGGAAGATCCGTCACCTCCCCGTGCTCGACGACAAGGCTCGGCTGGCCGGGATCGTGACCGACCGGGATCTCCGCCAGGTCATCTTCGAGCCCTCGATCCAGGAGCAGCTGGGGAACCTGCCCCGGGCGCTGAACATCCTCACGGTCAGGGAGGTGATGACGTGGGGGGTGATCACGGTCCAGCCCCAGACGGAGATCCGCGAGGCGGCCAGGATCATGCATGAGCAGAAGATCGGGGCGCTCCCCGTCGTGAGGGGGGACAAGGTCGTCGGGATGCTGACGGAGACCGACGTCCTGAAGGTCTTCGTGAAGGTGCTCGAGGAGGGCGTCGTGTCGAGGCCCGAGCGGTGGGGGCCGATCAAATGACGGAAGCCAACCCGTACGAGATGGCGCTTGCCCAGTACGACCGGGCGGTCAAGTACCTCCCGCTCAAGCGCGGGATCGAGGAGTACCTGCGGGCGCCGAAGCGGGAGCTCACGGTCAACTTTCCGGTCCGGATGGACGACCGCTCGGTCAAGATCTTCACGGGCTACCGGGTGCACCACTCGACAGCCCGGGGGCCGACCAAGGGAGGGATCCGCTATCACCCGGGCGTGACCCTGGACGAGGTGCGGGCGCTCGCCATGTGGATGACCTGGAAGTGCGCCGTCCTGAGCCTCCCCTTCGGAGGCGCCAAGGGCGGCGTGGTGTGCGATCCGAAGCGCCTGTCCCTTCAAGAGCTGGAGAACCTCACCCGCCGCTACGCGACGGAGATCTCCGTCCTCATGAGCCCGGAGGGGGACATCCCGGCTCCCGACCTCAACACGACGCCGCAGATCATGGCCTGGATCATGGACACCTACTCGATGCACCGGGGCTACCCGGTCCCGGCGGTGGTGACGGGGAAGCCCGTGCCCGTCGGCGGCTCCCTCGGCCGCGCCGAGGCGACCGGCCGGGGCGTGATGGTGGCGACGCGGGAGGCCCTCGCGCAGCTGAACCTCCCCCTCCAGGGCGCGCGCGTGGCCGTGCAGGGCTTCGGCAACGTGGGGAGCGTGAGCGCCGGGCTCCTGCACGCCGCGGGGGCGCGGATCGTCGCCGTGAGCGATTCGCGGGGCGGGACGCTCAACCCGCAGGGGCTGGACCCGCGGGCCCTCGTGCGGCACAAGCGCGAGAGCGGGCGCCTCGACGATTACCCGGGCGGCGAGCCGATCACGAACGAGGGTCTCCTCGTCTCCGACTGTGACGTCCTGATTCCGGCGGCACTGGAGCAGCAGATCACGGCCGCCACCGCCGAGCGGGTCCGGGCGCGCCTCGTCGTCGAGGGGGCCAACGGCCCCACGACCCCCGAGGCCGACGCCATCCTGGCGGCCCGCGGCGTGCTGGTCGTCCCCGACATCCTGGCCAACGCCGGCGGCGTGGTGGTCTCGTACTTCGAGTGGGTCCAGGACCTCCAGGCGTTCTTCTGGAGCGAGGAGGAGATCAACGAGCGGCTGGAGCGGCTCATGGTGCGGGCCTTCGGCGAGGTCGGGGCGACCGCGCGGGACAGGGGGGTGGACCTCAGGACGGCCGCCCTGATCCGCGCCATCGAGCGGGTGGCGGAGGCGATCATGATCCTGGGGATCTACCCGTGATGGTAACTTCTCTCGATAAGGAGGCATGACGATGGCGACGTTCGTGGTGCTGACCCGGTTGACCCCGATGGCAGTGAAATCGCCGGCCGATCTCAAGAAGCTGGAACGAATGGTCAACGACCGCATCCGCAAAGACTGCCCGCAGGTGAAATGGGTCGCCAACTACGCGATCCTCGGCCCCTGCGACTACCTCGACATCTTCGACGCCCCCGACGAGGCCATGGCGGCGAAGGTGGTGATGATCATCCGGTCGTTGGGCCATGCCACCACGGAGACCTGGACGGCGCTGCCGTGGGAGCGCTTCGAGCGCCTGATCGCCGCGTAGCCCGGATTATGCGCGAAGGGACGCCTCACCCTCACCCCGGCCCTCTCCCTCCAGAGGGAGAGGGAGTCGCCTCGGTCCCCTCGCCCCCGGAGGGGGAGAGGGTTAGGGTGAGGGGGCCACACGGACGCGGAAGACGTGTTCGTGAATAGATCGCGCTAGGAGACAGCCATGAAGGTCAAGGAAGTGATGACGCGGGACCCGCTCACCATCGATCCCGAGGCGCCGCTTGGGACGGCGATGGACGTCATGCGGCGGAAACGGATCCGGCACCTGCCGGTCGTGGACGACGCGGGACGGCTCATGGGGATCATCACCGATCGGGACCTGAGGCAGGCGAGCTTCGGGCCGGCCCTCGCCGAGCACCTGTCGCTCGGGGCCCAGCGCCGCCTCCGGGGGATCGGGCAGGCGCTGGAGGAGCTCCGGGTGAAGCACGCCATGACCTGGGTCGTCGTCACCACCGACCCGGAGGCGACGATCGCGCGCGCCGCGGTCGTCATGTTCGAGCGGCGCATCGGGAGCCTCCCGGTGGTCGAGGACGGCAAGCTGGTCGGGATCCTCACCGAGCGCGATCTGCTCCTCGCACTGGCGAGAGAGTTCCCCGATACCGGCGTGGACCAGCAGGGCTTCCTGTGGTGAGCCACTATGTTCCGGGATCGCGCTGAGGCGGGACGGGCTCTGGCGGAGGAGCTGGCGCCCCTGATCTCGGGGCCGTGCGTGGTGGCGGCCATCCCGCGCGGCGGCGTGGCCGTGGCGCTTCCGATCGTCGAGCGGCTCCGGGTGCCGCTGACGGTCGCGTACGCCCGCAAGCTCACCGCTCCGTTTGCCCCCGAGTTCGCGTTCGGGGCCCTGGACGAGGACGGCCAGATGGTCCTGGACCCCGAGTCCGTCGCCGGCCTCGGGTTGAGCCCGGACGACGTGGAGAGGGCGAAGGCGCGGGTGTGGGCGGAGATCGAGCGGCGGATGGCCCTGTACGGCGTGCCGCCACTGGCGCACCATCTGCCCGGCGCGGCGGTGGTGCTCGTGGACGACGGCCTCGCGACCGGCCTCACGATGCGCGCGGCCCTCGAATACGCCCGGCGCCACGGCGCCCGGGAGATCACCGTGGCGGTCCCGTGCGCCGCGATGGAGGCGGCCGAGCGCTTTCGCCGCGCCGCCGATCGCCTCGTGAGCCTCATCGTGGATGACGCGTTCACCGCCGTCGGGACGTACTACGAGGATTTCTCGCCGGTGACCGACGAGGACGTCGTGGCGCTGCTCGCTCGCGCCCAGCAACTCGCCGCGCCGGCGGACCCTCCCGAGCCCGGTCTCCGCGTGGCGGCGCCCTGACGGTGGCCTGGTTCGGCATCAGCGCGTAGGAGGCGGAGCCATGCTGGCCAGATTCACGATCCGGCAGATCCTTTTTCCCACCGATTTTTCCGAGGCCTCGGCCGTGGCCGGCCGGGCGGCCGCCGACCTGGCGCGGCAGCTCGGCGCGCGCCTGCACGTCCTCCACGTCGTCCCCCCCGTGACCGATCCGACTCCCGCGCCGAAGGCGCTGCGCGCCGTCGTGGACAGCCTGGGGCCCGGTCTCTCCGTGCTGTCGGAGGTCGCCTCCGGCCTGGCGGCGCGGCAGATCGTGGCGTACGCGCACCGCACCGGCATCGACCTGATCGTCGTGGGCACGCACGGCCGCACCGGGGTCTCCCACGTCCTCCTCGGAAGCGTTGCCGAGGCGGTCGTGCGCCGGGCGCGCTGCCTGGTGCTCACCGTGCCGGCCCGCCTCGCGCCCGCCGAGGCCGCGTCTCCCGAGGCCGCCGAAGTCGGCACGCGCTGCATCGTCTGCGCCGGGCCTTCCCCGGATCTCATCTGCGAGCCCTGCCGGACCCGCATCCGCGGGGAGGCGCTCGAGCGGAAGCTCCAGGACGAGCGGGCCGGCCGCCCGCCCGGGCTGGGGACTGCCGGGCGCGGGTGAGGGCATGCCTCCGGGCGCGGCCATGCAGGGCAGCCTGACGATCGGGCGGGTGTGGGGGATTCCGATCGGCCTCCACTACAGCTGGTTCCTCGTCTTCGGGCTGATCACCTGGTCGCTGGCGGGCGGCTACTTTCCCGAGAAGTATCCCGGCTGGGGGCTCGCCACGTACCTGCTCGTCGGGGCCGCCACCAGCCTCCTCTTCTTCAGCTCGGTGCTCGTGCACGAGCTGGGCCACTCGTGGGTCGCGCTCCGGAACGCCATCCCGATCCGCAGCATCACCCTCTTTATTTTCGGGGGCATCGCCCAGATCGGGCGCGAACCCCCGTCGGCCGGGGTCGAGTTCAGGATCGCCATCGCCGGGCCCTTGACGAGCCTGGGGCTGGCGGGCCTCTTCGGGGGGACCTGGCTGGTCACCCGGGACATCGCGTTCCTCGCCGCGCCGATGATCTGGCTCGCGCGGATCAACCTCACGCTGGGGCTCTTCAATCTGATTCCGGGATTCCCGCTGGATGGAGGCCGCGTCTTCCGCGCCCTCGTCTGGCGGTTGACGGGGAGCTTCTATCGGGCCTCGCAGGCGGCCTCCCTGGCCGGCCAGATGCTGGCCTTCGGCTTCATCGGGCTGGGCGTGCTCATCGCGCTCCGGGGGAACGTCGGCGAGGGCGTGTGGCTGGCCTTCATCGGCTGGTTCCTCCAGAACGCCGCGGCGGCCAGCCACGCCCAGGCGAGCCTGGGCGAGCTCCTGCGCGGCGTGACCGTGGCCCAGGCGATGACGCGGGACTGCCCGCGCGTGGCCGGGGACCTGTTGCTGGACCGCCTGGTCCAGGAGGAGGTGCTCGCCAAGGGACGCCGCTGCTTCCTCGTGGCCGACGACGGCCACCTGAGGGGGCTCCTGACCCTGCACGAGGTGAAAGCGGTCCCGCGGGAGCGCTGGGGACAGGTGAGGGTGGACGAGGTCATGACGCGCCCCGACCGGCTCGCCGCGGTGGGCCCCCAGGAGGATCTCGTCGCGGCGCTGGCGAAGATGGACGACGCCAACGTGGCCCAGCTGCCGGTCCTCGCCGGAGACCAGCTGGTCGGCATGCTCACGCGCGAGCACGTCCTCCACTACGTCCGTGTCCGCGCCGAGCTGGGAGTCTAGAGAAAGGAGCCATCGGGATGGCTACCCGCGTGAGGAAACCCGCAATCTTCCGCAAGATCCTCGTTCCGCTGGACGGCTCGCCCCTGGCCGAGTCCGTGATCGACTACGTCGAGCGGATGGCCGACCCCGCGAGGACGACGGTCACCCTGCTCCAGGTTGTGGCCCCGGTCAAGCCGGGGTCACTGCTCCGGCTCGACGAGTCGGCCGCTCTCCGGACGATCGCGGACCAGCGGGCCAAAGCCGAGGAGTACCTGGAGCGGATCCGGGCCCGGCTCGCGCGCCGGCGCATCGCCGCCCGGACCGTCGTGCGCGCGGGCGATCCGGCCGCCATCATCGTCGACCGGGCGCGCGCGGAGGGTGTCGATCTGATCGCTCTCTCCACCCACGGCCGGACCGGGCTCCGGCGGCTGCTCATGGGGAGCGTGGCCGAGGCCGTGCTCCGCAAGTCGTCCGTGCCCGTCGTGCTCGCCCGCGGCCGGGGCCGATGAGGCCGGGGCCGCCCTCCCGCTCCACGGTCCTCCTCGCGCTCTCGGCCCTGGCCCTGGTCGCCGGCTGCGCCGGCCCCATTCGGGGCCTGTACCCGCTCCGGCCGGGCGAGCGTGCGGTGTCCGTGTACGTGCTGAGCCACGGGTGGCACACGGGCATCGCCGTCCGACGGGCGGACGTGCCAGCCGGAGTCTGGCCGGAGCACGGCGACTTCGCCGGTTCCGAGTTCGTGGAGGTGGGCTGGGGGGATCGGGACTTCTACCAGGCCCCGGAAGGGACGTCGGGGCTCGCGCTGCGCGCCGCGGTCTGGTCGAGGGCGAGCGTCCTCCACGTGGTCGGGTTCAGCGGCGCCGCGCGGCGCGCGTTTCCGGCAGGCGACGTCGTCGAGCTCAGGCTCTCGACCCGGGGCCTCGAGCGGCTTACCCTCTTCATCCAGGACGCCTACGCGCGGGACGCGGCGGGCCGCGCGATGCCGCTGGGGCCGGGCCAGGCGCCGGTCAGCCGGTTTTACCTGGCCCGGGAAGCGTACTACCTTTGGAGGACCTGCAACACCTGGACGGCCAGGGCCCTGCGGGCCGCGGGCGTTCCGATCACGCCCCTCTACGCGATCACTGCCGGCAACGTCATGTACCAGGCGAGGCAATCCGGCGAGGAGGCGGACACCCAGTGACGTGGCGTCCCCTCACCGTTCGCGATCGCATGACGCGCTGGCACCGAATGTCGGGAGAGGACGTCGTCTCCGCTATGAGGACGTTCGCCCACGGCCTGACGAGAGAGGAGGCCACCCGCCGCCTCGCCGAGCACGGCCCCAACGTCCTGCGCGAGGGCAGGCGGCGGACGGCGCTCGGGATGCTCGCCGGCCAGTTCACGGACTTCATGATCCTCGTGCTCCTCGGCGCCGCCGTGATCTCGGGCCTGATCGGCGACGTCGTGGACACGATCGCCATCGTCGCGATCGTGGTCCTGAACGCGGTGATCGGCTTCGTCCAGGAGTACCGCGCCGAGCGGGCGATGGCGGCGCTGAAGGCCATGGCCGCCCCGACCGCGACGGTCCTCCGCGAGGGGACGACGTCCGTGGTTCCTGCGGGCGAGATCGTGCCCGGCGACATCGTGCTCCTCGAGGCCGGCCGGATCGCGCCCGCCGACCTCCGGCTGCTCGAAGCCGCCCTCCTGCGCTTGGACGAGGCGCCCCTCACCGGCGAGTCCGTGCCGGTCGAGAAGACCATCGCGCCGCTGCCCGACGCCGCCCTCGCCGTGGGCGATCGGAAGAACATGGCGTTCAAGGGCACCACCGTGACCTACGGCCGGGGCCGCGGCGTCGTCGTCGCGACCGGCATGGACACTGAGTTCGGCAGGATCGCCACGCTGCTCCAGGAGGCCGAGGAGGTCAAGACCCCGCTCCAGCGGCGGCTGGCGCGGTTCGGCCAGCGCCTGTCCTTCGCGGTCCTTGCCATCTGCGCCGTCGTGTTCGCCGCTGGGCTCGCGCGCGGTGAGCCGCCGCTCCTCATCTTCCTGACCGCCGTGAGCCTCGCCGTGGCCGCGATCCCCGAGGCTCTGCCGGCCGTGGTCACGATCTCGCTCGCGCTCGGCGCCCGGAAGATGGTCGCCAAGAAGGCGCTGGTGCGGAGGCTCCCCGCCGTGGAGACGCTGGGCTCCGTCACCTACATCTGCTCCGACAAGACCGGCACCCTCACCATGAACCGGATGCGGGTCGAGGAGTGGTATTGCGACGGCGTGGTTGAGCGGGCTCCCACATCGGGCGGGCCGTGGGCCGAGCTGCTCCTCGCCATGGCCCTCAGCAACGACGCCGGTCCCGACGCGGCAGGCACGATCGTCGGGGACCCGACCGAGGTGGCGCTCTACGCGGCCGCCCGGGACGCCGGCGTCGAGAAGCCCAAGGAGGAGCCGCGGTTCGCGCGAGTCGCCGAGCTTCCCTTCGACTCCGAGCGCAAGTGCATGACCACGCTTCATCGCCACCCGGCGGGCGGCTTCATCTCCTTCACGAAGGGCGCGGTCGAGGCGGTCCTGGAGCGCTCGACCGAGGTCCTCACCTCGGCCGGCCTGAGCGAGGTGCGGCACCAGGAGCTGCTCGAGGTCAGCGAGCGCATGGCGGCCGACGGGCTCCGGGTGCTCGCCGTGGGCCTGCGCCGGTGGGCGGTCCTGCCTGCCTCCGTCAGTCCCGAGTCTGTCGAGTGCGGCCTCACGCTTCTCGGCTTCGTCGGCATCATGGACCCGCCGCGCGAGGAGGCGCGCGAGGCGGTTGCCACGTGCCGCGCGGCCGGCATCATCCCCGTGATGATCACGGGTGACCATGCCCTAACGGGCCGAGCGATCGCCCGGCGGCTCGGCATCCTGGACGACGACGGCGCCGCGGTCATGACCGGGCCCGAGCTGGCCGCGCTCCCCCTCGAGGCGTTCGAGGAGCGTGTGCGGCAGGTCCGCGTGTACGCGAGGGTCGCGCCCGAGCAGAAGCTGAAGATCGTCACGGCCCTTCAGGATCAGGGGCAATTCGTCGCCATGACCGGCGACGGCGTCAATGACGCGCCCGCGCTCAAGCGGGCCGATATCGGCGTGGCCATGGGCGTCACGGGGACCGACGTGGCGAAGGAAGCCAGCGCCATGATCCTCCTCGACGACAACTTCGCCACCATCGTCCGCGCCGTGCGCGAGGGGCGGAAGATCTACGACAACCTCAGACGGTTCATCAAGTACGCCGTGACGACCAACTCCGGGGAGATCTGGACGATCTTCTTGGCCCCGTTCCTCGGGCTGCCGATCCCGTTGCTGCCGATCCAGATCCTCTGGATCAACCTCGTCACCGACGGTCTGCCGGGGCTGGCGCTGGCGGGCGAGCCCGAGGAGCCGGACGTCATGCGGCGCCCGCCGCGGCCTCCGACGGAGGGGGGATTTGCGCACGGCCTCGGCGTCCACGCGGTCTGGGTGGGTCTGCTCATGGCGGCGCTTGCCCTGGGCACCCAGGCTTGGTTCTTTTACGCCGGATCCTCGCACTGGCAGACCATGGCGTTCACCGTGCTCTGCCTGGCTCAGCTCGCCCACGTGCTCGCCATCCGCTCCGAGCGGCAGTCGCTCTTCACCCAAGGACTGCTGTCCAACAAGCCGCTCCTTGGCGCGGTCGGCCTCACCCTCGCGCTGCAGCTTTCGACGATCTACGTGCCAGCCCTGAACGGCGTCTTCAAGACCGAGCCCCTAAGCGCCGTGGAGCTGGCGCTGGCGGCCGCCGTGGCCGGGCTGGTCTTCGTGGCCGTCGAGACCGAAAAGTGGGCGAAGCGGCGACGCGGACGGAGCGAGGGTCCCCGGTGAGCGCGAGCGCACTTTTCGGTCTCGACGGCCACGAAGACCAGCCCGGCCACGGCGGCCGCCAGCGCCAGCTCCACGGCGCTTAGGGGCTCGGTCTTGAAGACGCCGTTCAGGGCTGGCACGTAGATCGTCGAAAGCTGCAGCGCGAGGGTGAGGCCGACCGCGCCAAGGAGCGGCTTGTTGGACAGCAGTCCTTGGGTGAAGAGCGACTGCCGCTCGGAGCGGATGGCGAGCACGTGGGCGAGCTGAGCCAGGCAGAGCACGGTGAACGCCATGGTCTGCCAGTGCGAGGATCCGGCGTAAAAGAACCAAGCCTGGGTGCCCAGGGCAAGCGCCGCCATGAGCAGACCCACCCAGACCGCGTGGACGCCGAGGCCGTGCGCAAATACCCCCTCCGTCGGAGGCCGCGGCGGGCGCCGCATGACGTCCGGCTCCTCGGGCTCGCCCGCCAGCGCCAGCCCCGGCAGACCGTCGGTGACGAGGTTGATCCAGAGGATCTGGATCGGCAGCAACGGGATCGGCAGCCCGAGGAACGGGGCCAAGAAGATCGTCCAGATCTCCCCGGAGTTGGTCGTCACGGCGTACTTGATGAACCGTCTGAGGTTGTCGTAGATCTTCCGCCCCTCGCGCACGGCGCGGACGATGGTGGCGAAGTTGTCGTCGAGGAGGATCATGGCGCTGGCTTCCTTCGCCACGTCGGTCCCCGTGACGCCCATGGCCACGCCGATATCGGCCCGCTTGAGCGCGGGCGCGTCATTGACGCCGTCGCCGGTCATGGCGACGAATTGCCCCTGATCCTGAAGGGCCGTGACGATCTTCAGCTTCTGCTCGGGCGCGACCCTC
>LDXP01000021.1 GCA_001443385.1 Candidatus Rokubacteria bacterium CSP1-6
AGATTGCGCCGGCCAAGCCGGCGCTCGAACAGGGAGTGCCCAACGCATGAAGCGGCGAGACTTCTTGAAGATCGTGGGGAGCAGCGCGGGGGCGGTGGCGGCCGCGGGCTGCGGCCAGGCGCCCGAGCGGATCCTTCCCTACGTGATCCCGCCCGACAACCTCATCCCCGGCGTGGCCTCGTGGTTCTCGACGGTCTGCCGCGAATGTCCCGCGGGCTGCGGGGTGATCGCGCGCAATCGCGAGGGGCGCGTGGTCAAGCTGGAGGGGAACCCCGATCACCCGGTCAACCGGGGCGCGCTCTGCATCAGGGGCCAGGCGGCGCTCCAGGGGCTCTATAACCCCGATCGCCTGCGCGGCCCGATGCGGCGGGACGCCTCCGGCGCGTTGAAGCCGGTCAAGTGGGAGGAGGCCGAGAAACTCCTCGTCGAGCGCTTGACCGGCCTCGTCAAGCAGGGGAAAGGCAAGCGGATCGTCGTCATGAGCCAGCTCGAGAGCGGCAACCTCGGCCGGCTGATCGAGAGCTGGGCCCAAGCGCTGGGAGCGCGCCGTCCCATTTTCTACGAGCCGTTCAACTACGAGGCGATCCACCACGCGAGCCGTCTCGTCTTCGGGCGGGACGCGATTCCCCACTATGCCCTCGAGGAGGCCAACGTCATCCTCTCCTTCGGGGCCGACTTCCTCGAGAGCTGGCTCTCGCCCGTCGAGCACGCGCGGGCCTTCACCCGGATGCACGCCTTCAAGCACGGCAAGGCGGGCACGTTCATTCACGTGGAGCCGCGGCTCTCGCTCACCGCCGCCAACGCCGACGAATGGGTCCGCAACGCCCCGGGGACCGAGGAGCTCCTGGCCCTGGCGATCCTCAAGGTGATCCTCAACGAAGGGCTCCAGGCTCCGGGCGTGGACGTGGCCCTCCTCCGCAACGTCGCCATGCCCGTGGATCTGGAAGCCGCGGCCGGCCAGTCTGGGGTGTCGGTCGAGACCATCAAGCACATCGCGCGCACCTTCGCCAAGGCCAAGCCGGGCATAGCCGTCGGCGGCGGCGTCGCCGTGACCAGCACCCTCGCCGTGGAAACCCAGCGGGCCATCCACCTCTTGAACTACGCGGCGGGGAACGTGGGCCGGACGGTCCGGTTCGGACCGGACTCGGCCTTCGTCAAGGCCACTCCCCATGCCATCGTGGGACTGCTCACGCAGCTCATGGCCCAGGGGGAGATCGATGTCCTGCTTCTGATCCACGCCAACCCGCTCTTCGCGCTGCCTCCCAAGTGGGGCTTCGCCGAGGCCCTCAAGAAGGTCCCCCTGCTGGTGAGCTTCTCCAACCAGCCTGACGAGACCACCGAGCAGGCCCACCTCATCCTTCCCGACCTCCACTCGCTTGAGTCGTGGGGAGATTTCAGTCCCCGTGAAGGCGTCGTCGGGCTCATGCAGCCGACAATGGCGCCCGTCTTCGACTCCAGGGCCGTCGGTGACGTGCTGCTCTCGGTCGGTCGCCAGGTGCTCGGATCGCCCGCAGGGAAGGGGCCCTTCCGCTGGGAGACGTTCGCTGAATACCTCAAGGAGCAGTGGAGGGGAATCGCGCGGCAGTACGCTTCATCCATGCTGTTCGACCAGTTCTGGGAGGAGGCGCTCCGACGTGGCGGAGTGTGGAAGGACGTGGCCACCGCGCCCGTTCAGGCTCGGTCCGCCCCCGTCTTCCCCATCCAGGGAAAGCCCGCGAGCGTCGAGGGCGATCCCCAGGGGCTCACGCTCCTCGTGTATCCTTCGCAGCGCTTCTACGACGGGCGGGGGGCCAACAAGCCGTGGCTCCAGGAGGCCCCCGACACCATGACCCAGGTGACGTGGGATTCCTGGATCGAGGTTCCCGCGGAGGTCGCCAAGAAGCTCGGCATTCGGCAGGGCGACCTCGTGAGGGTCACCTCGCCCCACGGCGCCATCGAGCTGCCCGCCTATGTTTCAGAATCACTTCACCCGGGGGCCGTCGCCATCCCCATCGGCCAGGGCCACACCGCCTACGGCCGCTATGCGAAGGATCGGGGAGCGAATCCTCTGACATTGCTGCCCGGCGGGGCCGGCTTGTCCTTCCTGTCAGTCAAGGTCACGCTGACCAAGACGGGAGGGCGCCGGCCGCTCGCCATCGCCCAGGCCACCCATGACCAGGACGACCGCGAGATCGCCCAGCACGTGGGGCTGGGCGCCGCGCGCGAGCTCGAGCTCCGGGGCGCCGTGCCCGAGAAGGCCAGCCACCCGAGCATGTATCCCGACCTCAAGTACCCCGAGTACCGCTGGGGGATGGCGGTGGACCTGGATGCCTGCACGGGCTGCCAGGCGTGCGTGATCGCCTGCAAGGCCGAGAACAACGTGCCGGTGGTCGGCAAGGAGCAGGTCGCCTACGGGCGCGACATGCACTGGCTCAGGCTCGAGCGCTGGCAGGAAGGCAAGCCGGAGCATCCCGAGAACCTCTTCCTGCCCATGTTCTGCCAGCACTGCGAGATCGCGCCCTGCGAGCCGGTCTGCCCGGTCTTCGCGGCCTACCACACCGAGGAGGGGCTCAACGCCCAGATCTACAACCGCTGCGTGGGCACGCGCTACTGCAACAACAACTGCCCCTACAAGGTGCGGCGGTTCAACTGGTGGGACTACAGCTCCCCTGCCTCGAGCAGCTACGCCTTCCCCGACCCGCTCCCGCTCCAGCTCAACCCGGACGTCACGGTCCGCCAGCTCGGCGTAATGGAGAAGTGCACCATGTGTGTCCAGCGGATCGTGGCCGGGAAGGACGCGGCGCGGGACGAGAAGCGGCCGGTGAGGGACGGGGAGGTCCAGACCGCGTGCCAGCAGACGTGCCCCACCCAGGCCATCGCGTTCGGCAACCTGAAGGACCCATCGAGCCGAGTGGCGAAGCTGTCCCGGTCTCCCCGCGGCTACCACGTCTTGGGGGAGCTCGGGACGCGTCCCGCCGTCACCTACCTCAAAAAGGTCACCCGCGAGCACGGCAAGGCATGACCGACAGCGCCGGCCGCCAGCCGACCTACGCCGACGTCAACCGCGACGTCATCCGCACGCTGGAGCCGCCGTCCCCCGCCTACTTCGGCTGGATGGCGGTCGTCGCCCTGATCCTGACGGCCGGGATCCTCGCCTGGACCTGGCAGATCTACGCGGGGATGGGGGCCGCGGGCAAGCGCACGCCCCAGATGTGGGCGATGTACATCACGACGTTCGTCTTCTGGATCGGCATCGGCCACGCCGGGACGCTCATCTCGGCCATCCTGTATCTCTTCCGGGCCCGCTGGCGGACCTCGATCTACCGGGGCGCCGAGGCCATGACGGTCTTCGCGGTCCTGACGGCCGGGCTGTTCCCCCTGATCCACGCCGGGCGCATGTGGTTCGCCTACTGGCTCCTGCCGTACCCGAACCAGCGCTACCTCTGGCCGAACTTCCGCTCGCCGCTCGTCTGGGACGTGTTCGCGATCTCTACCTACCTGACCATCAGCGTGGTCTTCTTCTGCGTCGGCCTGCTGCCGGACATCGCCGCCATCCGGGACGCCTCCACCGGCTGGCGGAAAAAGATCTACGGGATGCTCTCCCTGGGGTGGGAGGGAACGGACCGGCAGTGGCGGCATTACCGGCGCGCCTACGGGCTCTTCGCCGCCCTCGCGACCCCCCTCGTGCTCTCGGTGCACAGCGTCGTGTCGTGGGACTTCGCCATGGCGCTGGTCCCGGGCTGGCACTCGACCCTCTTCGCCCCGTTCTTCGTGGACGGCGCCATCTTCTCCGGCTTCGCCATGGTGCTGGTCCTCATCATCCCGATGCGCCACTTCTGGAATCTCTATGCGTACATCACCGACAAGCACCTCGACGCCATGGGGAAGCTGATCCTCGTGACGAGCCTGGTGCTGAGCTACTTCTACCTCTGCGAAGCGTTCACCGCGTGGTACAGCGGCGACCACTTCGAGCGCGCCTCGCTCTTCTGGAAGGCCACCAAGAGCTACGCGTGGGCGTTCTGGCTGCAGTACTTCTGCAACAGCCTGGTGCCGCTGGTCCTGTTCTGGAGGCGCGCGCGGACCCATACGCCCACGCTGTACGTCGTCTCCATCCTGGTGCTGATCGGGATGTGGTTCGAGCGGTTCAACATCATCGTGCCGGGGCTGGGTCACGACTTCTATCCCTACACCTGGGGGATCTACTGGCCGACCCTGACCGACACCATGATCGTGATCGGGAGCTTCGCCTGGTTCTTCATCCTGTTCTTGGGCTTCATCAAGGTTATGCCCTCGGTGTCCATCGTCGAGGTCAAGGAGACGCTGCCGCACCCCGTCAAGGAGGCCCACCACTGATGGCGGCGGGAGGCGTCCTCGGCGTTTTCGCCCACGTGGACACCACGGTGAGGGCGATCCGCGATCTGCGGGCGCAGGGCTTCACCGATTTCACCGTGTACTCCCCGGTCCCGGTGGAGGAGATCGAGGCGGTGCTGGAGGAGAATCGTCCCGTCAGCCCCGTCCGGCTCTTCACCCTCATCGGGGGACTGACCGGGATCATCACGGGCTTCGGTCTGACGATCTGGTCGGCGCTCAAGTGGGGGCTGGTCACCGGCGGCAAGCCGGTGGTGTCGATCCCGCCCTTCGTGATCATCGCCTTCGAGCTCGGCATCCTGCTCGGGGGCCTCTCCACCCTGCTGGCGATTCTCGTCCTGGGGAAGCTGCCCGCGCTCCGGCGGTCGCCCACCTACGATCCCCGCTTCACGGTGGACCGCTTCGGCATCGCGGTGACCTGTGGCCCGGAGCGGGCTCCGGCCGCGGGCCGGTGCCTCAGCCAGGCCGGGGCCGAAGAGGTCCGGCAATGAAGTACCTCTTCGGGCTGGCCCTCCTGCTGGTCCTGGCGGCGGGGGGCGTGATGGGAGGCGTCGTCGCCCTCCGGTGGACCGACAACATGACTGCCACCGTGAAGATCGTCCCGGGGGAGCGCGTCCTGCCGATGCCCGCCGGGACGCTGCCCCGCACCGGCGGCGAGCTGACGCCCCCCCGCGAGAGCCGCGACATCGCGGCCAAGCGGCCGAACCCCGTCAAGGCGACGCCGGAATCGATCACCACGGGGAAGGCCCTCTTCACGATCTACTGCGCGCCGTGCCACGGCCCGGCGGGCAAGGGGGACGGGACGGTCTCGCCGAAGTTCATCCCGCCGCCCGACGTGACCAACGCCACGCTCCAGAAGCAGCGGACCGACGGCTTCTGGCAGCACGTCATCGGCACCGGGGGGGCCGTGATGCCGGCCTACGGTGAGGCCCTCTCTCCCGAGGAGCGCTGGCACCTGGTCAACTACCTCAGGAGCATCGCCCAGAAATGAGGGGCGGAAACCTCTTCCTGTCGGCGCTGGTCGCTGCGGGGGCGGTCGCCTTTGCGCTGGGCGTGTCCCGCTCGGCCGAACGGACCTGGGCCATCTACCTGATCAACCTCCTGTTCTGGTCGGGGCTGGCGGTGACGGGACCCGCCATCGCCGGGATCATGGAGCTCATGGAGGCCCGGTGGTCCCCGAGCGTGAAGCGCCTCGCGCTGACCACGGCCGGATTCCTGCCGTATTCCCTGGTCCTCTTCCTCGTCCTCTTCGGGGGGCGCGCCGTCCTCTACCCGTGGGTGACGACGCCGCTGCCCGTCAAGGCGGCCTGGCTCAACGTGCCGTTCATGGCGCTCCGGATCGGCGTCGGCGTCCTCCTGCTCTACTGGGTGGTCTTCGCCTTCGTGAAGGCCGGGTTCCGCGAGGGGAGCGGCGATGCCGAGGCCCTGCGCCAGGCCAAGCACCGCCGCGTGGTCCTGGCCACGATCATGCTGTTCCTCTACGTGATCGTGGTGTCGCTGTTCGGCTTCGACCTCGTGATGTCGCTCGACCCCAAGTGGTACAGCGGGCTCTTTGGCGGCTACTTCGTCGTCAGCACGCTTTACACGGGGTTCGCCCTCCTGGCCCTCCTGGCCGTCAGGGCCAACGCGACAGGGCTCGCCGCGGTTTCACCCTCGGCGATCCAGGACGTCGCCAAGCTGATCCTTGCGACCAGCACCCTCTGGATGTACTTCTTCTGGTCCCAGTACCTGGTCATCTGGTACGGCAACGTGCCGGTCGAAACGAAGTTCTTCCTCCGGCGCTTCTTCGAGGACCCGTGGCGGGTGCTGGCGTTCGTCGTGCTGGCCGCCGGATGGATCGTGCCCTTTTCGTACCTCTTGAAGCGGCTCACCGGCAAGCCGCCGGAGCGCCACCGCCCGCTGGTGGTCATCTCGCTCCTGAGCCTCTCGGCCATCTTCCTCGAGCGCGTGCTGGTGGTGGTCCCCTCGATCTCGCCCACGGCCGCCTTCCCCGCCGGCATCGTCGAGGTCCTCGTGACCGCGGGGTTCTTCGCGCTGTTCGTCCTGAGCCGCCGCTGGTTCCTCGCCCGCCTGAAGCCTCGTTTCTAACTAATAGCTGCGTCTCAGCCGCGGCCGGCGCTACGCCTCGGCCCATCGAGTTTCGTCGTCGAGGTCGGCCACTCGCCGCCGGAGGTCTCGGATCTGGGCCGGCGTCAGTTCCTCATCAACCTGCCAAGAATAGTCGGCCGCCCTGCCAACCGAGGCCCCACGGTTACGCCGCGGGCCCGTGGTCCGGAAGGGTCCCCTGGTCCCCTTGGGGACGTCGTACTTTTTCCGCATAGAGCGTCGATGTTGAGCCTGTTCGCCTAACGTTGGTGCTAACCGGCACGCGCGGCCTTTACGCGCGTCCGTGTTGAGCGCGCTGCTAGAGATCGCGAATGGTGTTCGGCATAGGCATCGAGCAGCCGCCGGATCATCCTTTGGTACTGCGTGTTGTGTTTTTGCGCCTCGGCCTTGAAGAACTCCACGCTACGCTTGCTTAATGCGATCGTGACCTTGACTCCTTCATCCCGAAAGACCAGGTCCTGGGGGCGAGGAAGGAAGTCAGCAACGACCTTCAGCCTTCCCAGTGGTTCGTCCGTATACCTAACGTGTTTGCTCATAGATTCGCCTACCTTTCCGCCAGTAACCAGCCTCGAAGAGTCGGATTACATCGCCACGGTATGTGAACCGGACCGTCAAGACCCCCCCTTCGACCCAACCGAAGCAGTAGTACCGCTTTTCGCCCGAGCTATGGGACAGATCCTCCGCGATTACACGTTTCGGATCAGCGAAGGCGGGGGGACGTTCGGTCCCCCAAGCCTCGACCCCCCGCATCAAAAGCTGACCACACTCGATTCGGAGACCAGGCTAGCAAACTTGATGGGATCCATGAACGAGGCGTTCAAAGTCTTGAGGTCCGCTTCGGTCACCCCACGGGCGACGGAGCAGGCGCCTCAGACAAACACAGGGACTTTCGCTTTAACCACCTTGTCGATCAGCTCGGGGAGCGGTGGGAAACCGACACCATGAACCGTCTTCGCGATCGCCTCCTTTGCCAGATAGACCGCTTCTCCAACGAGGCCGATCGTAACCTCCTTGCCGCCGCCTAAAGCCCCCACTGCGGTAATGAATGCTAAGGTACACTTGGTTGGATCGTCCGTCGCGTGCGTGGCGACTGCCAGTATCTTGGCCATCTTGCTCCCTCCTTTGCCCTTTACGCATTACATCGGTGGTTGGCTCTCATAAGGCACACCTCTCTCAGCTACACCTCCTTTCCGTTTTGCTAGACCTTCTGAATGATGAACCGGAAGACAGGTTTGTCTCCGTCGATGAGCTCACAGGGATATCCCAGTTCTCGCATGAGCATCGGGATCGTCTGTTTGGCAGGGTAGTAGTCTGTCACGACCTCGAGCAGTTCCCCTGCAGCCATTTCGTTGAGGGTCATGCGCGTATCAAACGTCGGATCGGGACAGACCTTGCCCCGGAGATCAAGGTGACGCTCAATCTTCTCGGCGCCCATGATGCACCGCCTCCCCGTTTGCAATGACGCGGTTGCGCTCGATGCCCCTAACGACCGAGCTCAGCGGCCGGCGCAGCCGGCCCGCTGGAGCCGCTGGTTAGGTGCCGATCCATGTGACTTCGCCGGGCGCCGTTTGCTGGAGTGCCTCGAGAAGCTGCGGAACCAGGGGCCGGAGATCGGCCAGACGATTCGTTCGCGCGCGCAGCACGATAACCGCAATCGAAAAGCGAGGAAGGTCCCGCTGGAACGCGAGGTTACGATCGACAGTCACAAAAGCGTCGAATTGGCAAACCTCGTGGCCAACGAGGTCTCTCGCGAGCCGGCGGTCAACGCACTCATCCAGGAGAACCCTCACGACGCAGAGGCGACCATGCGAGCTTTCGCTTCCTCAAGAAAAGCGATCACCTGTTCACGCTTAACGGTGGGAAAACCCTCGAGGAAATCGTCGATTGTCTCGCCCCCCTCAAGGTAGTCGAGCAGCGTCTGCACTGGCACCCGGGTGCCCGTGAACACGGGAGTACCCCCTAGGATGTCCGGCGAGCAGGTAATGATTGGCTGACTCATGACAAAGAGGTTACGCCCTGAAGCCTGATCCATCAAGCGGCATCTAACGACCGGAGGCTCACCGACGTGGCGATCGCCGCTGTCAATGCAGCGACCGCTCACGGTTCCCGTCGTTGTTCTCGTCGCGCCTACGAACCGGATCCAGTCCCTCCGGCCTCTGATACCTGTGTTGCTGCGAACTCTCCAGACACTGGCGCCTCGCCAGCTAGTCCGCGTCGGCGGCTAACGTCTCGCTTCAGGTGCGCGCCGCTTCTGGCGCGTCACCTGCAAGCGGCGGTTCGGTCGCCTCAGGTGGCTAGGGGCTGATTCTGGTCTGGGCTGCGCGAGAATTTTCCCGACGCCGGTGCTACCATATACCCGTGCTGTCGGTCGAAGAGGCCCTGGAGCAGATCCTCTCCCGAGTTGATCGTCTCGGCTCCGAGCGCGTGGAGCTCCTCGCGTGCCTCGGCCGGGTCCTGGCCGAGCCGATCTCCGCCCGGTTCAATATTCCTCCCTGGCCCAACTCCTCCATGGACGGCTATGCCCTGCGGGCTCACGACACCCGCGAGGCCAGCCCGGGCAACCCGGTTGAGCTCCAGGTCGTCGGAACGATCCCGGCCGGGTCGGTGGCCGGGCATTCCCTCCAGGCCGGGCAGGTGTTGCGGATCTTCACGGGGGCGCCGCTCCCCAACGGCGCGGACAGCGTCATCCCTCAGGAGGAGGTCCAGGTCCAGGACGGGCGGATCCGCGTCCCGCGCCCAGTCGCCGAGGGCGAGTTCGTCCGGCCCCGGGGCGAAGACCTGAGGGCCGGGGAGACAGCCCTCGAGGTCGGGCGGCTCATCGGCCCCGCCCAGATCGGCCTGCTGGCCGCGCTGGGCCGATCGCGGGCCCTCGTGTTCCGCCGTCCCCGGGTGGCTATCCTCTCCACGGGCGACGAAGTCGTGGATCTCGGAGGGGAGGTGACCGAGGGAAAGATCCCCAATTCGAACAGCTACGCCTTGATGGCCCAGGTCGTCGAGGCGGGCGGAGAGCCCCTCAATGTCGGCGTCGCGCCCGACAGGGGCGAGGCCATCGAGGAGCGCCTGCGCTGGGGACTGTCGGCGGACGTCTTGATCTCGTCAGCGGGCGTCTCGGTGGGAGACTACGACGTCGTGCGCGACGCCCTCCGGCGGCTCGGGGCCGAGCTGCATCTCTGGCAGGTGGCGATGCGCCCCGGCAAGCCGATCACGTTCGGCTCCCTCGGGGAGCGGCCGATCTTCGGCCTCCCTGGCAATCCCGTGTCCGCGATGGTGACGTTCGAGCTCTTCGTCCGGCCGGCGCTCAGGAAGATGGCGGGCCACACGGCGCTCCACCGCCCCCGGATCCACGCGCGGGCACTCTCCCCCATCCCGAACCCGGGCCACCGCCGCGGCTACCTCCGCGTGACGGTGTCGGCCGAGGGCGGGGGATACGGCGCCAGGCTCACGGGGAACCAGGGATCGGCCGTCCTGACCTCGATGGTCTCAGCAGACGGTCTTGCCATCGTGCCCCCCGACACTACGATTCCCGCGGGCGGCACGGTGCCGGTGATCCTGCTCAAGCCTCTCCCGTCATGATCAGCCGTCGCCGCTTCCTCGTGGGATCCATCACCGCGGGGCTCACGCCGCTGGTCCTGCCGGAGCGGTCGTCCGGACAGGGAAGGTCCGACGCGGCGCACAGCCTCCGGATCGAGCTTCCCGTGCTCGCCGACGATCCCGCAGCGGTGCCCTTCCAGGCGTCGGTGGACCATCCCATGGACCCCGACCACTTCATCCGCTCGCTGGAGGTCACGCTCGACACCGATCCCGTCCCGAGCAAGGGGAAATTTCGCTTCACGCCCGCCAACGGCCGCGCGTGGGTGGCGTTTCAGTTCCGCTCCGGGATCGGGGGAGTCGTGAAAGTCGTCGGGGAGTGCACCCGCCACGGCCGCTTCGCCGGGACGCGGGAGGTCCGCGTCACCGAGGGCGGCTGCGCGACGACCCCTGATCGGACCGTGCGCGAGCGGATCGGCAACCCGCAGACCCGCCTGCCGCGCTCCTTCCGGCCCGGGGAGGTCGTGGAGGTGCGGACCCGGCTGGACCACGCCTCGTACACCGGCCTCGCCCTGAAGGGCGGGAAATTCGTCCGGGAGCTCCCCGAGTTCTACGTCACGCAGATGCTCGTGTATGTGGACGATCAGCCGGTGAGCGAGTTCGAGATGACGTCGGCCACGAGCCCCAATCCGCTGATCCGCTTCCCGCTGAAGGTCGGCGGCGGCGGAACGCTCCGCGTCGTGTTCGTCAACAGCGAGGGACGGCGGTGGGAAGCGACGCAGCCCCTCCGCCCCGCCTAGTCCCGGGAGCCCCGGGCCAAATGGCGAGCATGGCAAGGCCCGAGGGAGGAGCCGACCGGAGCGTAACGACCACGCCGGCCTTCGGCCGGACGCGGTGCCCGCAAAGGAACGGATTGGCGACGACCGAGAACGTAGCCAGGCGAAGTCAGTTGGCCCGGGGCTAGCCCTTCCGCAGGTACAGGACCCAGACGGCCGCATAGGCGCCGAGCCACATGGCGCCGAAGGCCACGAGGCTGCCCACCGCCAGCGTGGCGGAATTGGTGAGCCCCTGGGTGATGTTGCAGCCTTCGGCGAGGAGCGCGGAGGCTCCCATGAGCAGCCCGCCCCCAAAGAGCTGGACCAGGCTCCAGCCGGGGGGAAGCTTCCACCTGAACTCTCCCGCCGGCCGGGCCCCCAGGAAGGCGCCGATGGGAACGCCCACCAGCAGGACCATGCTCCAGTTGACGCGATTCGGGTATCCCACGAGCGGGTAGGTGAGCGCCTGCCCCGTGTTGCTCGCGAAGGTGATCCCGGCGGGAGCGTCCCCGAAGGACGACGTCCACCAGCCCAGCGCGATCAGCACGCCGACGGCGATGCCCGTGGCCGGCCACGGCCATTTCCCGTGCTCGGGCTCTCCGCCGCCGCGCCACAGGAAGACGACGACGACGAGTCCGAGCACCGCGATCACGACCCACGGCGAGAGGCCGACGAGGTTCGCGAGGGTGGGGGCGCCGCCGTCCACCGCAATCGCCGGCCCGCGGAGCGCCTGGCGGACGGGGGCGAGGATGCCGACGGTCACGGTGGTGGCCCCCAGGGCGAAGCCGAGGAGCACCACCCAGGCGCCCACCGCGCCCTCACCGATGCGGTACCAGGTGCTCCCGGAGCAGCCGCCGGACAGGATCATCCCCACGCCGAACAGGAAGCCGCCCAGGATGTTCGCCAGCCAGTGAAAGGGCCGCAGGGGAATCTCGACGAGCCCGGCGGCCAGCATGAGGTGGACGCCGATGGCCGCCACGAGCAGGGCGAGCAGGTAGGCGCGGACGATCGTGGCGTCGCCCATGAGATAGAGGTTCGAGAGCGCGCGGGTGAGACAGAAGCCGCCCCGCTGAGTGACGTAGCCGAAGGCCAGCCCGGTGAGCAGCGCCGAGGCGTAAAACGGCCACGAGATCTCTTCCATGGACGGCATCCTACCCGAAGCCGGCCGCAAATTTCTTGACTTTTTTTGAAACGCTGTGCTACGTTCCGACCACCTATGAAGACGCCGTGGGGAGCCGTCTTGACCGCAGGTATGGTCGCTGTCCTGGCGCTGACCGGCTGCGCCAGCCGCGGGAGCGTGCGGCAGCTTCAGGGCGAAGTCGCGGGGCTCAGGGAGCAGGTGGCCGAGCTCCGCAAGGCGCAGGACGCGTCCACGCGCGAGCTCGCCAAGACGGTCGGCGAGCTCAAGGCGCTGGACGGGCAACTCGCGAAAGCCTCGCAGGGGGAGAAGGCCGCGGAGCAGCAGGTGGCGCGCGTCGAGGCAAGACTGGGAGAAACCGAGGAGGCGCTGCGCGGCCTCCGCGCCTCCCTCGACGGCCTCTCGCGCGAGCTCGTCCGCCAGGCCACGGCTCCGGCGCCGCCCCGCGAGAAGCGCATGGAGGCGCGGCCCGCCGAGGCCGAGCAACCTGCGGCGCGCTCGGGTCCCGCGGAGCAGCTCTACAGCGCCGCGCTGGCGAGCTTTCGGGCCCGCGAGCACGGGCAGGCCGTCCTCGAGTTCACGGACTTCATCGCGCGTAACCCCCAGCATCCGCTGGCGGCCAACGCGCAGTTCTGGATCGCCGAGGCCTACTATCTCCAGCGCGACTACGGCCAGGCGGTCGCGGAGTACGAGAAAGTCGCCCAGATGAACGGGAAGAGCGGCAAGATCCCCGACGCGCTCCTCAAGATCGGTCTCTGCTATCGCGCCCTCAACGACCCGGCCCGCGCGCGGGAGGCCTGGCAGCAGCTCGTCCAGGCGTACCCGGACAGCGAGGCGGCCCGGCAGGCGCGCACCCTCATCGGCGCACGCGCCGTTCCCGTCCGCCGCGCGCGCTAGTCGCGTCGCCGGCGGCGGGACGCCCTCTCGGATCCCCCGAAAGTTGACGCATCCGGACGCTCCGGTATACTTGGACCCATTCCTCTGGCGGCGAGTGTGAACATGAACGGATACAGCGAATCGACTCGATGGGACGCGGTGATCGCGGCGCTGCCCGCGCGCCCGGGCGCCCGGACGCGGGCCGATATCGTGGCGGCGCTGAGCGAGCAGCGCGGGCTCGCCGGGCGGGCCGGCGCCCGCCTGCTCCTGTCCGAGGACGACGAGTATCCGGCCTCCCTCGCGGCGGTGCCGGCTCCCCCGACGTTCCTGCTGGCGCGGGGAGAGCTCCGGAAGGAGGACGCGCTCGCGCTGGCGATCGTCGGCTCGCGCCGCGCCAGCGCGTACGGGCTCGGGGCGGCCGAGTGCCTGGCAGCCGACCTGGCCGCGCGCGGCGTGACCATCGTGAGCGGCTTCGCGCGCGGCATCGACACCGCGGCACACCGCGGCGCGCTGGCGGCAGGCGGACGCACCATCGCCGTCCTCGGCTGCGGCGTGGACGTGACCTATCCGCCGGAGAACCGGAAGCTCGTCGGCCAGGTGCTCGAGCGCGGGGCGCTGATCTCCCAGTTCCCCATGGGGACGCCGGCGCTGCCCGGGCACTTCCCGCTGCGCAACCGGACGATCGCCGGTCTCACGCTGGGGACCATCGTGGTGGAAGCGGCGGAGCGTTCCGGCGCCCTCATCACGGCGGGGCACGCCGGCGAGCTCGGCCGGGAAGTGTTCGCCGTGCCGGGGCCGGTCACCTCGGAAACGAGCCGGGGCGCTAACCGCCTCATCCAGGACGGTGCTAAACTGGTTCAGGGCTGGGAGGACGTCCTTGCCGAGCTCCCCCCGGTGTGGCGGCGCTGCTTGACGGAGTGCGTGGGCGTGGAAGCGCCCGGGCCCGCCCCGGAGGGCGACGAGACACGAGTCCTGCCGCTGCTCGGCGGCGAGCCGATCCACATCGATCATGTGATCGCGCGGAGCGGCGTCCCGTCCGGGCGGGCGGCGGCGGCGCTCTTGAACCTGGAGCTGAAGGGCTGGGTGCGACAGCTTCCCGGCCAGCACTACGTCCGGAGCGCAACTGCAATGAGGAGCGCATAGTGGCGAAGCGGTCGCTGGTGGTGGTGGAGTCCCCCACGAAGGTCAAGACGATCCAGAAGTATCTGGACTCGAAGTACATCGTCAAGGCCTGCATGGGGCACGTCCGCGATCTGCCCAAGTCCCGGCTCGGCGTGGACGTGAAGAAAGGCTTCAAGCCCGAATACCGGGTCCTGGCCGCGAAGCGGAAGGTGCTGGACGAGCTGAAGAAGGCCGCCGAAAAGGCCGAGGCGCTGTACGTCGCGACGGACCCGGATCGAGAGGGCGAGGCGATCGGCTGGCACCTCGCCCAGGAGCTGCCGGTCAGCGGCCGGAAGGTGTACCGTGTCACGTTCAACGAGATCACCGCGCGCGCGATCAAGGCGGCGTTCGCGCACCCCGGCAAGATCGACTTGAAGAAGGTGGAGGCCCAGCAGGCCCGGCGCGTCCTCGATCGCCTGGTAGGGTACAACCTCTCGCCCCTCCTCTGGCGGAAGGTCCAGCGCGGCCTCTCCGCCGGGCGCGTCCAGTCCGTGGCCGTGCGGCTCCTCGCGGACCGGGAGCGCGAGATCCTGGCGTTCGTCCCGGTCGAGTACTGGAGCCTCCACGCGAAGCTCCGCGGGAAGAACCCGCCCGACTTCGTCGCCACCCTCAAGGAGATCCGCAGCGAGAAGGCCGACCTGCCCCGCGAGGCCCGGGTGCAGGAGGTCGTCGCGGGACTCCAGGGCAAGCGGTGGACGGTCAAGGCCGTCACTCGGGGCGAGCGCAAGCGGAATCCCGCGCCCCCGTTCATCACCTCGACGCTCCAGCAGGAGGCGGCGCGCAAGCTCCACTTCAGCGCCAAGAAGACGATGCTCCTGGCCCAGCAGCTGTACGAGGGGATCGAGGTCGGCGCCGAGGGGCCCCTCGGGCTCATCACCTACATGCGTACCGACTCGGTCCACGTCTCGCGCGAGGCCCAGGAAGAGGCCCGGGAGTGGATCGGAGGGCGGCTCGGCGCCAACTACCTGCCGGCCTCACCACCCGTGTACCGCTCCAAGAAGGGGGCGCAAGAGGCCCACGAGGCGGTCCGGCCGTCGGACGTCGCCAAGGAGCCGAAGGCGCTCGCCCGGTTCCTCACGAAGGACCAGCTGAACCTCTACCGCCTGATCTGGGAGCGCTTTCTGGCGAGCCAGATGCTCCCGGCGATCTACGACACCGTGGCCGCGGACATCCAGGCCGGCGACTGCCTCTTCCGCGCTCAGGGATTCACGCTCCGCTTCCCGGGCTTCACGGCCGTGTACGTGGAGAGCCGCGAAGAATCGGAGGCGCCCGCCGAGGAAGAGGCCGAGGCGGTGGTGCCGCCCCTCGCGGCGGGGGGAGAGCTCGCGCTCCTCGCGCTGGACCCGAAGCAGCACTTCACCCAGCCGCTCCCGCGCTACACCGAGGCGTCGCTCGTCAAGCTCCTCGAGGAGCGTGGCATCGGCCGGCCCTCCACCTACGCCCAGATCATGGGCACGATCCAGGAGCGCGGCTACGCCCGGCGGGAGAAAGGCACGCTCTACCCGACCGAGCTCGGCCTCCACGTCACGGATTTCCTGGTGCCCCTGTTTCCCGGGATCATGGACGTCGAGTTCACCGCCCAGATGGAGGAAGACCTCGACAAGATCGAGGAAGGCAAGGCGTCCTGGACCGAGGCCATCCAGCACTTCTACAAGCGCTTCGAAAAAGAGCTCAAGCAGGCCGGGAAAAAGGAGCCGGCGGCCACGGGCCAGGCGTGTCCCGACTGCGGCAAGCCGCTCCTGGAGCGCTGGGGGAAGTACGGGAGATTTCTCGCCTGCTCGGGCTACCCCGACTGTAAGTTCACGCAGGACCTCAATGGGAACGGCCGCGGGCGCGCGGCAGAAGTCGTTCCCGGCGAGGTCTGCGACCAGTGCGGCAAGCCCATGGTCATCAAGGAAGGCCGCTACGGGAAGTTCATCGCGTGCCAGGGCTACCCGGAGTGCAAGAACACCAAGCCGCTGACGACCGGCATCGCCTGCCCCCAGGAGGGGTGCGGGGGACAGCTCGTCGAGCGGCGTTCCAGACGCGGCAAGGCCTACTACGCCTGCTCCAACTATCCCCGCTGCAAGTACATCCTGTGGCAGCGCCCGGTCCCCGAGCCCTGCCCGAAGTGCGCAGCGCCGTTCCTCCTGGCGCGCTACGCCCGAGGGAAAAAGCTCCTGCGGTACTGCGCCAGGGACGGCTGCAATTACAAGCAGGAGACCGAGGTCAGCGCGGGATGAGGGATCCCGTCGAGGCGTTTCTCCGGTACCAGGCTGTCGAGCGGGGCGCGTCGGCCCACACCCTTCGAAGCTACCGGACCGATCTCGCGCAGTTCCGCCGCTTCCTCGCGGCGCGGCGCGTCGGCCGGATGGCGGAGGTGGACGCGCGCCTGCTGCGCCAGTACCTGGCGCGGCTGTACGAGGCCGGCCTCTCCCGCTCCTCCATCGCGCGCAAGCTGGCGGCCATCCGAAGCTGCCTGGCCTTCCTGACTCGCCGCGGCGGGCTCCCCAAGAACCCGGCGCGGGAGATCCCCCCGCCGCGGCTGCCGAAGCGGCTCGTCTCCTTCCTGCCAATCGACGAGGCCACGCTCCTGCTCGAGCATCCTGCCGCGGCGCGCGACAGGGCGATCCTCGAGATGCTCTACGCCACGGGGGCGCGGGTGGCCGAGCTGTGCGGCCTGGACCTGGCCGATCTCGATCGGGCCGGGGGCACGATCCGGGTGCGCGGCAAGGGCGCCAAGGAGCGGATGATCCCCGTGGGCGACGCCGCCCTCCAGACCCTGGACGCCCACCTGGGCGCGTGCGGGCAGGCCGACGGCCCGCTCTTCCGCAACCTCAGGGGCAGGCGCCTCACGGTGAGGAGCGTCCACCGGATCGTCAAGGCCAGGAGCCGGGCCGCCGGGCTCACGCGGCGCGTGACGCCCCACACGCTCCGCCACACCTTCGCCACCCACATGCTCGATGCCGGCGCCGACCTCCGGCTGATCCAGGACCTCCTCGGCCACAGCCGGCTGTCCACGACCCAGCGCTACACGCACGTCAGCGCCGACCACCTCATGCGGGTATACGATGCTGCTCACCCCAGGGCCCATCCGGAGGGGGTCCCCGCCCCCTCCGGTGCCTCCCCCGGCGGAACCAGGGCTACGAAGGCCCGAACATGATCGAACATCCGATCCGGGCCACCACGGTGGTGTCCGTGCGCCACAAGGGGAAGGTGGCGCTGGCGGGTGACGGCCAGGTGTCCATCGGCCCCACCATCGTCAAGGCGGGAGCGCGCAAGGTCAGGAAGATCTACCACGACCGGGTGCTCGCGGGCTTCGCGGGCACGGCCGCCGATGCCTTCGCCCTCTTCGAGAAGTTCGAGGCCCGCCTCGAGGAGTACCGCGGGAACCTGTCGCGGGCCGCCGTGGAGCTCGCCAAGGACTGGCGCACCGATCGGGTCCTGCGGCGCCTCGAGGCCCTCCTCGCGGTGGCCGACCAGGAACGCTCCTTCATCCTCTCCGGAACCGGGGAGGTGATCGAGCCCGACGACGGCGTGATCGGGATCGGCTCGGGCGGCCCCTTCGCTCTCGCCGCCGCGCGGGCCCTGATGGCGCACTCGGACCTCGACGCCAAGCAGATCGTCGAAGAGGCGATGCGGATCGCCGCGGCCATCTGCGTGTACACGAACGACCGCATCTCGGTCGAAGAGCTATGAAGCCCCTGGAAGATCCGATGGCCCCGCTGACTCCGGCCCAGATCGTGATCGAGCTGGACCGCTACATCATCGGTCAGGAGCGGGCCAAGCGCGCCGTGGCCATCGCCCTCCGGAACCGCTGGCGGCGGCAGAAGCTCCCCCCCGAGCTGAGGGACGAGGTGGCCCCGAAGAACATCATCATGATCGGGCCCACCGGGGTGGGGAAGACCGAGATCGCCCGCCGCCTGGCGAAGCTGGCCCAGGCCCCGTTTCTCAAGGTGGAGGCCTCTAAGTACACCGAGGTCGGCTACGTGGGGCGGGACGTTGAATCCATGATCCGCGACCTGACGGAGCTCGCCGTCAGTATGGTGAAGGGCGAGATGGCGGGAGCGGTGCGCGAGAAGGCCGAGGCCCTCGCCGAGGAGCGCCTGCTGGATCTCTTGCTGCCCCGCCGCAAGTCGGAGCCGTTTCAGAGCCAGACGCTGGAGGAGGTCTCGCCCGAGGCGTCCCGCCAGGCGACGAAGGACAAGCTGCGCGCCCAGCTCAGGGCGGGAAAGATGGACGAGCGACTGATCGAGCTCGAGATCCAGTCCCAGGTCACCCCCATCGTCGAGATTTTTTCGGGGCAGGGGATGGAGGAGATGGGGATCAATCTCCGCGAGATGCTCTCCAACATGCTCCCCACCAAGACCAAGCGCCGGAAGGTCAAGGTGGCCGAGGCCAAGCGGCTCCTGGCCCAGGAGGAAGCCCAGAGGCTCGTGGACATGGAGGAGGTCGTCGCCCAGGCGATCCACCGGGTCGAGAACTCGGGCATCGTGTTTCTCGACGAGCTGGACAAGATCGCGGGGCGCGAGGCGGGCCACGGGCCGGACGTCTCGCGGGAGGGCGTGCAGCGGGACCTGCTCCCCATCGTCGAGGGCTCCACGGTGACGACAAAGTACGGGCCGGTCAAGACCGACCACATCCTCTTCATCGCGGCCGGGGCCTTCCACGTCGCCAAGCCGTCCGACCTGATTCCCGAGATGCAGGGACGGTTTCCGATCCGGGTGGAGCTCGACGCGCTGACCCGCGAGGACTTCATCCGAATCCTGACCGAGCCCCAGAACGCGCTGATCCGGCAGTACATCGAGCTCCTGAACACCGAAGGTGTCACGCTGCACTTCACGCCCGATGCCGTAGACGCCGTGGCCGAGCTGGCGACGCTCGTCAACCAGCGCGCCGAGAATATCGGCGCCCGACGGCTCTACACGATCATGGAGAAGCTTCTGGAAGAGATCTCGTTCGCCGCGCCCGACATGCCCGGCAAGGAGCTGACCATCGACGGGGGCTACGTCCACACGCGCCTGGCCGACGTCATCAAAGACGAAGACCTCTCGCGCTATATTCTCTAGCCATGCCAAGCCGGGACGTGAAGGCAATGATCGGGCGGGCCGAAATCCTGATGGAAACCCTGCCGTACATCCGCGCCTTCCAGGGCAAGACCCTCGTCATCAAGTACGGCGGCGCGGCCATGGAGCAGGCGGATCTGAAGGAATCCTTCGCCCTCGACGTCATCCTGCTCCGCTACGTGGGGATCAACCCCGTGATCGTGCACGGCGGCGGGCCGCAGATCGGGGCGCTGATGAAGCGCCTCGGCAAGGAACCGCGCTTCGTCGGGGGCATGCGGGTCACCGACGCGGAGACCATGGACATCGTCGAGATGGTCCTCGTCGGCAAGATCAACAAGGAGATCGTGGGCCTGATCAACCTCCACGGCGGGCGGGCCGTCGGCCTGTCCGGCAAGGACGGGAACCTGATCCGCGCGCGCCGGCTGACCCACCGGACGCCCCAGGGCGAGGCGGTGGACATCGGCCTGGTTGGCGAGGTGGAACAGATCAATCCTCAGGCCATCAAGCTCCTGGAGGAGAACGGGTTCATTCCGGTGATCGCCCCGGTAGGGGTCGGAGCGGCCGGAGAGACCTACAACATCAATGCGGACCTGGTGGCCGGGGAGCTGGCCGCGGCCCTCGTCGCCGAAAAGCTCATCCACCTGACCGACGTGGACGGAATCCAGGGCGAGGACGGGACGCTGCTCTCGACACTGACGCGGAAGGACGCCGAGCGCCTGATCCGGGCCGGCGTGATCGAGGGGGGGATGCTCCCCAAGGTCGAGTCGTCGCTCAAGGCGCTGGAGGGCGGAACCGCCAAATGCCACATCATCGACGGCCGCATCCCCCACGCCATCCTGCTCGAGATCTTCACGAAGGAAGGGATCGGAACCGAGATCGTTCTCTGAGGGGGACACCGTGGACACCAAGACGCTCCTCGAGTGGTCCGAGCGGTACCACGTTCCGACGTACTCCCGGGCCCCCATCTGCCTTGTCCGCGGCGAGGGGGTCCGCGTCTGGGATTCCGATGGGCGCGAGTACCTGGATTTCACCGCCGGGATCGGCGTCGTGGCGCTCGGGCACTGCCATCCGCGGGTCACGGGAGCCATCCGGGAGGCGGCGGGGACGCTGATCCACGTGTCCAACCTCTTTCATACGGCGCCCCAGACCCATCTCGCCCGGTTTCTCTGCGAGAACTCGTTCGGCGACCGGGTCTTCTTCTGCAACTCAGGCGCCGAAGCCAACGAGGCGGCCTTCAAGCTGGCCCGGAGATACTGCCGTGAGCACTTCGCGAGCGATCGCTACGAGATCATCGCGATGCGGAATTCCTTCCACGGGCGCACCCTCGCCACGGTGACCGCCACCGGGCAGGAGAAGTACCGCCAGGGCTTCGAGCCGCTCATGCCGGGCTTCAAGCACGTGCCCTTCAACGACCTCCGGGCGGTGGAGCGAGCGCTGGATAACCGGACCGCCGCAGTCCTGTTGGAGCCGGTCCAGGGCGAGGGGGGCGTGAACGTCCCCGACGACGGGTATCTCCCCGGCCTGAGGAAGCTCTGCGACGAGGCCGGAGCGCTCCTGATCCTGGACGAGGTCCAGACGGGCTTGGGGCGGACCGGCACGCTCTGGGGGTACCAGCACTGGGGCGTGGAGCCGGATATCATGACGCTCGCCAAGGGGCTGGCCAACGGCGTCCCCATCGGTGCCATGGTCGCGCGCGACCCCGTCGCCCGGGGGCTCACGGCCGGCACCCACGCCTCCACCTTCGGCGGCACGCCCTTCGTCGCCTCGGTGGCCCTGGCCACGCTCACCACGCTCCTCGAGGAAAAGCTCCCGGAGCGCGCGGCGCGGGTGGGCCGCCACCTGATGAACGGCCTCGCCGCCCTCAAAGCGAAGCACTCCGACATCCGCGAGGTGCGCGGCAAAGGTCTCCTGATCGGCATCGAGCTCTCCCGCCCGGCCGCGGCGCTCGTCACGGCCTGCCGGGAGGCGGGCCTCCTGGTCCTGACCGCCGGGGACATGGTCCTGAGACTCGAGCCGCCGCTCATCGTGGACGAAGCGACGTGCGACCACGCCCTGGCCATTCTGGACGGCGCTCTCGCAAAAGCATGACAGGGTTGGTCCGATGAGCCATTTTCTGTCGATCGGGGACCTGAGTCGGGAGGAAGTTCTCCAGCTGTTCCGGCTGACGGCGTCGCTGAAGGCCCGTCAAAAGGCCGGCGACCGCGGCACGCCCTTGGCCGGCCGGACGATGGCCCTGATCTTCGAGAAGCCCTCGCTCCGCACGCGCGTCACCTTCGAGGTGGGCATGGTCCAGCTGGGCGGCGCGGCCGTGTACCTCTCGGCCCAGGAGATCGGCCTCGGCGTCCGCGAGTCGGTTCCCGACATCGCCCGGAACCTGAGCCGCTGGGTGGACATCATCACCGCGCGCACCTACCGCCACGCCACCGTGGAGGCGCTGGCGGCCCACGCGACCGTGCCCGTCATCAACGGGCTCTCGGACCTCGAGCACCCCTGCCAGGCCCTCGCGGACTTCTTCACGCTCTGGGAGCGGGGAATGGACCTCGGGCGCATCCGGCTCGCCTGGATCGGCGACGGGAACAACGTCTGCCACTCGCTGCTCCTGCTGGCCGCGCTCCTGGGCACCCCGCTGTCGATGGCGACGCCGCCGGGCTACGCGCCGCATCCCGCGATCCAGGCGCGGGCCCGCGACCTCGGAGGCCGCCTGACGCTGACCACGGACCCCCGCGAGGCCGTCGAGGGCGCAGACGTGGTCTACACCGACGTCTGGATCAGCATGGGGCAGGAAGCCGAGCGCGAGCAGCGGCTCGAGGCGTTCCGGCGCTACCAGCTCAACGAGCACCTCCTGGGGCTCGCCCGGCCGGGCGCCCTCGTCATGCACTGCCTGCCGGCGCACCGGGGCGAGGAGATCACCGACGCGGTGCTGGACGGGCCCCAGAGCGTCGTGCTGGATCAGTCGGAGAACCGGCTGCACGCCCAGAAGGCGGTCATGGTCCACCTCCTGGGAGGCGGGGATGTTTGACCGGGCGTTCTTCGAGCAGCACTTCCTCGAGCAGGCGAAGGGCTTCGCGCGCGAGCGCAAGATCGCCAGTCCCGTGGTCGAGTTCCTGCTGGATGACGGGAGCGTCCTCTACGTGCGAAGCCTCCTCCAGACGAGGGAAAACTGGCTCTGCCTCCTGGCCCACGCCGAGGACGGCCCCCGGCAGATCTACCTGCTGTACTACAACATCAAGCGCATCACCCTCCACGCCCAGGCCCCCGCTGCGGCCAAGCCGCGGGACGTCGGGTTCCCGCTCGGGTAGGCCGCCCATGGCCCCGCGATCCCCCAAGAAGGTCGTCCTCGCCTACTCCGGGGGGCTCGACACCTCCGTGATCCTCCGGTGGCTCATCGAGACGCACCGCTGCGAGGTCATTGCCTTCTGCGCCGATCTCGGGCAGGGAGAGGAGCTGCTCACGGTCCGGGACAAGGCGCTGAAGACCGGCGCCGCGCGCGCGTTCGTCGAGGACGTCCGGGAGGAGTTCGTGCGCGACTTCGTCTTCCCGATGCTCCGCGCCACCGCGGTGTACGAAGGCGGCTACCTCCTGGGCACCTCCATCGCCCGGCCGCTCATCGCCAAGCGCCAGGTGGAGATCGCCCTCCGGGAAGGCGCCGACGCGGTGGCGCACGGGGCGACCGGCAAGGGCAACGACCAGGTCCGCTTCGAGCTCGCCTACGCGGCGCTGGCGCCCCAGCTCGCGGTCATCGCGCCGTGGCGGGAATGGGAGCTCGACTCCCGTTCGGCCCTCATCGCCTTCGCCCAGCGCCACGACATTCCCGTCCCCGTCACCGCCGACCGCCCGTACTCGACGGACCGCAACCTCTTCCACGTCTCCTACGAGGGCGGGATCCTGGAGGACCCCTGGGCCGAGCCGCCCCCCAAAATGTTCCTCCTCACGGCCTCCCCCGAGGACGCCCCCGATGTTCCGGCCCAGGTGACGCTCGATTTCGAGGCCGGCAACCCCGTGGCCGTGGACGGGCGGCCCCTCGGCCCCGTCGAGCTCCTGGAACGCCTCAACGGCCTCGGCGCCGCACACGGCATCGGGCGGGTGGATCTCGTCGAGAACCGCTACGTGGGGATGAAGTCACGCGGAGTGTACGAGACGCCCGGCGGCACGATCCTCCACGCGGCCCACCGCGCCCTTGAATCGCTGACGCTGGATCGCGAGGTCCTCCATCTGCGCGACTCCCTCACGCCTCGCTACGCTGAGATGATCTACTACGGCTACTGGTTCTCCCCCGAGCGGGCGGCGCTCCAGCGCCTGATGGATGAAGCCCAGCAGGACGTGACGGGCACCGTGCGGCTCAAGCTCTACAAGGGCGGCATCAGCGTGCTGGGACGCAAATCGCCGCGGAGCCTCTACCGGCCGGATTTCGCCACGTTCGAAGCCGACCAGGTGTACCGGCAAAAGGACGCCGAGGGCTTCATCAATCTGAACGCGCTCCGCCTCAAGATCCGCGCCCTCCGGGACCGCCGGGGCTAGGCCGGTGCGCGTCCATGTGGTGCTGACCCCGGCCGAGCTCGGGGCGGATCTTCACTCCCGGACCGCGGTCGTCATCGACGTCTTCCGAGCCGCGACCACGGTGGTGACGGCGCTCGCCGGCGGCTGCCGGGCCATCGTCCCCGCTCTCACGCCGGAGGAAGCGCGAAAGCGGGCGCGCGCCTTTCCCCGAGGAGAGGTCCTCCTCGCCGGGGAGCGCGGCGGCGACCCCATCGACGGGTTCGACCTCGGCAACTCGCCGCTCGAGTACACCGCGCAGCGCGTGGCCGGCAAGATCGTCGTCCTGACCACGACCAACGGCACGAAGGCGCTGCTCCGGGCCGCGAGCGCCGCCGCCACGGCGGTCGCCGGGCTCGTCAACGTCAAAGCCGTGGCGCAGTGGGCCCAGGACCAGGCCCGGGACCTGACGCTGGCGTGCGCCGGGGAGGCGGGCGAGGTGTCGCTCGAGGACACGGTGTGCGCGGGCTTGATCATCGACGCGCTCGCCGGTGCCGGGGCGCTCGAGCTGAGCGACACGGCGGCGATGGCCCGCGGGGCGGCGCGGGACTACCGCCACCGGCTGGACGATCTGCGTTCCGAGTCTCACTGGGGCCGCCACCTGCTGGCGAGGGGGCGCGCGGAAGATCTGGCCGCCTGCCTCGCGGTGGACGCGTGGACCGCAGTTCCCCTCTTCCGGAACGGGCGCGTCGCCGCCGGGCAACCTTGACAATGACGCTGCGGGGACGCATAATGAGCGAGGTTTTTTGCCCGGCAGGCAGGGACACGACGTGAACATCCCCATCTTCCTCACGCTCACCCGGATCGTTCTCGTCCCCCTCGTCGTCGTGTTCATGATCTCCTCATCGCGCGTGCATGCTCTGATCGCGGCGCTGATCTTCGTCGCGGCATCGCTCACCGACTGGCTGGACGGGGTGATCGCGCGCCGGAGAAATCAGGTGACGACACTGGGCAAGCTGCTCGACCCGGTCGCGGACAAGATTCTCGTCGCCGCCGCGCTGGTCGCCCTGGTGCAGACCGAAACGCTGCCGGCCTGGATGGCGGTGGTCATCATCGGCCGGGAGTTCGCGGTGACGGCCCTCCGGGGAATTTCGGCGTGGGTCGGCGTCATCGTCCCGGCGTCCACGCTCGCCAAGTACAAGACGGCCACCCAATACGTGGCGATCACCCTGCTGATCTTCGAGAAAGGCGTCCCGCCCATGGAGTACGTGCCGCTCTACTGGCTCGCGTACGCGGCCCTGTGGGTGGCGCTGGCCCTCACGGTGATTTCGGGGGCCGACTACTTCTATCGCTTCTTCCGCAAGGCGGACTACCACGCGCTGGTCCGGGATACCGAGCGGTGGTCGTAACTCCCCTGAGCCTCGCCGGGCTCGTGCTCGTCTATCTCGTGGGGGCGGTGCCGGTGGGCTACCTCGTCGCGAGGGTTCTCCGCATGGACATCCGGGCCTACGGGAGCGGAAACATCGGCGCCACCAACGTGCTCCGCACTCTCGGGAAGGGGCCGGCGGTGATCACCCTGCTGCTCGACGCGGCCAAGGGCTACACGGCGGTCTGGATCGCTCTGGCCCTCGGGCCGGAGCCGTGGTGGGGAGGCGCCGGCGCGCTGCTGGCCGTCGTCGGCAACTGCTGGTCGGTCTTCCTGGGGTTCCGGGGCGGGAAGGGCATGGCGACCGGTCTGGGGGCGTTCCTCCACCTGATGCCCCTCACCGTTCTCCCGGCGATCCTCGTCTGGGTGGCCGTGGCCACGACCTTTCGCTACGTCTCCCTCGCCTCGCTGACGGCCGCGCTCTGCGTTCCCATCGGCGCGGTGCTGCTCGGGCGCTACCACTGGAGCGACGCCCTGGCGGGGCTCGCCGTCGCTCTGATCATCGCGCTGCGGCACCGCGACAACGTGGCCCGCCTCCTGTCCGGAACGGAGCGGAAGCTGGGGGGGCGGGTCTCGACCTCATGACGGCGGCGCCGGTCGCGGTGGTCGGGGGCGGGAGCTGGGGGACGGCGCTCGCGGTTCACCTCGGCCGGCTCGGCCTCGCGACCAGGCTCTGGGCGCGCGACACGACGCTCGTCGGCCTGATGCGCTCCAAACGGGAGAATTCGTGGTACCTCCCGGACATCCCCCTGCCCGAGACGCTCACGGTCACGTCGGACCTCGCCGAGGCGCTCGGCGGCGCGGGGCTCGCCATCGTGGCCGTCCCCTCGCACGCCTTCGACGCCGTGATGGCAGTGGCCGCGCCGCACCTGGGCGGGGGAGTAACCATCCTCTCGGCCACGAAGGGGCTGGAGCCCGAGCGCTCCCGCCGCATGTCCGAGGTCGCAAGCGCCCGCTGCCCCGGCTCACCGATCGCCGTGCTCTCCGGGCCCACCTTCGCGCGGGAGGTCGCGCTGGGGCTGCCGACGGCCGCCGTGGTGGCCTCCGCCGATCCGGACGTCGCCAAGGCCCTCCAGCACCGGCTCTCCTCCCCCGAGTTCCGCCTCTATACCAACCGCGACGTGCTCGGGGTGGAGATCGGCGGCGCGCTGAAAAACGCCATCGCCATCGCCACCGGGATCTCGGACGGTCTGAGGCTCGGCGAGAACGCGCGCGCGGCCCTGATCACGCGGGGACTGGCCGAGATCACGCGGCTCGGCGTGGCCCTGGGGGCCTCGCCGGCGACGTTCGCCGGGCTGGCGGGAATCGGCGACCTCGTCCTGACGTGCACGGGGTCGCTCAGCCGGAACCACGCCCTGGGGCTCGCGCTGGCGCGCGGCAAGACCTTCGAGCAGGCGCGGGGAGAGACCCGGATGGTTGCCGAGGGCGCCCGGACCAGCCGGTCGGCGACGGCGCTGGCGCGGCAGAAGGGCGTTGCGCTGCCGATCTGCCAGGAGGTCGCGGCGGTGCTCTTCGAGGGAAAAACGCCGCAGGAGGCGCTGGCGACGCTCCTCCAGCGCGAGCCCCGGGCCGAGGAAGAACATCTGCCGGCGACGAGCGCCCCCCGAGGCCACTGAGTGCCGGAATTGAGAAAAGACCCCGTGGTGGGGCGCTGGGTCATCATCTCCACCGAACGGGCGCGGCGGCCCTCCGATTTCGGACCGGATCCGGTCCGGACCAAGGGCGGCCACTGCGTGTTCTGCCCGGGCAACGAAGGCCAGACGCCGCCGGAGATCCTGGCCCTCCGGCCCCCCGACCGGCCCTCCAACGGCCCCGGCTGGTCGCTCCGGGTGGTCTCCAACAAGTTCCCCGCGCTCCGCATTGAGGGGGCGCTCGAGCCCGAGGGGATCGGGCTCTACGACCGGATGAGCGGCGTCGGCGCCCACGAGGTCGTGATCGAGACGCCGGATCATACGGCGACCCTCGCCACCCTCCCCGAGGCGGCCGTGACCGACGTCTTCTGGGCGTACCGGGAGCGGATCGTGGACCTCAAGAAGGATCCGCGCTTCGAGTACGTGCTGATCTTCAAGAACCACGGGGAAGCGGCCGGGGCGTCCCTGGAGCACCCGCACTCCCAGCTCATCGCGACGCCCATCGTGCCGATCATGGTGGAGGAGGAGATGGAGGGATCCGCCCGGTACTTTCGCAAGAAGGAACGCTGCGTCTGGTGCGACATCATCCGGCAGGAGCGCCAGGGCAACGGCCGGGTCATCCGGGAAGGGGAGGGGTTCATCGCGCTGGCGCCCTTCGCCCCGCGGTTCCCGTTCGAGACGTGGATCCTCCCGACCACCCACCGCGCGGCGTACGACGAGGTCGGGCCCGAGGAAGTCCGGGCCCTGGCCGTAGTGGTCGCCGACCTTATCGGGCGTATGAACCGGGTTCTGACGGATCCGCCGTTCAACTTCATGCTCCACACGGCCCCCCTGCGCGCCCCGTCCCCGAACCACTACCACTGGCATCTGGAAGTCATCCCGAAGCTCACCAAGGTTGCGGGGTTCGAGTGGGGGAGCGGCTTTTTCATCAACCCCACCCCCCCGGAGGAAGCGGCCCGGTACCTTCGGGAGGCCGCTCCCTGACGCGCAAATGTCCCGTAAGTTGACAGACTTCAAGGCCCTTGTTAGCATTTGGGGGGTTGTTCGCGGGAATAGCTCAGCGGTAGAGCACTACCTTGCCAAGGTAGGGGTCGCGGGTTCAAATCCCGTTTCCCGCTCCAAATCGAAACCGGGTTCGGCGGCGTAGCCAAGTGGCCAAGGCGGAGGTCTGCAAAACCTCTATTCAGCGGTTCAAATCCGCTCGCCGCCTCCAATCGCGCAGGGACCGCCGAAGTGACGCGCCGAGGTGGCGGAACTGGGAGACGCCGCGGACTTAAAATCCGCTGGCCCGACCGGGCCGTGGGGGTTCGAATCCCCCCCTCGGCACCAACGGGAAGAGCCGAACGCTTGCGGAGGGGAGGGGATCGGCGTGCAGACGCTGAAGGTGGTGCGAAAGACGCTCACGCTCTTGAGCGAGAAGCGCACGGAGCTCCACGACATCACCAGGCAGATCCGAGACGTCGTCCTGAGTGCCGATGTGAAGGAAGGCATCCTCCTCGTCAACTCGCTCCACACGACGGTCGCGCTGTTCGTGAACGAGTTCCAGGCGGCCCTCCTTGAGGATCTCAAGACCCTGCTGGACCGGCTGGTGAAGGAGCGGAACGGATACCGCCACGACGACCCGCGCTACTCCGACTGCGAGCGGGGGAACGCCCACGCCCACCTGCGCGCCGCGCTGCTGGGACGCAGCGTGGCTGTCGGGATCAGCGGGGGCGATCTGTCCCTCGGGAGGTTCCAGAGCATCATCCTGGCCGAGCTGGACGGCCCCCGCCAGCGGACCATCGACGTCCAGATCGTGGGCGTCTGAGCCGCGGACGTTCCCCTGAAGGTCGAGCAAGTCGGTCCCTACCTCTGGCGCATTCCCCCCGACGCCAAGCCGGGAATGCGGGTTCCCGGCCTCATCCTCGCCGACGCGGCGCTGATGGCGCAGATCCGCCGCGACGCCTCCCTGGAGCAGGTCGCCAACGCCGCGTGTCTCCCCGGCATCGTCAAGGCCTCGCTCGCCATGCCCGACATCCACCAGGGCTACGGCCTCCCCGTGGGTGGCGTCGTGGCCACCGATGCCGAGAGCGGGGTGGTGAGCCCCGGCGGCGTCGGGTACGACATCAACTGCGGAGTGCGCCTGCTCCGGACCAATCTCAACGCGGCCGAGGTGCAGCCCCGCCTGCGCCAGGTGGTGGATGCCCTGCACCAGGCAATCCCCGCGGGAGTTGGCTCCCGCGGGCGCGTGAAGCTCTCGCCGGCTGATGCCCGGCGGCTCGTCGAGACCGGCGCCCGCTGGGCGCTGGAGCGCGGCTTCGGGGACCCCGACGACCTGGCGCGCATCGAGTCGAATGGCTGCCTCGCGGGGGCGGACGCGGATGCGGTGTCCCCGAAGGCTTTCGAGCGCGGGAAGAGCCAGCTGGGAACGCTGGGCTCGGGGAACCACTTCGTGGAGATCCAGGTCGTGGACGAAATCTACGACGAGCGCGGGGCCCGGATCCTCGGGCTCTTCCCGGACCAGGTCACGGTCATGATCCACACCGGCTCCCGCGGTCTGGGCCATCAGGTCTGCACCGACTACTTGCGGCGGCTGGAAGGCGCTCTCCGGAGGTTCGGCATCTCGCTTCCCGACCGCCAGCTCGCCTGCGCGCCGCTCGACTCGCCCGAGGCCACCGAGTATCTCGGCGCCATGAACGCGGCCGCGAATTTCGCCTTCGCCAACCGGCAGTGTCTCGCTCACATCAGCCGCGAGGTCTTCGCGCGCGCCTTTTCCCTCCCGCCCTCCGGGCTCGGCATGTCCCTGGTCTACGACGTGGCGCACAACATCGCGAAGACGGAGGAGCACGACGTGGACGGCCGGCGCCGGCGGCTGGTCGTCCACCGCAAGGGCGCGACCCGGGCCTTTCCCCCCCACCACGGGGAGCTGGTCGAGGCCTACCGGGGGCTCGGCCAGCCCGTGCTGATCCCGGGCGACATGGGGCGCTACTCCTACGTCCTGGTCGGAACGGAGGGGGCGATGAGGGAAACCTTTGGCAGCACGTGCCACGGCGCCGGCCGGCTGATGAGCCGGACCGCGGCCGTGAAGGCGGCGCGGGGGCGGCAGATCTGGCGGGAGCTGGAAGCCAAGGGGATCCTGGCGCGCTCCACGGGCCGGGACGCGCTCGAGGAGGAGATGCCCGAGGCGTACAAGGACGTCCGGGAAGTCGTCGAGGTCGTCGAGCGCTTCGGAATCTCCAAGCGGGTCGCCCGGCTCCGCCCCATGGGTGTCATCAAGGGGTAATCCTCCGGGCGGGGCGCCTTGCCGTCTTCTAGGGCATCTGCTACACTGATTCACCGTAACTTATTACAAAAAAAGGGAATACATGTCCTGGGAGCTGAGGAAAAAGGCGCAGGCCCTCCTGGCGTTAGAGCAGGGAGGGATCGTCAAGGATTGGGGGGGCAAGATCTCGGTCGCCCTGGTCTACCCAAACACGTATTCGGTCGGCATGTCCAACCTCGGCTTCCAGACCGTGTACGCCCACCTCAATCGCCTCCCCGACGTCGTCTGCGAGCGGGTCTTCTTCCCGGACCCCGAGGACCTGGATGAATATCTGAGGACCCGAACCCCGCCGTTCTCGCTCGAGTCCCAGCGCCCCCTCTCGGACTTCCATCTTGTCGGCTTCTCGGTGACCTACGAGGGCGACTACATCAACGTGCTGCGGCTGCTCAGCATGGCCGGCATTCCGCTACGCCCCGAGGCGCGCCGGCCCCAGGACCCCTTGATCCTCATGGGCGGCGTGTGCGCCTTTGCCAACCCCGAGCCCATCGCCCCTTTCATGGACTTCGTGGTGGTGGGGGAGGGAGAAGAGATTGTCGGGGAAATCGTCGCCGCCTACCGCGAGGCCTTCGAGGGCCTCGACCCGGCCGGCCACAAGCGGGACGCCTTCCTGGACCGGCTCGCCTCGATCCAGGGAATCTATCTTCCCCATGCCTATGAGGTTCGCCACACCGATGACGGGAGCGTGGCCGCCGTCGTTCCCCGGCACGCGAACGTGCCGCCCGTGGTGATCAAGCGCCGCCTGAAGGACGTGAATCAGTTCGAGACGATCTCGCTGCTGAAGACGCCGCGGGCGGAGTACGGGCATATGTCCCTCCTGGAAGTCGGCAAAGGGTGCGGCCGGGGCTGCCGCTTCTGCCTGGAGGGCGAGATTTACCGGCCGGTGAGGCACCGGAGCCTCGAGTCGCTCAGGGAGACGGTGGCCAAGATCGCCAAGGACGGCAAGCGCGTGGGCCTGGTGGGCGCGTGCGTCTCCGACTACCCGTGGATCGGGGAGTTGATGAAGATCCTCGAAGAGCACGGCGTCGAGGTGTCCATCTCGTCGCTGCGCGCCGACAGCCTGACGGAGGACCTGGTCCGGTCGCTCAAGCGCGGCGGCCATCGGACCCTCACGATGGCGCCGGAGGCCGGTACTGAGCGGCTCCGCCAGGTCATCAGGAAGGCGATCAGCGACGAGCAGCTCTACGCGGCGTGCCACCTCGTGAGGCGCCACGGCATTCCCAACCTCAAGTGCTACTTCATGATCGGCCTCCCCACCGAGACGCGCGAGGATATAGAGGCGATCCCGGATCTTGCTGGTCGCCTCCTGGACAGGCTGCGCGTGCCCGATCCGGACGGCCACCCGTTCGGCAAGCTCACGCTCTCGATCTCCTCCTTCGTCCCCAAGCCCTGGACGCCGTTCCAGTGGGCGCCCTTCGACGAGCCCCGGAGCCTCGAAGAGAAGCTCGGGATCATCAAGCGGGGCGTCGGGCGCTTTTCCAACGTTCGGGTGCTCCACGAGAATCCCCGCGAAGCGTTCCTTCAGGCGCTGCTGGCGCGCGGAGACCGGCGCGTGGCGGAGTTCCTCGAGATCGCCGCACGGCTCGGCGGGGACTGGCGGAAGGCGCTGAGAGAGTGGGAGGGAGACCCGGCCTTCTACACGACGCGCGCCCGGCCCCTGGACGAGGTGTTCCCGTGGGATCACCTCGACGTGGGAGTCAAGAAGGCCGGCCTCATCCGCGAGTACCAGAAGGCCGGCCTCGACTTGGTTGCCGCCGACGTCTGAGCGAAACGAAGGGGAGAACAACGAATGGGCGCACTGATCAAGGTGGCGGACACGGCCGAACTCAAGCCCGGCGAGGGCAAGGTCGTCGAAGCGGCCGGGAAAGTCCTGGCCCTCTTCAACGTGGGCGGGACGTTCTACGTGCTGGATAACACCTGTCTCCACCGGGGGGGCCCCCTGGGGGAGGGCGAGCTGGAGGGCACGATCGTGACGTGCCCCTGGCATGGCTGGCGCTGGGACGTCGCCACGGGAGCCAACACCAACAACCCAGCGGTGAAGATCGCGTGCTTCCCCGTGAAGGTGGACGGGGGCTCGATCTTCGTCGAGACATGACCCACGTCGATACCCTCGGTCGCCCGCTCCGGAATCTCCGGATCTCGGTCACCGACCGGTGCAACCTCCGCTGCCAGTACTGCATGCCGGAGGAGGAGTACGTCTGGCTTCCCCGCGAGGACCTGCTGACCTTCGAGGAGGTCAGCGCGCTCGTGGACGTCTTTGCCGACCTGGGCGTGGACAAGGTGCGGCTGACGGGTGGGGAGCCGTTGCTGCGCCGGGACCTGCCCCGGCTGGTCCGGCTGCTCGCGGCCAAGCCGCGCATCCGCGACCTCGCCATCACGACCAACGGGGTCCTCCTCGCCGAGCAGGCGCGCGCCCTCTACGAGGCCGGCCTCCACCGCGTCACCGTGAGCCTGGATACACTCCGCCCCGAGCGCTTCAAAGCGCTCACCCGCCGCGACACCCACGCCCGGGTCCTGGAGGGAATCCAGGAGGTCCAGCGCCTGGGCTGGAAGGGGCTCAAGCTAGACAGCGTCGTCGTGCGGGGGACGAACGACGACGAGTTGCTGGATCTCATCGCATACGGCAAGCGGACCGGCGCCGAGGTGCGCTTCATCGAGTACATGGACGTCGGTGGAGCCACGCTCTGGTCCATGGACAAGGTCATCTCGCGGACCGAGATCCTGGCCCGCGTCGAAGGGCGCTACGGCAAGATCGAGCCGGTGATCGACGAGAGCACGGCCCCGGCGGATCGCTACATCCTGCCCGACGGCACGATCTTCGGCATCATCTCGTCGACCACCGCGCCCTTCTGTCGCTCCTGCGACCGGAGCCGCCTCACGGCCGATGGGATGTGGTACCTCTGCCTCTACGCGAAGACCGGAACGGACCTCCGCGGCCCGCTCCGCGCCGGCGCGTCGCCGGACGCCCTGAAGTCTTTCATCGTCCCCACGTGGCAGCGCCGCGCCGATCGCGGTGCCGAGGAGCGGCTCGCCCTCGTCGATCGAACCCCCCTCGTCCAGATCGGGGAGTTGAAGAAGGACCCCCACCTCGAGATGCACACCCGCGGCGGCTAGGATGAGCACACCGGGCGAGATCAAGATCGAGGTCCAGGAGCGCGGGGCGAAGGGGCAGCGATCCGACCGGCGCCTCTGGATGCAGCTCCAGGTCCTCGGCGGCTGCGGCGACCCGAAGCCCCTGGTCCGCGCGCTGGAGGCGAGCCGGCTCGAGGCCGTGCTCTACCAGGACGTCAACGACCCGCGGGGGGTCGGGCTGCTCGCCATTCACGAGGGTCCGACGTTCTTCGTGAACGGGCTCCGCGGGCTGCTCACCGCCGAGCCCTTCGCCGGCCTCGTCCTGAAGCCCGAGCTCACGATGCTCGGCCGGACCTACTCATCGGGCTTCGAGCCCGATCTGGAGGACTGGCTGCTCCACCGCCCCCGCCGGACGGCGCTCAATCCGGCCTGGCCGTGGGCCATCTGGTATCCGCTGCGCCGGGCGGGCGCCTTCGCGCGGCTCTCGCCCGAGGAGCAGGGCGCCGTCATCCGCGAGCACAGCGTCCTCGGCCACGCCTACGGCGACGCCGATCTCGCTCACGACATCCGCCTCGCCTGCCACGGGGTGGACGTCCACGACAACGACTTCGTCATTGGCCTCGTGGGCCGGGACCTCCACCCCCTCTCCCACCTGATCCAGGCCATGCGGAAGACGGTCCAGACCTCCCAGTACCTCCAGACGCTTGGCCCCTTCTTCGTCGGCCACGTCCTCTGGCGGGGTCAGGCCTGAAGCCCCGCTGATACGCGGGGATAGGCCGCAGGGCCCGCCGCATAACGCGTCGCCGCAGGGGGGACTCGAGGCGACAACCTGCCCGAAGAACAAGGAGTACGCGTGGGGCACCAATCACTGAGAGATCTTCGTTCAGGGGCGGCTGACGTGGTCTGATTCGCGGGATTGAACGATTGAGGAGGATCGCGACATGGGACGCTCTTTCCCGATAGGGGTCGCTGCAATCGTCTTGCTCAGCAGTACGCCCGCCACAGCGCAGCAACACGTGGTGGGATTCACGCCGGCCGGGATCCAGTGGGGCGACGGACCAGCAGTGCTGCCGCGCGGCGTCAAGGTCGCGCGACTCCAAGGGAGCCCGGCCCAGTCGGGCCCGTTCACGGTGCGTCTCAAACTGCCGGCCGGCTACAAGCTAGGACCGCACTGGCACCCGCGAGATGAGCTCGTGACTGTCCTCGCTGGCACGGTCTACTTTGGGACGGGTGAGACGTTCAGCCCGGCCCAGGGGAAGGCGTATCCACCGGGGAGCTTCGTCGTGCTCCCCGCGAACACCCCCCACTTCACCTGGACGGAAGGCGAGGCCGTCATCCAGGCCCACGGCATAGGACCGTTGGACTTCACGTATGTCAACCCTGCTGATCATCCTCGCTAAATGCTCTTCTCAAACGTGGCTACAACGGAGCCTTCCTAATTATTGCAGACATGGAGTCAGAGAACTTTCTTTAATTTAGTAAGTACATCGAATCTAACAGGCAGATCAGCCTCGAACTTAACTTCCCGAAGTCGCCGTGGTCTGAACCATACTACCAGGAGTTGAAAGCGTTGTAGAGGGCATCTTTCGAGAGGTGTTCCAATACCAGGGCGAACTATTCTTCCGAGTTACGCCGATAGACATCAGTCCGAGGACCTTGGCCACCTCAGCAGGTATGGGTGCGCTCTCAAGCGTGAAGCAGCAGGGGACTGTTCCGTTACCGCTGTAGAAGGCACGCGCAGGCGAAACAGGCGGGGAGCCGCTGCCGGCCGACGGCATCCCGCGCTAGCGCGGGGTCGAGCCGGGGGCGCCTCGCGCCTGCCAGGCGGCGAGGTTGGACTCGATCTGGCGGGCGTGATTCTCCAGGTGGGCGGCGTAGATCTTGAGCCAGTCCTCAGCCGTGTAGCGGCCCGACTCGGTGTGCCGTCCCTCCCTCGTCCAGGCCTCCTCCGGCAGACGACGGATCACCGCAGCCGTGTTGGCGCGCACCGCCTCGACCGTGGCGAGGGCGGTCTCCAGGGGGTGGTTTTGATAGTCGAAGCGCCCGGCCCAGGCGCTCTCGTCGTAACCGAGGACGACGGGGTCGGGCTCCGCGACGACATAACGGATCCGGGCCGCGGCGTTGGTCTCTGAGTCGGCGCAGTGGCAGACGACCTCGTGCGCGGACCACTCTCCCGGCGC